>DASXTQ010000015.1:0-28814 GCA_036505295.1 Candidatus Eiseniibacteriota bacterium
CCGTCATTCACCGTCCACACGATGGTGTAACTACCCGCATCCGTGAACGTCGGAGTCCCCGTGATCGTCGCCGTACGAGGTGAGGGTCCCGCCGCCTGCGCCGTGAACGTCAACGACGCCGGCTTCCCCGCCTGCGTGATCGTCAGGTTGTTTGCAGCCCCGTCCGCATCCGTCGCGGTCGCCGTGATCGTCGCGATCGCAACGTTTTCCGCACCGCTCGCTGAAGCAGGTGCCGTGATCGCCGGCTGCCGATTCACGTTCGCGATCGTCAGTACGGTGTTCGTGCTCGCCGTTGCATTGGTCGCACCCGTACCGTCATTCACCGTCCACACGATGGTGTAGCTCCCCGCATCCGTGAACGTCGGAGTCCCCGTGATCGTCGCCGTACGAGGTGAGGGTCCCGCCGCCTGCGCCGTGAACGTCAACGACGCCGGCTTCCCCGCCTGCGTGATCGTCAGGTTGTTTGCAGCTCCGTCCGCATCCGTCGCGGTCGCCGTGATCGTCGCGATCGCCACTCCCTCCGACCCGGATGCCGTCGCCGGGGCCGTGATCGCTGGCGTCTGGTTCACGTTCGCGATCGTCAGAACGGTGTTCGTGCTCGCCGTTGCGTTGGTCGTGCCCGTACCGTCATTCACCGTCCACACGATGGTGTAGCTGCCCGCATCCGTGAACGTCGGCGTCCCCGTGATCGTCGCCGTACGAGGTGAGGGTCCCGCCGCCTGCGCCGTGAACGTCAACGACGTCGGTTTCCCCGCCTGCGTGATCGTCAGGTTGTCCGCAGCGTCCGCGTCCGTCGCGGTCGCCGTGATCGTCGCGATCGCTACTCCCTCCGACCCTGATGCCGTCGCAGGGGCCGAGATCGCCGGCTGACGATTCACGTTCGCGATCGTCAGTACGGTGTTGGTGCTCGCCGTTGCATTGGTCGTGCCCGTACCGTCATTGACCGTCCACACGATGGTGTAGCTGCCCGCATCCGTGAACGTCGGTGTCCCCGTGATCGTCGCCGTCCGGGGGGTTGTCCCTGCCGCCTGCGCCGTGAACGTCAACGACGCCGGCTTGCCGGACTGCGTGATCGTCAAGGTATTTGCAGCGTCCGCATCCGTCGCAGTCGCCGTGATCGTCGCAATCGCTACTCCCTCCGACCCTGATGCCGTCGCAGGAGCTGTGATCGCTGGCCGCGTGTTCGCACCAGCCGCAATGGTCAGAACGGTGTTCGTGCTCGCCGTTGCATTGGTCGCGCCCGAACCGTCATTCACCGTCCAGACGATGGTGTAGGTGCCGGCGGAGCCCGCCGCCGGAGTCCCCGTGATCGTCGCCGTACGAGGTGATGGTCCCGCCGCCTGCGCCGTGAACGTCAACGACGCCGGCTTCCCCGCCTGCGTGATCGTCAGGTTGTTTGCAGCCCCGTCCGCATCCGTCGCGGTCGCCGTGATCGTCGCGATCGCCACCGCCTCCGTACCTGAAGCCGTCGCAGGAGCCGTGATGGCTGGGGCCTGGTTCGTGTTCGCAATGGTAAGAACGGTCTGGGCGCTCGCCGTCGCATTGGTCGTGCCCGTACCGTCGTTCACCGTGAATACGATGGTGTAGCTACCCTGATCGGCGAAGCCCGGCGTCCCCGTGATCGAAGCCGTCCGAGGTGACACACCAGGCGAATTCGTCGTAAACGTCAAATCCGCCGGCTTCCCTGACTGCGTGATCGTCAAGGTATTCGCCGCGTCCGCGTCCGTCGCGGTCACGTTGATCGCCGCCATCGGCGTGCCCTCGGCGGCCGAGGCCGACGAAGGTGCCGTGATCGACGGCGTCGCGTTTGGTGCGAGCGGAGCACCGACCCCGTCCGAGTCGTACCAGTCAGTCGGAATCCCGCTGATGGCGCCGCACGGGTCGGCCCGATCGCCTAGAAGGTACGTGTTCCCAAACACGAAGGCCGGACATCCTGTCCCAAACGCCGTCCCGAAGCTGTTCGGATCCAACGGGAGGTTCGGGTACCGTGGGAAGGTGATGGCCGGAGACCCACTCGTGATCGTTACCGGGATCTTCCCAACGGAGAGCAGCCCCGGATTATTAAACGAGCCCGCCGGCTGTCTCTGGAAGGTGAACTCGACATCATGAGTGTCCTGAAGCTGCGTCTGAAGGGTCGCGTAGGCGGAAGTGTCCGGGGTGAATGTCCCCCAGGTTACCGTCCCACCTACCGCGCTCAGGTAGACCTGCCAACTGAAGATCGTGAGCGGATCGACAGTTGGGGTCGCCCCGCAGTCTACGCTGTGCGAGTTACAACTCTGGAGTGAGCCGCTCTTGTCGTGATTGGTGTCGAGCGTGATGGACAGGATCGTCGTCCCGGTCGCCCTCAACCGCGTGTTGTCGGTCGGGTTGTCCGTGAGGATCTTGATGTACTGCGCGCTGGCCACCGACGTCAATCCGGCCAATACCACGACTGAGAACAGCGTCGTGAAAAGCCGCTTGAGCATGATGTAAAACCTCCGACGAATCGGAACATCGAAGTTGCGAAGGGCCCACCTCTCTTGTTCGAGGCCCCCTTCCTTCCGCGTCCGGCCCATCCGGATCACAGGTGTTGCAGACACGAGACTTCGCCCTTCCGGGCACTGCAACAAAACCGCTTACAACTTCGCTTGCTGCTGCCCCTTCGGGTTACCACCTCCCTTCGACTTTGCGGACTTTGCGTGATGAGTTCGGTTCAAACTGCTCGAGCTACTTGATCAACGCGAGGCGTCCCGAACCGCGGCCGCCCGTGCTCTGAACTTGCGCGTAGTAGACCCCCGACGCGACGTCGGCACCGCCTGCGTCCTTTCCGGTCCAACGGACCCGGTAGACTCCGGGGCCCATCGTCTGGTCGACGAGGGTCGCCACACGCTTCCCGTGGATATCGAAAATGCCGACCCGCACGGGACCGGATGTCGGCACTGAAAACTCGATTGTCGTGTTGGGATTGAAAGGGTTTGGGAATGTTCTTTGGATCCTCGGTCTGGGCGCAGCCGGCACCGCGCTCACTGTTTCCACACCGCTGATGGTGTAGACGTAGTAGACGCCGACGTTGTCGATGTAAATGCCCTCGGTATTGAAACCGAGTCTGAGGGGCCCGCCGCAGTCGCAGCCGTCGATGGCTTTCTCATCGCGCAGTCGAAATCCGAGCCGGATGTAGCGCATCTCGGGTCCGAACCCGGTTCGCGTGCTGTCGTACGGATTGAAGTTGTACGAAACGCCCTCGACGCATTGCGGCGTGCCGCCCGAGTACTCCGCGAGGCCCTGCGCGTTCTTCCAAGGGGTCCAAGTCGTCTTGTCGTTCGACCCCTGAATCCAGAGGGACCAGTAGACCGAGTTGGGTGGCGGAAGATTGATCCATTCGTCAAATTGGAATCTGAGGGTTGTGGTGGGGGTGGCAGCGCTGAAAACGCCTAGAAGGTCCATCGCCGGGGTTATCAGCATCTGGTCCGCAAAATCCGGGACGAGCCCGAAGCCGAATCCCTGGAATGGGACCCATACATTCGTCAGGAGGAAGCCGCAAGTAGCCGACTGCGAGGTGCTGGGTGCGCTCTCCAGGTGCCAGAGCGCGCCCGGGTTGGGAGAGACCGCGATCCACTTGGAGGAGCCGCTCTCCATGTCGTCGAAGAAATGGGTGGTGGTCCCGGTCTTGACGGCGACGTCATCCAGGGTCCAACCGGTGAAGGCATCCGTGGAATCCTCGGCCGAGCCCCGGACGTCGGAGCCGAAGAGGAACTGGAGTGTGATCGGCTGCGTTACCAACTTGAAACTATCGGGGATGGCGAGGGTCTGGTTGATGCAGTTGTTACCGAAGTTTCCGGAGTAGGACGCAAGCGTATCCCAACGGGCTCCGACATTGCCCCCCTTGATCAGGACCCAACCCCAGTCAAAGAGAAACTCGCTCTGGTATCGCGTCTTGAACGTCAGCTGGGCGCCGGTTCCACCGGAGATATTGATCGGAACGTTGGTGGTCAAGCTCTGGATCCAGGCGTTCCCGTACCCATCACCGTGAGGAAGCCCGACCTGGCCGCACCACCAGGAGTTTCCCGTGCAGGCGTGCGTGCCCGACACGATGTTCCAGCCGACCGGCATTCCGGCGCGCCAGTTCAAGGTGGACCATCCCGACGTGCCGGTCTCCAAATTGCTGAAGAAGACCTGGTGGCGGATCGTGGTTTCGGCAACCGCCGGCGTGCTGCGTCCCGGCGTGTATGTGAGCGGCGTGCTTACAAAGAAATCCTCCCACTGGTCCTTCCTCACCGTGTATCCGAACGCCGACGAGGTGAGGCAAAGGAGACCGAGCGCGAGCGTGAGGACGGCAGGGAAGGAAAGTCGAATCCGTGACCAGAGGCGGAGGATCACTTAGGGGACCTCTTTCTTCGATGTCGACCGGAGGTGCGAGAGGTTACGGGTTCAGTATCCCTCTGAACGAATTTAGCGATGCGTGGACCGGCAAAACAAAACAAGGCAAACGCCGGGGGCGTACATAGCCCTCAGACGAATGCCTCCAAGCACTCGGGTTCGACTGCGAATCGGGGAGCTTTCGCCATTGCCTTTTCGAGATGTGGGGCGTCACGCCCGGTTGCGATTTGCACTTGCCTCGTCCGAAAGGTTTTCAGTCTCGAGGCAGAAATGATTATAACACTATTTGTTATCGTCGTCAACGGTTAACAACCCCGGTCCTCCCTTCCCCCCGAAGAAGGGAGCCCGCCCGCCGCCGACATAAGTAGTTGTCACTTAACCAAATTGACCGTTCTCGTCAGATAGGTGCCCCCTCCCTCCAGCCGAAGGAAGTATGTACCCGAAGGAAGGGGTCGGCCGCGATCGTCCCGGCCGTCCCAGCTCATAAGTCTTGGTCCGGAAGCAAGATAGCTGTCAATCAGGGTTCGAACCGCCCGCCCCTGGACGTCGAAAACCCTTAGCGACACCTGCGCGTTGCGCTCGAGCGCGAACTGGATCTTGGTCAAGGGATTGAACGGATTGGGATAGTTGCGAAGGAGCCGGGTCAGCCCAGGCGCCTCAGCGATTGGAACCGCCGTGACGACGTTGGACCCTACCTTGTAGAAGGCCTCCTTGTTCTTACCCAGAGACGCGGGTAGGCGTTCATCCATCCACGACACGTACGCGGTGCCGAAATCATCATGAGCGATGCCCGGGTACTGCTGCATGGAATTGGACGTATCGGACGCCGCGGAAACGAGCGGCGTGTTCCCTGCCCACACGCCCCCTTTACGGGTGTCGTAGAAGATGTCGAAGTTGGTGGAGCCATTTCTGAGATCCGTCCAAACCGTGTACACGTTTCCCATCGCATCCGCGTCCACATAGGGTTGAATCTGGGAGAAGGTGTTTGTTGTGACGCGCGTGTCGAGTGCGTCCCAGCCGACCCCCGGGACGTACTCCTTGTAGTAGATCTCGTTTTGATTCGAGTCGCGCCGGTCAACCCAGACCAAATGCGCGTGATTGTGCCAATCGGTCGTGATGGAGGGCGCCGAGGCCGAGGTCGGACTGAAGACGACCTGCTCGTCCGGCGTCCAACCGGTGCCGGGCACGAAGCGCTTGGTCCAGACTTCCTGAAATCCGGTCCGCGTGTCGGCCCAGACAAGATGGACGACGCCGTCTCGCGTCGCGGCGATCGAGGCACTGCCTGAGAAAGACGTCCCCGACGTGAGCTGTACGATCGGATCGAGTACGCCGGTATTCGAGTGGTACAGGCTCGAATAAAGCGCGGTGGTCCCTGTGCCGTCACTCGCCTTCTGCCACACGATCCAAACCCGGTTGGAATCGCCCACCGTGACGACGGGCGACGTCGCGGCGTTGAGTGTGTCGTAGGAGGAGACTTGGAGTTCGGGACCGAACCCGGTGCCGCCCATCGAACGGAAGGTCCTCATGAAGATCGTATACGATCTGGGCTCACCAGAGGTGGGGAGCGGGAAAAGTCGGGCGTCCTGCCACACGATGTACACGCGTCCACTGTCCTGTCGCGTGGCCAAGTCCCCGTCTCCCCAGTTCCTGATCGCGATCGAGGGATACTTGGACATGTTGGCGGCGTTCGTGACGCGCGTGATGTAGGGCGAGCCGAAGTTGTAGATGAAGCGGCGGAAAAAGATCTCGAAATTGTCGTCGCCGTTCTGAACTTTGAATCGGTCGTCGAAGAAGGCCACGTAGAGGTTATTGCTGTCGTCGACGGCCACGAAGCGCTGGCCGTTGTTCGACAGGAACGTATCGTTCACGTCCCCGTCCGAGATGTCCTGATCGCTGGACCAGGACGGGGCGGCGGATGCGACGCCCGCGGCGAGGAACGTCGCCGCGGCGACGGACATAAGGGAAAGCAAGAGTCGCCGGCTGGGACGCATGGAAAGCCTCCGGGGGGATCTCATTCGGATCGAATAGGGGATTTCTTCCCGGGCTGACGCGGGGCGATTAGGAGCGCGGCGCAAATCCCTGCCTTGGTTCAAACGCCCTCGATGCAAAACCACGGGTGAAGTGTCGGAGAGGACCTGGATTATCCATCCGTGGACCGGAATCCAATCCCGATCCGAACCTATAGTATACACCGAATCATCATTCCATGCAAGGACTTCGGGGCATTTCTCCCCTGGTGTCCCATCATGATTGGAAAACGAAAACGAGGATGGAGCGGGGGTGTGAGACCCCCGCTCCATTCGATCTTGCTGACTCTTGAAGACGCGCTACCGGGCGAGCACCACCCGAGTCGTCGATGCCTCCAAGCCCTGCTTGACGCTCACGAAGTAGATACCGGACGGCATGACGCGACCGCCGTCATCCCTGCCGTTCCAGCGAACCTCGTATGCCCCTGGCGTCGCGTATTCCTCACGGAGCGACCGTACGAGCTGGCCGTTCACTGAGTAGATACGGACGGAAACCGGGCCGTTGTCGCCAACCCTGTAGGAGATCGCCGTCCCGTCCTGCCGGAACGGATTCGGCGCCGCGGCCGAAACGACCTGGCCCGGGCCAGCCTTGACCACGCTGATCGTTCCGCGAACCGGGACGTTGTCGCCGGACGTCCGAGCCGTGATCACCAGCTCGACCGTGGCGCCGTTCGGAACATGAAGGAGCAGGTCCTTGAGCGCGGACCGTTTGAAATGCACGTCCAGGTCGAAGAAACCGTTGCCGTCGATATCCCCGATCTTCAGATCCCTCGTGTCCGTGTTCTGGATCTCGGACACCGTGCCCGCGTTGGGGAATGTCGTGCTCATCCTGATCGAGGACGTGTTGATGTCGGTCAACTGCCGGCTCGGCGTTTCGATGCCGAAAAGCTCCTGGCGGTTACCGGTGGTCCTGATGGGTTGGGTGGTATTCCGAACGATGTTGGCGGGGATAAAGTTCGAAATCGAGGCCGACGTGAGCGCCGTGTGGCTCAGCGGCGTCGCACCATTGTCCGTCACCGTAAGGCTCACGATGTAATTCCCCGCGGCGGCATACGTGTGGCTGGGCTTGGACCCGGTGCCGCCGGGAGTGTTGTCGCCAAAGTCCCACGCGTAGCTGACAATCACGCCATCAGGGTCGGACGAGCCGCTTCCATCCATCTGTAGCGGGATCCCGGTGAGGCCGAAATACGGTCCGCCGGGGTTCGCCGTCGGCTGAAGATTGTCTGCCGTGACATGCAGCCCGAACGAGGCGGGCGTGCTTGCAGCGCCGTCGGAGACGGTGATCGTCACCGCGTAGTCCCCCGCGTCGGATGCATTCGGCGTCCAATCCAGTTTACCCGTCCCGCCGTCGAACGTGGCGCCTACCGGCAACGCCGGTACACTCGCGATGGTCCAGCTGAGCAAATCCCCCTCAGCGTCGGTCGCGCTGGCCGTCAGAGAGAACGCGGAGAACGCGGCCGCCGAATAGTTGGCGGCGAGGGGCGGGCTGAACACCGGAGGATTGTTCGCGGTAGCAAGAAGCAGGATCGTGGGGCTACCGCTGCTCGCGTTGCTCACGAGCGTGACATTGTCCGAGTGGGGACCGCTGCCGCTCGCCGTGTAGGACGTCACGAGATTGACCGTGGCGTTCGGGATGAGCGTCACGGGCAGCGAACCGATGGATGCAGAGAACCCGATACCCGGGTTGCTGTGGTTCACCGCGGAAATGGTCAGGCTGGCGTCCCCGGCATTCTTGACTATGAAGTTGAAATTGCCGGAGTTCATCGGCACGTTCACACGCCCGAAATCATGCGATGCTGGAGTAATATTGATGACCGGACCGCTCGCCGCCGTAGCACGTTCTGCGGCACTCGAGGCGAGCATCCCCGTCAGGTCCTGGCCCTGGCTCGCGGCGCCGGCGAGGCCGGGCGCCAGTGCGAAGGTCAAAAGCCCGAGGAGAACGACTTTTAGAAAAGCTCGGTTGCGCATTGCTTGTCCTCCCTCAAACGAAACTCAAAACGGAGAAGTGGACCCACTTGGTTCGAGCTTCAACCCATGAAAAAACACTGACGACCGGGTGCTCACCTCCTCTCGATCGCGATGCTTGGTATGGTGTTCTGCAATTTTGCTTATCCTCATATTCCTGAGTTTGGGTTCGCTATTTGCCCAGCTCATCCAGGAGGGATCGCGCGCGATCCGAGCGCGGGTTGCGCTCGAGCGCACGCGTGACCCACACCCGCGCCTCGACCAGGTCGCCCGACTGGATCGCCAGGGCGGCTAGGTTGAGGAGCGGATCCACAAACTCGCGCGCACCGCCGGCCGCGCGCCCGAACGCTTCGCGTGCCGCGCTCCGGTCCCCCGCGCGCAGAAGCGCAACGCCGAGATCGTTCTGGATCTCGGGGTAGAAGGGGTTTTGCGCCACGGCCGCGCGAAGCTCCTTGAGGGCGCGATTCACCCCGTCCCCCCATACGTCGGGATGCGATAGGTAGAGGCGCCCAAGCTCCTGCCGGGTCACCGGGTCGGAGCCGTTGACATCGATCGCGCGCCGGTACGCCGCTTCGGCTTCCTTCAAGGCAGGGGCGCCGGCCCCTTGACGGGCCCAAGCTTCGGCTTGCTCCCCGTGGCCGACCGCGAAGTCGTCGCGCCATGGGGCCAGGTTGGATGCCGCGCGGAATTCCGACGTGGCCAGCTCCACATGACCGGCTCGCGCGCTTGCGGTGCCGGCGTACGCCTGCCTCGAGGCGGCAAAGCTCGCCAGCGAAACAAACATCGCGAGGACGGCGGTGAGCATTCCCGCCCGCCCGAACCAGGCGGATCCTCGGGTTCGCGTCTTGCTCAAGCCCGGAGCCGCAGCAAGCAGGCCGAGATTCGCGAACAGGAGGTTGCCGTGCGGTACGAGCGACAAGTTGTCATCCACGAACCCATGCGCCAAGAGCGCCACAACCGAACCGGCCAGGCCGGCGACCAGAACGCGTCCCATCGTCGGCGTTCCGGAAGCCAGGGCCGCGGCCGCCGCGCCAAGCGATAGCGCGGTCAGAAGGGCGAACGCGGCGAGACCCAGAACGCCACGCTCAGCCAGAAGACCAAGGTAGTGGTTGTGAGCTTGATCGGCGGTGCGCCCCCCCACCGCTTCGAGCCGCTTCATCGTGGTCCCCTTGGAGCGGTCGAACGCCTCGCGGAAGGCACCGATCCCCGATCCGAGCACCGGCCGCTGGGCTGTCGCCCGGAGCGCCCCGGACCAGATGGCGCGGCGCATCGCGCCACTCCCCTCACGCTCCGGATCGAACGGAAGATTCCAAGCAGGAGTAGCCGAGCGCTTGGCCTCCAGGCGGGAAACCACGGAAGGAAGAAGGAAGAGGATCGGGAGCGACACGCACGCAACCGACACGGCAAGGAACGCGGGGCGCGGCAGGAGATCCGGCCATCGCACGAACGCAACCGCAAGCACCAGGAGACCGGCCGCAAGGCCGAGCCAGGCTCCGCGCGAGTAGGTGGCCACAACGCAAAACATCAATCCGAAGGTCGCAAGCAGAATCCCCACCTTGAGCGCGCGGTCCTGCGCGACGATCGCGAGGGCCAGCGCAACCGGAATCGCGGCGATGAGGTACCCGCCCATCCGATTCGGCTGTCCGAAAGGTCCGAGCGCACGTCCCGGGTACGAGTTCCCGGCTGGAAGGAGTTCGGGGCGGAAATGCTGCATGAGCCCTAGCGCGGCGACCGGAAGCGCGGCGAGCACTTCCAAAAGCGCGACACCTCGCAAGAGCCCGGTTCCTCGAACAAGGGATGCGGCAGTAAGGAAGAGTCCTGTGATGGCAAGCAAGTTGAGCATGGCTTCGAGACTCTTGCCCCTGTGGATCGAGAATGCTGCCGAAAGCGCCGAGATGAGCACGAAAACGAGCATGGCACGCGTGACCCGGGCCTCCCACACACTGCGTGCAAACGAGCTCTTCGAGTGCCCCAATGAAACGGCAAAAAGCGCCGTGAGACCGAGAGTGCGAAATGCAAACTGTGCCCACGGAGCCCCGGTGCCCCAGGGCGTGAAACCAATCGCCGCGATCAGTGTAGTTAACGCTATAAGGCTGGAACGTGAACTTCCGAACGGCGAAATCAGCCCTCGGTCGGAAGTTTGCATCGCCCCTCCAGTCTCGGACTCGCCAGCGCTAAGTGTGCTCTGAGCGCGGATTTATTGCACGAAGGAGTATAGCAGCGGGGGTCGTCGGAGTCAACTAAAAAAGCTTTACACCCTTTGGCCTGCCATATTTTAGCCTGTCACTGTCGTCAGTTTTTTCGCTTTTGCCCCCCCTCGGGGGCCTCGCCGACTGCCTGAACCAGGCCCGTTTCGGCACGGCCCCGAACTGCGTAAGCCCCTCCAAGAAGCACAAGCGGCAGAATTTGCGTTAGGTGATAGAGAATCCCGTACGCCAGGCCCCGCGAAGCATCGACTCCCAGAAGCGACAGCCCTACGACGCAGGAGCCCTCCAGCACCCCGATGAATCCAGGGGATGAGGGCACCATAATCGCGATACACACGATAAATGCGAGGAGAAACGGGCTCCAGATCGGGAGGGCGAGGTCCATGCTCTTTCCGACCAACAGGAAAATCGCGGCGTTCACGATCCACATTGCGCCCGTGATGATCCCGGAGGCTGCCATTGTGGATGGTCTTCCCAAGACCCGAAGACCCGCGGTGAACGAAGCGATCGGGCGCTCCAGCCGCCCGAAGAGCTTGATCGGAATGAGGGTCCGGAGCCGCGATCCTACAGGACTCGCGGCGTCGTGTCCGGCGTGGAGGAGCCAAAGCCCAATGGTGATGCCGACGCTCAGCCCCAGCGTGAGGTATCCACTCCAGCGAAACCAATCCGGATAGGGCGCAAACAGAAGCGATAACGCCCAGAATCCGCCCAGCGCCGACAGGTCGAATATCCGTTCGATGACAACGGAGCCAAGAACCGTGCCTGTCTTGATCCGCTCGTTTCGCGCCAGCGCGTAGGCGCGCACGAGCTCGCCGAGCCGTGCCGGGAGGGTGTTGATCGCGAGAAACCCCACCATGGTCGCGGCGAAGAGCCTCCCCTGCGGGACGTGCGCCTCGGGGGAGAGGATCTTCCCCCACCGTAGCGCCCGGAGCCAGTAGCCAAAGACCGTGAGGCCGCAGGCGGCAAGAAACCAAGCCGGGTCCGCCCCGCGGATATTGCGGACGAGCTCTTTCGGGCTGACTTGGCGGAGGAGAACGAAAACCGCCGCCGCGCTCAGCACGACGCCGAGCACACCGAGGGCGAAGCGACCCCGCCTCATGGGTCGGTTCGGATCCGGAGGACTCTGCTCAACGCCGGCCGAATTGGCCGAGGGGCCGGCCCTTCACGGGGAGGTGCGCCTCGTCCTGGCCAGATAGAGCGTGGCCAGGAGCGGGATCCAGATCTCGTGGGATCCCACGAAGGAGAAACCCTGCCCACCCCCCTGGAGCGGCCGTTCGAGGATGTTCTTTTCGGGCCGGTAGTGGCGGATCTGGTCGAAATTCGCGGCGGTAAAAGCGCCGGCGTCGTGTCCGAGGTTGCGCACGAGCGAGAGCGCCTTCAAGAAGACCTCGGGGAGAATCACCGCCGAGCCGAAGTTCAGGACGACACCGCCGGAAAGCCGGCGCATCGCGGCCGCGAGGATCTTGAAGTCGCGGTGCGTCGCGAGACCGGTCATGGCGCCGTCGAAGGACGGATGCTGGTGCAGGGTGTCCGTCCCGATCGCCACGTGCACGGTAAGCGGGAGCGACCGCTGGGCGGCGCGCGCGAGGAGGCTCAGCTCGGCGTTCTTCGCGCGCGAATCCAGCAGAAAGCGACCCAGGGCTTCTCCCATGCCGAAGCCAAGGTCCAAGCCCTCCCGGACGGCCCGGTTCATGAGGACCGGTGTCTCCTCGACCATTCCGAAGCGTCCCGAGCCGAGCGTCTCCTCAACGGGCTCGGAGGTATTCCCCCACATCGCGATCTCGAAATCGTGGATCGCGGCAGCGCCGTTCATGGCAATCGCAGTGAACCCCCCTTCGTCGACCAGGGAGAGAAGCGGACGTTGCACCCCCGTCTTGATCACGTGCCCGCCGAGCATCGCGATGACGGGGCGTCCGAGCTTTTTTGCCTCGGCCCAGGCGGCGATCAACGCCCGAAGGGAGGAACCCGTAAGGAGGTCGGGGAGGAATCTGTCGAAGGACCCCTGGGGTGCCAAGGGATCGGGCGCCGGAGCGAACTGCTCGACGCGCACCTTGGTAGGGCGCTCCGCGACGGGAATGGTGCGAACGCCCGACAAATCAATTTCCTCGCGCGGGCTCAATGCTTTCCCACGAACGCGAGCCGCATCTCGGTCAAGCTCACCGAAATCGATCCGATCGGGACCTTGCTTTTGACCTGCACCGGGATCCTCCGTTCGTCGTCCGAGAGCCAGACATACATCTGCCCTTTGGCCTTGAAGATTCCCTCGGACTTGAGCACGGGTTCCACCAGGACGCAATCGAATTTGCCGGCCGGGACCTCGACCCGTTCCCTCCGGAGCACGTTGACGACCATGTCGTAGCTCTTCTCGTTGTCATGGGTCGGGATCACGATTACGGCGCCGTCCGGGAGGGGACGCGTCCTCACATAATAGAAGGCGGAGAGGACGTCGTGCACTTGGAACGGCACGTCGTAGCTCTTCCCATCCTGGTAGATCGCTTTCCCGTTCGCCTGATCGAACCGAACGGAGAGGTCCTTCTTGTAGGAACCCTCCCGGAGGTGTTTTTCGAAACGGCGCGTGTAGAGCGATTCGGCGTCGACGAAGGATTCGGCCCGGTCCCGCACTTTGTAGAACTTCGATACGAACGAGTTCGACTCCGCCTTCGTGATGATGCGCCACGTGCGGTGGCCGTCCACGGTTTGGACGTTCTGAACCTGCATGAGCGCGTTCCCCCCGTTCAGTCCGCTCCAATCGATCGAGAACTGAAAGTACTCGCCGATCTTCCACGGCACCTTGGCGCGCCGCGCCTCCCTCGAGGCGAGATACGGGGTGAGGTCGACTGTATCGCGGTCCGACGCCGGTGCCGACGCCGGCGCCGGCGGCTGCTCGACCGCCTCGGCCCGGTCACGGCGCGGGGGGAGCATCGGCACCGAGGAGAGAAGGAGGGTGAGAAGCGCGCCGGCCCGAAGCAGCCGATGGCGCATGCGGCCGCGCGCCGGGTGGCGCGTCATCGCCCGCTGTGTCCGAATCCGCCGTCGCCGCGTAGGGTCTCGTTGAGCGCGGCCGCGACCGTCAGCGAGACTCTGGTCACTCTCGCGAAAACGAGCTGGGCGACGCGGTCCCCGCGATGAACCACGTACGGCTCTTCTCCGAAATTGATGAGCAAGATCTTCACCTCTCCGCGGTAGTCGGCGTCGATCGTTCCCGGGCCATTCGGGATGCCGATCCGGTGCTTGAGCGCGAGACCGCTGCGCGGCCGCACTTGGGCCTCGAAGCCGGGTGGTATCTCCAGGCGAACCCCGGTCGGGACAGCGGCCACCTGCCCCGGTCCGATCGTGAGCGGCTCCGACACGGCCGCGAAGACGTCGAGCCCGGCGGCATGCTCACTTTGGTACGCAGGCGGAGCAAAGGCGTGCGACTCCAAGGAGACGCGCACCGAAACCACATCCGCCTCGACCCTCTCCTCGAGATCGGGGCGGTCGCTCACGCGGCGGTCCCGACCATAAGGTCCCCCGATTCGAACGCCGAGCCGGCGCTGGGCCCGAGCGCGACGAGCGAAAGTCGATCGCGCGAAATCAGCTCCGCCGCGATGCGCCGGACGTCCTCGGATCGGACCAAGTCCACCCTGCGCACCAGTTCGTCCACCGGAACGAACCGCCCTTCGTAAAGCTCGTTCCGCGCGATCCGATTCATGCGGTTCGAAGTGCTCTCCAGCCCCAGGAGCAGATTCCCCTTGAGCTGCGCCTTGGTGGAGCGGAGCTCGTTTTCGGGAACTCCCTCCCGGATGATGCGCTCGAACTCCTCCAACGTGAGCGCGAGGGCCCTCCGGCCGTGCTGCGGCTGTACGTTCATCCCGGCGCAGAAGATCCCGGCATCGCGATAGAAATCGGCATAGGTGTAGACCGAATAGGCCAATCCCTCCTGCTCCCTTACCCGCTGGAACAGACGCGAGCTCATGCCTCCGCCCAGCAGGGTCGAGAGGACGATAAGGGCATGGCGGTCGGGATGTTGCGACGGGAGACCGCGGGCGCCGATACAGAGGTACTGCTGCGCCAGATCCTTTATATGATGAACCACGTCGCGGCCGTTCGGTTGCACGCTTTTGGGCTCGGGCGGAAGGCCCGCGGGAGCACTGCCGAACCGGGAGGAAACCTCGTTCAAGAGCCTATCCCAGTCGAAGCTTCCGGCAATCGCGATGAGCAGGTTGGGAGCGCAATAGCGGCGGATGTGGTAGTGCGCGACGTCCTCGCGAGTGAACGCCTGGACCGATTCCCGGGTGCCGAGAATGCGATTGCCGAGCGGGTGGCCGGACCAGACGACGTCGGCGAAGAGATCGTGGATCCTTTCGTCCGGCGTGTCCTCGTACGTGTGGATTTCGTCCAGAATGACCTTCTTTTCCTTCTCCACGTCGTCCGGATCGAGCCTGGGATTCAGCACGAGATCCGCGAGCACCTCCACCGCGAGGTCCAAGTGCTCGTCCAGAGCGCGCGCGTCGAAGCAGGTCACCTCACGCCCGGTGAACGCATCCAGGTGGCCGCCGACCGATTCCAGGCTCAGTGCCAGCTGGTAGGCATCCCGGGTGAGCGTCCCTTTGAACACCATGTGCTCGAGGAAATGCGACATCCCCGATTCGGCCGTCGACTCGAACCGCGCCCCCACCTTGACCCAAACGCCGATCGACACGGAACGCACGGAGGCCACGTGCTCACCGATCACGGTCAGGCCGGACGGGAGAACGGCCCGGCGAAACCGATCGTCTTCGTCCAACGAACCCTCCTCAAACGCCAACGGAGGCCGTGGCCTCCGCTGAGACGTGCTCGATCCGGTCCTCGACTCCCCGCTAGCGGCGCGAGTGCTCCGGCCTGCGCCGAGGCCGATCTCCGCCTCCACCGCCGCCGCGGCTGCCGCCGCCCGCTGCTGCCGGCTCGCCGGTGTCCACGTAGCCGGGAAGCGCTTGCTTGCGGCTCAGCTTGATCTTTCCCTCGCGGTCGATCCCGATCACCTTGACCAGGACGGTGTCCCCTTCGTTGATGACGTCCTCGACCCGCTCCACCCGGTGCGTCTCGAGCTCCGAAATGTGGACCAAGCCATCTTTGCCCGGTGAGATCTCGACGAAGGCGCCGAAAGGAACGACCCGCCGCACGGTGCCCGAATAGATGCGCCCGATCTCGGGATCTTCGGTAATCGACCGGATAATCTCCCGAGCGCGATCCCCGTCCGCCCCGCTGAACGCGGCGATGCGGACTTCACCCGAGTCCTCGATGTCGATCTGGGTGCCGGTTTCGGCGCTGATCTTCTTGATCATCTTGCCGCCTGGTCCGATGACCTCCCGGATCTTGTCCGGATCGATCATCATGATGTAGATCCGCGGAGCGTACGGCGAAAGCTCGGCGCGGGGCGCCGCGATCGTCGCTTCCATCTTACCCAGGACATGCATCCGCGCGACCCGGGCTTTCTCGAGCGCGCGCGACATGATGTCCATCGAGAGTCCTTCGATCTTGATGTCCATCTGGAAGGCGGTAATGCCCTGGCGCGTCCCGGTGACCTTGAAGTCCATGTCGCCCAGGTGGTCCTCGACACCCAGAATGTCGGTCAGGATCGCGATGTCTTTTCCTTCTTGGATCAGGCCCATCGCGATTCCCGCGACGTGGCTCTTGATCGGAACGCCCGCGTCCATCAAGGAAAGACTGCCCCCGCACACCGTCGCCATCGACGAGCTGCCGTTTGACTCGAGAATGTCCGAGACGATGCGAATGGTGTAGGGGAAGTCGATATCGGAGGGAATCAGGGGCTCGATCGCCCGCTCGGCGAGCGCGCCATGGCCGATCTCGCGGCGGCCCGGCCCGCGCATCGGCCTCACCTCGCCGACGCTGAACGGCGGGAAGTTGTAGTGCAGCATGTAGCTTTTCCAGGACTGCCCTTCCAGTTCCTCGACGCGCTGCTCGTCCACTTTCGTTCCGAGCGTTGTCGCGACCAAGCTCTGGGTTTGACCGCGGGTGAAAAGAGCGGATCCATGCGTGCGCGGGAGTACGCCGATCTCGCAGGTGATCTCCCGGATGTCGTCCGGGCCCCGTCCGTCCGCGCGCTTGCCGTCTTTCAAGATCCGGCGGCGCAAATCCTGGCTCTCGACATGCTCCAGAATGGAGGCGATCTGCTTCCCCATCTCTGGGTGCGATTCCTCAAGCTTGGCGAGCGCCTCTTCCTTGATGCGGTCGAGCTCCCCCTGCCGTTCCTCCTTGGTCTGAATCTCGTTTGCCCTGCGAACGCGGTCGCCGAACTCCCGCTCCACAGCTGCCTCGAGACTCGCGTCCTTCTGCGGAACGGCGAACTCGCGCTTCGGCTTTCCAACGCGCCGCCGAAGCTCGACCTGCAGCTTGTTCAGCTCGATGATGTGCTGATGCGCGAAGCGGAGCGCCTCCACCACGGTCGCTTCGGACACTTCGCGGGCTCCTCCCTCGACCATCACGACCGAGGAATCGGTGCCCGCCACGACCATGTCCAAGGCAGATTGTTCCAGCTCCTGGAACGTGGGGTTCAAGACAAGCTTGCCTTCGACCTGTCCGACCCTGACCCCGGAGACCGGCTCGGGAAACGGAATATCCGAGACCATGAGGGCGGCCGAGGCGCCGGTGATTCCCAGGATGTCCGAGTCATTCGCCTGATCTGAAGACAGAACCGTGGCGGAGATCTGGATCTCGTTTCGGAAACCCTCCGGGAATAGCGGACGCAGCGGACGGTCGATCAATCGGCTGCTCAGAATCTCCTTTTCGGTGGGCCGCCCCTCGCGCTTGAAAAAGCCACCGGGGATCTTCCCGGCCGCGTAGGTTTTCTCGCGGTACTCCACACTGAGGGGAAAGAAGTCCTTGTCGATCGGGTACTTGGATGCGACCGCGGCGACAAGAACCACCGTCTCCCCATACCGGACCCACGCCGACCCGGAGGCTTGTTTGGCGACCTTGCCGACTTCAATGCTGAAGGTACGGCCCCCGAGGTCGAGGGTTACGGATTCGGGCATTCTCTTCTCCTTCCATCTTTCGATTCGATCATGGCGCTTCTGACGCAACGATGCGTTCCGGACGGCGGCCATGGGCCGGACGGAAGCAGGGAGTTTTCGGGAGTCTTCGGGTGAGCGTATCTCGCGAGCGTGCCGCTTGCTCGAGCAGGAGCCTACTTGCGGAGACCGAGCTCCTTTACCACCGTCCGGTAGCGCTCGACGTTGGAGGACTTCAGATAGTCGAGCAGCCTGCGTCGTTGACCGACCATCCGGAGCAAGCCGCGCCGACTGTGATGATCGCGCTTGTGCACCTTGAAGTGCTCCGTCAGGTATTTGATGCGTTCGGTCAGGAGCGCGATCTGGACTTCCGCGGACCCCGAGTCCGTCTCGTGGGTGCGGAAATGATCAATAACCTCGCGCTTCCTCTCAGGCGACAACGGCACCGGTGGCCACCTCCATGACTTTCCCTCTCTCTCTGGACGGCCCGCACTTTACAACAGAGTAGAATCGTGTTGCAACGCTCAATCTCGAGGGTTCCCGGATCCAGCCCCGGGCGCGGCCGCGATGGAACTCCAGTATTCCGCCGCTCTTGCCCGGTCCTCGTCCATCGCCCGGATGAGGGCTTCCGGGCCCTCGAATACCCGATCTCCGCGGAGCCTCCGCATGAGGCTCGTGGAGAGCACCCTTCCCCGAAGCGACTCCCGGCCTTCGTAATCGAGGAGATGTACTTCGACCCGGATCGGACCTGGCCCGAACGTCTCCGCGCGGCCCACGTACGTGAGGCCACGCCACTTGGCCCCGAGCAAATTGTTGCTGGATATGTAAATACCAGGCGCCGGCAACAGCTTTTCCGGGTGTACCTCCAAATTCGCGGTAGGGTAGCCCAGCTGCGCCCCGCGGCCCGCGCCGGACCCGACGCGGCCGCGCAACCCATACGGGCGGCCGAGCATGGACGAGGCCTCCTCGACCGACCCTGCTTCGATAAGCCCGCGTAGCGTGGTGCTCGATAGCTTTCCCGTGGCGGCCATGAGGAACGGTA
The DNA here is from genome assembly GCA_036505295.1 of Candidatus Eiseniibacteriota bacterium. GTDB lineage: Bacteria > Eisenbacteria > RBG-16-71-46 > SZUA-252 > SZUA-252 > WS-7. Next base: position 18,587 of record DASXTQ010000015.1, read on the forward strand.
CCTCGCGGACCACGAAGCCGCGCCGGCGCCCAAGAGCCTCCAGATAGGCGCGGTCGCCGACGCGGTCACGCCCCATTCTGAAATCCGGCCCGATAACGAGGGCCTCGAGCGGCGCGCCGACGCCGAGCACTCGGTCGATGAAACCTTCAGGCGGCAGGGTCTGGACGGTCCTGTCGAAGCGCTCCACGTGAACGCGATCGACACCCATCGCATGGAGCAGCTCCTCGCGCTCCTCGGGCGGGGTGATCCACGGGCGGGGCGGGGCGCCGCGCACGATCGTGTCGGGGTGTGGATCGAAGGTCGTCACCCAAGCGATCCCGCCGCTTGAGCGCGCCGCCTCCACGGTAGCCGCGATCACGCGTTGGTGGCCTTGATGCAAGCCGTCAAAAACTCCGATCGTCATCGCGATCGGGCGCGTGATCCGAGTCATGGAAAAACGCGAAGAAGACGGAGCGGCGGGCTTGACGGGGATTCGGGCCCTACCCCTGGGCACGGGGATTCCGCGAGCCCGAGCAGATCCCCCTCGGGTGCGAGAAGCGCGAGCGGCCATCCGGTTTCCCCGGGTGGAAGCGGATACGCAAGGGGCGCCGGCTCGATCCGCTGGGGGCCGAGCGCCGGCGCGCGACCCTGGCGAAGCCGGGCCGCCTCCTCCGAGGTGAGCCTCGCCCGCGGCAGGTGTCTCACGGCATTCGCAGGCGTGAGCGCGCGCTCGCGGAATTCGTCCGCGCCGTTCCCGGAGCACGGCTCGGGAGAAAGCGCCTCATCCACGTGAAGGGGTCCCGACGCGGTCCGGCGCAAGGAGACGAGGTGCGCGCCGCACCCGAGGGCCTCCCCCAAATCGTGGGCCAGCGTGCGAACGTACGTCCCCCGGCTCACGGTCAAGTCGAGCTCGAGCTCCGGCGGCGTGCCGCCGACCACGTCGAGCTCGTAGATCCGGATCGATCGTTCCCCTGGATCCGGGGACTCACCCCGGCGGGCGGCCTTGTAGAGCCGCTCGCCGCGCACCTTCACCGCGGAAAAGAGCGGCGGGCGCTGGCGGGTCTGCCCGCGGAGTCGCTCCACGGCAGCCAGGATCCCGTCTTGCCCCGGGACCCGCTCCGAGACGCGGATGGGTACTCCCGTTCTGTCCTGCGTGTCGGTGGCAACGCCCAGTCGCGCCTTCGCGAGATACCGTTTCGGGAGGAGGCTCAGGCAGCCCAGGAGCGCCGTCGCGCGCCCTTCCGCCACGATGAGAAGCCCCGTCGCGAAAGGATCGAGCGTCCCCGCGTGACCCACGCGGCGCTCGCGCAAGATTCGGCGCATGCGTGCAACCACGTCGTGGGAGGTCCAGCCCTCCGGCTTATCCACCAGATGGAGGAGATCCGCCATTCATCGCCCGCTCGAGTGCCTCGTAGAGATCGTTCCGGACCTGCTGCAGATCGCCCCGCACCCGCAGCCCGGCCGCGTTCCGATGACCTCCACCGCCGAACAGCGATGCCACTTGGTTCACGTCCACCGTCCCGTCCGACCGGAGGCTCGCCCTGATTTCGTTGGGCGCCACCTCTTGCACCAGCATGCCGACGCGTGCGCCCGCGAGCGCCTTGGCGTACTGGACGATGCCGTCCGCGTCCTCCGGGGTCGCGCCCGCCTGCTCGAACATATCCCGCGAGATGGTCATCGCGCCGATTCTTCCCCCGCTCCGCGTCTCCAGCGAAGCGAGCGCCAAGCCCAGGATGCGCAGGCTCGGCGCCGTCTTCGTCGCGTAGAGCGCATCCGCGACCAGAGGCGCCCGCGCTCCGCGCTCGACGAGCCCCGCCGCGATACGAAGGGTGCGCGAAGAGGTGTTCGCGTACCGGAACCCGCCCGTGTCGGAGAGGATGCCCGCATAGAGACCCTCCGCGATTTCGGGAGAGATCGGAATTCGGAGAAACTCGATCAGGTCATACACCAGCTCGGCCGTGGCGGACGACTCGGGATTGACGAGGCGGACGTCTCCGAATCCGTCGTTCCCCCAATGGTGGTCGATGACCGCGATCTTGGCCCCCGGATTCAGGCAACGCTCCGGCACGGAGCCCGTGCGGTCCAGGGAGGAGCTGTCGAGCACGAAGGCTGCATCGAACTTCTTCCGGACTTGATCCGGCCGGAGAATCGCCGAAGCACCAGGCAGGAAGCGGAGCGTGTCCGGGAGCGGCGAGTCCAGCACCACCTCCGGGGCCTTCCCGATATGGCGCAACGCGAGCGCCAAGGCGAGGCAGGAGCCCACAGCGTCGCCGTCCGGATCGATGTGCGCGGTCACGAGGAACCCATCGCGGTCCGCGAGAAACGCTTCGAATCCTGCGAACGCCGCGCTATTCATCGTGCGGCTCCTGAATCTCACGCAGAAGCTCCTCGATGCGCGCGCCCCTCTCGATGGAGCGGTCGATCTCGAAATGAAGCTCGGGGACGATACGAAGGCCCAACCGGGGCGCGAGAAGGCTGCGAAAGTACGGAGTCGCGCGGGTGAGCGCCAGGAGTACGTTGGGCTCCACGTCTTGAGGCAGCCTCCCGGCGACCCAGATCCTCGCTAAGGAGAGATCCCGGGTGACCTCCGCTCCTGTCACCGAGAGCACACGCAGCCTGGGATCCTCCGTCTTGGTGCTCAAGATTTCAGCCAGCTCGACCTGGATCCGGTCGGCCACGCGGCGCGTGCGGGGGCTCTGCTTGCGGGAAGGCATCGTGGAGGGTGGGTCAGTCGATCCGTATCTGGTAGTCCAGGACCGCGAGACGGTCTTCGCGCTCCACACAGGCCAGGATGTCATGAAGCACTCTGTCGAGCACGCCCGGCTCTCCGCTCACGACCGCCACGCCCAGCGTCGCGCGCTGCCACAAGTCCTGGTTGTCCACTTCCGCCACAGACGCGTTGAAGCGGGTCCGAAGGCGCTCCTTGACATGGTTCACGACCGAGCGCTTCGCCTTGAGTGAGTGGGAGGCGGGAAGGTGAAGCTCCATCTGGAGCAGACCGACTACCATCTCAGCTAAGTCGCCGCGCGAACTCCTCGAGTACGTACGCCTCGATCAAGTCGCCCACTTTCACGTCATCGCGCCCTTCGAGCCCGATGCCGCACTCGAGCGGGGACGCCACCTCGCGCACGTCGTCCTTGAACCGCCGCAGGGAATCGATCTTGCCATCCCAGACGGTCGAGCCATCCCGGAGAAGGCGCGCGCGCGCGCTGCGCTGAATGGTTCCGGACACGACCTTGCACCCGGCGATGGTGCCGGCCTTCGTGGTGGTGAACACCTGCCTCACCTCGGCCGTGCCGCTGACGGTCTCGCGGATCTCGGGTTTCAGAAGACCCGACATCGCGTCTTTCACGTCGGCCACCGCCTCGTAGATGATCTCATACATGCGAACGTCGACCTTCTCCTTGGCCGCCAGCTCGGCCGCCTTCGGATCCGGTTTCACGTGAAATCCAATGATGACCGCGTTTGAGGCGGCCGCAAGGAGCACGTCCGATTCGCTGATCTGACCGACACCGCGGTGGATGACGCGAAGCTTGACCTCCTCGGTGGTGAGCTTGGTCATGGAGTCCTCGAGCGCCTCTACGGAGCCGTCCACGTCCCCCTTGAGCACCACCAGAAGCTCGCCCACGCTTCCCGCCTTAATCTGGGAATACAGGTCCGTGAGCGTAACGTGCTTGTGGAGGCGGAACTCCTGCTCGCGCTGGAGCTGCGCCCGTTTCGCCGCCACCTCGCGTGCTTCGCGCTCGTCCGCCATCGCCGCGAACGTGTCGCCCGCCTGCGGCGCGCCGCTCCAGCCCAAGATTTCGACCGGCGTCGAAGGCCCGGCCTCAGCCACGCGAGCTCCGCGTTCGTTGTTCATCGCGCGGACCTTGCCCGATTGCGCGCCCGCCACGAACGCATCGCCGCCCCGGAGGGTCCCCTTTTGGACGAGCACCGTCGCGACGATCCCGCGGCCCTGCTCCACGCGCGACTCGATGACGACGCCGCGCGCGGGCTTGTTCGGATCCGCCTTCAATTCCAAGATTTCCGATTGGAGCAGGATCATTTCTAAGAGTCGGTCCACGCCCGTTCCGATCTTGGCGGAAATCGGCACCGCGATCGTCTTGCCGCCCCACTCCTCCAAAAGAATATTCTGCTTGGACAAGTCCTGACGCACCAGATCGACATTCGTGCCGGGAAGGTCGATCTTGTTGATCGCCACGATGATCGGGACGTTGGCCGCGCGCGCGTGGTCGATCGCCTCGATGGTCTGGGGCATGACGCGGTCATCCGCCGCGACCACCACGACGACGATGTCGGTGGCTTGCGCGCCGCGGGCACGCATCGCGGTGAACGCTTCGTGGCCGGGCGTGTCGAGGAAGGTGATTTTTTGACCGCGGGGCAGCTCGACTTCGTAGGCGCCAATATGCTGTGTGATGCCGCCGGCCTCCCCCGCGATCACATTCGTTTTCCGGATGTAGTCCAGGAGCGAGGTCTTGCCGTGGTCCACGTGTCCCATGATGGTGACCACGGGCGGGCGCGGCTTGAGGACGCCGGTCTCCTCGGCGACCTCGACCTCCTCGTCCTCGCCCAGCTCGCTCACGAACTCGACCCCGTAGCCGAATTCATCCGCGACCGCCATGATCGAGTCCTTGTCGAGACGGCGGTTGATGTTGGCCATGAGGCCGAGCTGGAGGCAGACCTGGATCACTTCCTGTGGCTTCACCTCCAGCTGCCCCGCGAGCTCCGCGACGGAAATGAACTCGCTCACGCGAATCAACCGGGGCGCCTCCTCCACCCCCACCACGGCCCCTTCCTCACGCTCGCGGCGATGGTGGCGGCGCTTGCTCCCGTCCATCTCGGCGAGCGTGCGCTTCACGCTGGCCCGGATGAGCTTCTCATCCACAGCGCGCTTCTTCTTTTTCCCGGGTTTGCCGCCGAGCTTGAATGCCACGCTGGGGCCGCGTCCGGGAGGGGAGCCGCGCCGCTCGGCCTCGGCCTTCGCGGCCAGGATCGCCTTCTCGCGCTTGCGGGCCTCCTCTTCCTTGACGGCCTCCTTCTCGCGCGCGAGCTTGGAACGCACCTGCTCGATCACCTCGTCGCCGACCGAGCTCATGTGGCTCTTCACCTCGACGGAGAGGGATTTCAGTATGTGGACGAGGGCCTCACTGGACATGCCCATGTCCTTCGCCACTTCATAAACCCGCCGCTTCTTAACTGGCATCGCTCCTCGTTTCCTCTCGCGTGTCCCCGCCCGATTCCTCCGGCTCGACCGCCTCCTCCGGCTTTGGTTCCGTTGGGGCGGCGTCATCCGGCGCGCTCAAGGCGCCCTCTTCCGCCGGCGCTCCTTCCGCGACCGGGCTTGATTCCTCGCCGGCCGCGCCCTCCAGGGACGCCTGTTGGCTCGCCGCGGCCGCCGCGCGGGCGGCCTCCTCGGCCAGCTCGCGGCCGCGCCTTTCTTGAAGCTCCTTCCCTTCCTCGATCAGCCTCTCGGCGGTTTTCTCACCGATTCCCTGGATCGCGAGGATCTCTTCCATCGGGGCCCGGAGCAGGTCCTGCACGGTCTCGATTCCCGCGCGGATCAGCTTCTCGCGGAGTTTGGGTCCGGCTGCCTCCAAATCCTCGATGTCGATCCGCGAGCGGCGCTCGAAATCCTTCTGCCGGTCGCGCTCGCTCTTCGAGATGAGGTCGATCTTCCACCCCGTGAGCTTTGCCGCGAGCCTCGCGTTCTGGCCACCCTTCCCGATCGCGAGCGACAGCTGGTCGTCCGCGACCGTGACGAGGATCTTCTGCTCGGCCTCGACGATCTGGGCCTCGAGCACCTTCGCGGGAGAAAGGGACCGTGTCACAAAGACGACCGCGTCCTGGCTCCAGGGGACGATGTCGATCTTCTCGCCTCCCAGCTCGCGGACGATTGCCTGCACGCGGGAGCCCTTGATCCCGACGCAGGCCCCGACCGCGTCGATCTTGTCGTCGTTCGAGAGCACCGAAACCTTGGCGCGGGAGCCCGGCTCGCGAGCGATCCCCTTGATCTCGATAATCTTCTCCGCCACTTCCGGCACCTCGGATTCGAACAGCCGGCGCAGAAACTCGGGATGGGTCCGCGAGAGGATGATCTGCGGACCGCGCGCGAGCTTATCGACCGCGATGATGTAGGCCTTGATGTGGTCCCCTTGGTGGTAGCGGTCGCGCGCGATCTGCTCGCGCGGAGGCAGAATCGCCTCCGATCGATCGAGCTTCACGTAGATATTCCCACGGTCGACCTGCTGCACCGTTCCCCGGACCATTTCGCCGACCCGGTCGTGGTAGTCCTCGTAGATCCGCTCGCGCTCCGCCTCGCGAACCCGTTGGACCAGCACCTGCTTCGCGGCCGCGATCGCGTTGCGGCCCAAGTCCTCGAGCGTCAGCTCCTGTACGAAGTCCTGCCCGATCCGGGCGTCCGACTCGTACTGCTGCGCCTCCTCCAAGTCGATCTCCGCTGCCGGGTCCTCTGCGTCCTCCACCACCCGGCGCGTGAGCTTCATGAGAATGCGGCCGCTCGGCTCGTCGAATTTCACCTCGATATTGGCGCTCTGGCCGAACCGCTTACGCCCGGCCGAGAGAAGTCCCGCCTCGAGGGTCTCGACGAGGATGGTCTTGTCCACGCTCTTCTCGCGAGCGATCTGGGCCATAGCCTCCATCAGCTCGTAGTTGACGCCTCGTGTATGTGTTTCTTTGGCCACTGCTTTCATCCCTTCGGGCGGCGCTCCTTGGCGCGTAGTCCTTCCCACGGATCCGCAACGATGTGCGAGTGCTTGATCGCTGCGTACGGCAACGAAACGACCCCCGCGACCGGATCCTCCAGCAAGATCGTGCCTTCCCCGGCCTGCCGCAGCTCCCCGCGGTACGTGCGCCGTCCCAAGTGGAGGTCGTGCAGCTTGACCTCGACGCTGCGCCCGACGAAACGCGCAAAGTGCTCGGGGCGCGACAGCGACCGCTCGATTCCCGGGGACCCGACTTCCAAGACATAGCTGCCGGGCACCACGTTCTCGGCCTCGAGATACCGGCCGATCTTCTTATTCCAATATGCGCAATCGGCTATCGTGACGCCGGTCGGACGGTCCAGGATGATGCGGACCACGGTCCGACCTGACTGGGAGGCCAGGTCCAGGTCCCAAAGATCGAACATCTCCTCGCCGAGGAGGGCCTGGAGGCGTCGGGTGAGCTCGTCCCTCAGTTGTCCACGATCCATGCGGTCCGTCCCGGGCTCGACCCATGTCCGGGCCAGCGCCTAAAAAGTTCGAGTGGACTGCGGGTCCACTCGGACCTGTCAAATTAGCCCGCGGGGAGCCGTCCGATCAAGCGGAAATTTCAGCGGGAGAGGAAACTAGCTTTCGTTGCGAGGCTTACCAGGACCGTCCCGACCGCTGCCAAACTGGCAGGGGAGCACACGGCGGGCGTGTCCCGGGTCGTATGCCACTCCGGAAAATCAAAATCGATCAAGTCGACCGCCGGAATTCCGGCGTTCAGGAAGGGAATGTGGTCGTCATACACCCGGGGACCCGGCTCGGATCGGAAATTTCTAACCCCCAGCTCGCGCGCCTCCTGCCAAACCAGATCTACAATATTGGATGCGTGTTCCTGGGAATTGGCTTCCCACTTGAGCTTCAGGTCCTTTTTCCCGACCAGGTCGAGCACGAGGACAAAGAGTGGCCGCTCGTCTCCACGCCATTCCACGTAACGGGTCGATCCGCGAAAATAGCCGCTCGGGTTCTCCTCGGTTCCAAGGTCCTCCCCATCGAAGAGCGCGAGGTCGACGCCGATCGGGGTGCCGGTCTTCTTGAGCACCCGAGCCACCTCGAGGAGCACTGCGACTCCCGAGGCCCCGTCGTTCGCCCCCAGGACAGGCCGATTGCGGTGGGCCGGGATGGAGTCGTGGTCCGCCCACGGCCGCGAGTCCCAATGCGCCCCGAAGAGGATCCGCTCTTTCGCCTTCGGACGGAATCGCGCCACGGCGTTCATGAGCCGGACCTCCTTGCGGAGATCCGGCGAATCGTAGGTGAAGGTATCCGTCTCGACGACCGGAGCCAGCTCGCGCAAGCGCCCCACGAGATACGCAAAGCAGGAGTCGTGCGGGGCTGTGCCCGGCACGCGCGGACCAAACGCGCATTGGCGCTCCAGTATCGCGAACGCTTGCCTCCCGTCGAAGACCGCTGCCGAGGCTTGGTGCCTACAGGATGGGGCGAGAATCGCGAGGAGCGCTGCCGCCTGCAGGCAGCGCTTAGAAGCGGAACTGCGCGTTGACGGCAATCGTGATCCCGCGCTGAGTGAGGAGGCCTTTGTAGTCCTTGGTCTGCCGGAACGCGAGATCAAATCCCCCGGTGATCGACGGCGTGAAATTGTAGGTCGTCCCGCTCCCCACGTTGAGCCGCTGGGTGTCGGTCTCGATCAGCGGGTCGAAACCGGGGCGCTCGGTAAACTGCTTGTCCCTGATGATTCCCATCGAGAGGTTCAGGTTCACGTCGTTCGGGAGCTTGACACGTCGCTTGCTCCAGGGGAAGCGGATTCCCTTGCTCGCCGGGTAGGTCTTCGTCAGGCGAACGTCGTGGACCGTGTTGGTGTGCGTCCGAACGACGCTGCCCAGGCGCTCGTCCAAGTTTTCGGACTTCGAGATCGACGTGTTCACGTCGGCTCGGATCCCGTTCTTGAACGATGCCTCCCAGCGGAGGAGCGGCCCCCAATTCGTCGTACGAACATGCGTCTCGACCGGTTTCCCTGGCGGCCCTTGGTCCTCGCGCCTCAACGAGTAGTGTGAGCTGATCACGAGCGAGCTCAGCATCTCCTCCAACCCGAGCGTTTGCTGGAGCTGAAGCCAGCGACCGTTCAAGTCAGGCCAGGAGAACGTGAAGACCCTTCGCGAGCCGAGGTAGGTGTTGGTATAAGAAATCCGATGGTCCGTCCTAACGTCGACGGTCACACGAGAAATGGGCTGCACGGTCGTGCTGGCCGTGGAGACGTACTGGCGGCTCTCGATGATGTTCGAGTTGGGCGCGCGGTAGAGGGAGGGATCGAGCCTCTGCGTGAAGCCGGTGACGTAAGCGAACCCGGGGCTGCCGACCACGCGCGACGCGGAGGCCGAGCGCTCGAAGGAAAACGTCGTTTGAACGTCCGTCATGCGACTGAACAGGAATTGGAACGGCGCCAAGAGGGGGCTCGTGCTGCTCGTGTCGCGGGCCGCGCCCGCCTGCTTGAACCGCTGGCCGAATCGCGAGAAGGGGATCGCGGTCGTCGCCCGCGCGGTCCCGCGGTTGCTGATGTTCTTGAGCCCGAACGGATCGGCCGAGGTCAGGCGCACTCCAGGGCCCGCGTCCTCGTGATAGAAGCCGTTGAGCGTGATGTTGGGGCTGAGGAAGAGGAGGCGGCGCGGCGTCCAATTCAGGTCCATCGTCTGCGTGCGATTCACTTCGGTCCCGACGTTGGAACCGGTGAAGCCCTTTTGGTGGACGAGCATGTCCCGTACCGACGTGAGCCGGTAGTTGGTCGCGACGCCGTTGATCGGAAGATAGGAGGCGGCCGTGCCCAAGGTAAGGAGGCGCGACAGCACGTTCGAGCGGAGGGCCGTCGAGTCCTCCGTCCCCTGAATAAAACGGGAGTACGAGGTGCTGCGCGAGGCGTTCCAGCCCACGTTGAACGAGACGACGTCGGGCAGGTACTTGAGTCGCATATTCCTCGCGAGCGGGATTCCCTTTCCACCGCCCACCGGGAGTTGGTAGTTCCCTGAGGAGGAGAACGCCCACGAGGAGTCCGACGATTGCGGATCGATATTGGCGGCGCGCGAATAGGCCATCGTCCCGTCGATCGCGTCGATGGTCCAGCGGGTCCAGCCTTTCCTCGGACCGGCTCGGCGGTAGCGGAAATCGACCGACTGCCGGTCCTGGCGCCTCGTTTCGACCGCGGACCGTGCCTCGTCGAGTATCACGTCCGATCCGGTTCGATACTTGGGCACGTCGGACGCGCGCGAGAGCGTCACCCGCACCGGCAGCTCGAGACCGGTCAAAGGAAGCATGCGGTCGAGCTGGAGGGTGCTCGAGAGGGAGTATGCCGAATGGTTCAATCCGGTTCCCTGGTTTACGCCCGAGCCGACTCGAAAGAAATCCTGGTCCTGCTTTTGATAACTCCCGTTGACCGCGAGCACGTCCGCGAAGTTCGCCTGGACCGAGAAATTCCCCGTCTTCCCGACCTCCTTCCGGACCCCGTCGAGCCTTAGCTCGTCGATCCACACCTCACCCGG
>DASXTQ010000016.1:0-14291 GCA_036505295.1 Candidatus Eiseniibacteriota bacterium
GCGCAAGATGGTGGCGGCGCAGGGATTCGAACCCCGGACCAAGGGATTATGATTCCCCTGCTCTACCAGCTGAGCTACACCGCCAGCGAGATGAGGATCGTAGTCACGCGACCCCGCAGTGTCAAGGCGGGCCGGTTGACATGGGCGGATGCCGATTCGTATACTGAAGAATTACCATTTCGCAAGCCGGCTCCACCGGCGCACCGGCGCCTCAGGGAGATCTCCAAACCTCATGTCTCGAAATTTCGTAGGGGGGTTGTTCGTAATCCTCCTCGCGGGCTTCGCTACACCCTCGCGGGCAAACGACCTCGTCGGTTCGGGGGCCATCGGCGCGCGCGGAGGATCGCTGCTGTTCACCAAAGACGCATGGACCAAGGAAGGCGCCAAGCCGCGCCTTTCAGGAGATCTCGTATTCAGCTACGTATGGACCGACCATGCCACGCTCGACGTGACGGCCGGATATGGGTGGAACCGTCTTCAGACCGGCAACCCGGAATTCTACGTCGCGACGGCGACCCCCATCACCTTGGGCGCGCGGTATTTCCTGCGTGACGGCAAGGTATGGCGCCCCTACGTGGGGGCGGGCGGCGGCCTATACGTATGGTCGATTCTGTCGCAGGACCTGGGTGCCGCGAAGGATCCCGTGACGTTCGAGCGGCTGAGGCGGGCCCGCCCGGGAGTCCATGGGATGATCGGGATGGAGCGTCGCATGTCGAAGCACATTGCCATGACGGGGGACGCGGACTATCACTACATCTTCGCCAAGGACACGGAGCGTTTCCCGAGCGGCTACAACGGCAACAAAGCCTACGCGCAAGCTCGCCTGGGCGTGAGCTTCTTCTTCTCCCTCAGCGAGCGAATCAATACGGGGCTCCCCGAATAGGCATGAAAACGTTCGCCGCTCCCGGAGCCAAGATCCAGCCGCCCGTAGAGGCCGGGCCGGGAACGCGCGTGGGAACCGATCTGGCGCTCACCTTCGACGACGTTCTTCTCCTCCCAGGCTATTCCGAAGTCCATCCACGTGACGTCGATACGACCACGCTGCTGACCCGCGAGATCACGCTCAATGTTCCGGTCGTGAGCGCCGCGATGGATACCGTCACCGAGAGCGCGCTCGCGATCGCGATCGCGCAGGAGGGCGGGCTCGGGATCATCCACAAGAATCTTCCGATCGCGGAGCAGGTGGAGGAAGTGGACCGCGTGAAGCGTTCCGAGAGCGGGATGATCGTGAACCCCATCACGCTTCCTCCGGACGTTCCGATCAGCCGGGCGCTCGAGCTGATGGAAAAGTTCCGCATCTCCGGCGTGCCGATCACCGAGGGGAAGCGTCTCGTGGGTATCCTCACGAACCGCGACCTGCGGTTCGTGCGCGGGACCGATCTCAGGGTGAAGGACGTGATGACGCACCAGAATCTGATCACCGCGCCGGTCGGGACGACGCTTGAGGAAGCCGAGCGGATTCTGCACCAGAACCGGATCGAGAAGCTCCCCGTCGTGGACGAGAGCTTCCAGCTTCGGGGGCTCATCACCGTCAAGGACATCCAGAAGCGCATCCGGTATCCGAGGGCCTGCAAGGACCATTTGGGAAGGCTCCGCGTCGGGGCCGCCGTCGGTGTGGGGCACGAGGCCCTGGATCGGGTCGATGAGCTCGTGCGGACGGGGGTGGACGTCATCTGCATCGACAGCGCGCACGGCCACTCCAAGGCGGTCGTGGATTCCGCGCGGGCGGTCAAGGCCAAGTATCCGAGCCTGCAGCTCATGGTGGGAAACGTGGCCACGGCCGAAGCCACCCGCGATCTCATCGCCGCGGGCGCGGATGCGGTGAAGGTGGGGATGGGGCCCGGCTCGGCGTGCACGACCCGCGTCGTCGCGGGGGTCGGAGTGCCCCAGATCACCGCCGTGCTGGAATGCGCGGCCGCGGCCGCGGACGCCGGCGTGCCGCTCATCGCGGATGGGGGAATCAAGTATTCCGGCGACCTCGTGAAGGCGCTTGCCGCCGGTGCGCACTCGGTGATGCTGGGAAACCTGCTCGCGGGAACCGAGGAAAGTCCCGGTGAGACGCTCCTCTACGAAGGGCGCACCTACAAGGTCTATCGCGGCATGGGCTCGCTGAGCGCCATGTCGGGCGGGCGCGGCGACCGGTATTTCCAGGAGGGGGTCAAGGATCTGAAGAAGCTCGTCGCCGAGGGAATCGAGGCACGGGTCCCCTACAAGGGCCAGGTCGCGAACGTGATTTATCAGCTCGTCGGCGGCCTCAAGGCCGGCATGGGGTATTGCGGCGTCCGTTCCATCGAGGAGCTCCGCACGAAGACACGGTTCATCCGCATCACCGCGGCGGGCCTGCGCGAAAGCCACCCGCACGATCTCACCATCACCAAGGAAGCTCCGAACTACGAAATCCGATGAAAGCGCGGCGCCCCGCCGGGGGAGCGGGGCGTGGGATTGAGCCGCGTTTGTTCTAGGGGGTGCGTGCCCTCCGGGGGATGAATCGGTCGGGGGACGAAGGGCACGCGGGGGATCGGTGCTCCCGCTAGGGGCCTCCTGCGGGCAACGAAAAGTGGAAATCGGGCGAGAGCTGACGGATCTCGCGAGCGAGTCCGCGCATTTGATCCAGGAGCTTCCGCTCGCCGGTCCGCTTCCATTCCGAGTAGGCATCGAGCAACAGGTCCTGCATATCCCGAAGGGATTGTTCCTTCGCGTCCTCGTCGACCTTGCGCTCGAGCCGAATCACATGCGCCTTCCGGAACCGCTTCGAGACGCTCCAGTACTCGCCCTTCATGTGCGAGAGGAGCTTGTGGTAGCGCTCCAGCCCAAGCGTCAGCTTCTCCAGCACTGCCGCGATCGTTTCGGCCGGATTCTCGAGCAGCTCGCCGTACGTATACGTGAAGTGATACCAGTTGGGGCTCCGTCCCACGTCCGCTTCCTCACCGGGGAGCATGCCGTCGCGCCGGCTCGGCACGTTGGGCCCGTTGTGCTCGAAGATGCCGATCGAGATCAGCAAGAGATCGTCGGGCGTGCGAAGGATGAGGTATTTCAGGGTCCCATGATTCGAGTTGGCCAAACGGCGCCAGGCCCCGATGTCGTACCGCGAGAGAAGCCGCGTGCGCTCCGACGGTAGCGGCACCTGCGCCTCGAACTGGTCGCGCAGCGCGCTCAAGTAGGCATCCACGTCCTCCTGAGGAAGCGGGTCGCCGTTCTGCGGCGTGCCCTCCGCTTTCGTGAGGAGGAGGCAATTCATCGTGAAATAGAGTGTCGGCTGCAGCTTCCTCTGCACCGCCTTGCCTGCGAGATACTTTCGCGCTGCCGACATTGCCGTGCTCCTTGAGAAGGGCATCCACTGCCCGGACTGCATCCCATCCACATTCCGAATCGAGTACCTTTGCATCCGCCGTGCCGCGTGGAATGTGCCGTGTACCTGTGGGGTGGCAACTCGTGATGCAGCAGTGGGATAGGCTCAAGTGAGATCGCGCGCGACATCGGAGTCGCATGTGCCGATGTGTCGCGGTGTGGCTTGAAGGAACCGAAGAAACGGGCGTAAGCACCCATTTATATAGATGGGCCCGATCATGCGTTTTGCGGTCCTACAAGCCTTTTGCAATTCGGACGGAGCCAAGCACTCTGCATTCGTTGGAGAAGCGGTCCGAGGAGACGGGGAGAAGTCACCCAATGTGCAAACGTACCCAGGCCTGCGGGCAGGGTTTACAGAGAACCCGTGGCACAGTACTTGCGATTCATTCCAATTTCGCCACAGCTACCGCATCGACGTCGCAACGGATCGAGGAGAAGTCGGCGTGAACATGAACCTCGGCACGAGAGGCGCGCTCACCTTCCGGCTCGGAGATTTCTCGTTCGCCGTCCGTGTCGAGGAAGCCGGCGGAGTCCTCGATGCCGAGCGGCTCGCGCACCTGCCGTGCGTTGCCGAGCCTGTCGCCGGGGTCGCGGCCTTTCGCGGCGAAATGGTCCCGGTCGTGGACCTCGCCGCATACCTCGGCATCGAGACCCACGGCCTCCCGGCGCCCCGCTACGCACTCGTGCTCGCACGCGGCGTGGACCGATTCGCCCTGCTCATTCCTGAGATCCCCAAGCTGGTCCCGGGCCGCGAGCTTCGTGAAGCGCCCGCATCCGCCGTCGATCCCGAATTGGGTGAGCTTTTGGAATCGGAGCTGGAGACGGACCAGGATCATTTCCACCTCCTCAACTACTGGAAGATCTTCGAAAGCATGATTCCGCTCGGCGGCGCCGCAGGCCCAAGCCGATCTTCCGTGGAACGGGGCAACTAGAGATGGAAGGGCGGAGGGACGAAGACCGCGGGAACAGTCCGAAACCGTCCGCGGTCCTCATCACGTTCGTCACGGCACTCCTGGCTGGGGCCGCCGGAATCATCCTTGGGGGCCTGGCCGCCTGGGTTTGGGTGGGGGCGATTACGTTCGGCGGCGCATACCTCGCCTCGAGGACATCGAGGGGGGTGATGACCGAAGGCCCCCTCAAGGCGCGGCGACTCCTCCTCATGCTCGATCGTGGCGGCTCCCAGGAGGCGAATGCGCCGCCGGAGTTCACGGAGGAATGGGGGACGCTCCATGAGCGCCTGAACAAGATGGCCTTCGAGGCGCGGACCAGCTCGACCGCGCTCGCCGAGCTCGAGCGATTCCGCCAGCAGGCCGATCTCGCCGCCTCCATTCTGAGGGACGGCAAGGACCCGCTGACCGAAGCGCCGGAGCTGCGCGTCGGACCGCTCCAGTCCCTGCTCGAGGGCATCAAGAGCGCGGCGTCCACCCCGGTCGTGAGCCGGCTTCCGCTCGGGGAGGAAGAATTGATCGGCACGGACGGGGAGGGGCTGCCCCCGACCTGGCCCAAACCGACTGAGAAGTCCCCCCCTCGCGGACCCGAGATCGCGGAGGGAGTCGCGCGCGGGCTGCGACACCTCGTTCAGGATCTCGAGGCGCTCGCCGCCACCCTCGGGGGCGAAGGCCGCAGGCCGGCGGGCGAGAGCGCGGAGCTGAGAAGCCCAGCCCAGCTGGTCGATGCCGTGGTGCTCACCGCGGCGGACGGAATCGAGGACCTCGCGGCGGGCCTCATGCGGGCGAATGAGCTGGCGTCGGTCGCGGAGCGCGTGACCAATCGCGCGACCCTGCTCGCGTTGAACGCGGCGCTCGAGGCGACCCGCTCCGGCAGCGAAGCGTTCGCAGCCATCGCCGAGGAGACCCGGCGGCTGGCCGAGTTCGCGCGGGAGGCGACCGACACCATTTCGCGCCTTGCGTCCGAGATCGAGTACAAGGTCGGCGAAACGATCACCGCGATCCACGCCACCAGCGAGGATGCGAAGACAGCGTTGGCGGAGATTTCCGGCGCCGCCATGCCCACCCCTGCGGCGGCACGGAGCGCACGGGCCCAAATCGGGAAGCTGCTCGATCGGGCACGCGAGCTTCAGCAAGCGCTTCACACCTCCTCCTCCGACCTGGCCGGAGGGAACCCCACGGCCGGCCCGAATTCGGTGCAGGAACACGTGGAGAACGATCCTTCACCCGCCGACAAATTGCCTGCGCAGGGGATCTTGCTGATCGAAGGGCTGAAGCCCGGAGCCCCTCTCGAGAGCTGACCCCTCGCCCAGGCCATCGAGAGGCAGCATGAGAACCGCGGCGTCCGAATACCTAAGCCAAACTCAAATCATGTCTCGCCTGGGCGCGACCTTCGGCGCGCTCATTCACGAGCAGGTCGCGGCCGTACGCCGCTTCCTCGACGATGAGACCAATTACGACTCGAGCGAGTTCCTCCCGATCGCCGAGCTTGCGGTGCGGCTCGTCGAGCGGAGCGCCGAATGGCTCGAGGTCAGCGAGATCGCGAGCCTCGCCCTCGAGATGAGAGAGACATTGGCGCAATTGAACCAGCTTAGGCCCGCCGAGCGCCAGGACGTGGTCACGCAGTGCCGGGTTGCGCTGGAGGCCGAGGAGCGCCTGGTCGAGCGCCTGCGCTCCGACGGGTTCGCGGCCCTGGTCGATCACGCGGGGCTGGTGAGCGACGCCCTGGACGGCCTGCGCGCGAATCTAAAGCAGGCACGCGCGCAGGAGCTCAACTCGGCCCGCGGCATGATCGACGACGCCACGCCGGACGTGGGGAGCCAGGAAAACCTCCTTGCGCTTACCTTCGAGATCAAGAATTCCCTCATTCATCAGAATGAACGGATCGGATCGATGAGCGAGGTCGTCGGCGAGACGCTGGACGCCGCGCACTCGGCGCTGACCGAGTGGGACGTCGTTCAAAAGACCGTCGAGCGCGAGCGAATGTCACATGGAAAGAAGGCGAGCCAGCACCCGAGCCCTCTGGAGGGCAGATCGCAGACCATCAACCAGCGCCTCCAAGAAACGGCGTCGGGGCTGCGCACCATCTCCCATGAGCTGAACATGCTGTTGGGCCTTCAGTACTCGCTCGAGCGAAGGGCCCGCGATCTGGACGAGCATCTCCTGTGGGAATTCCTGGATCCCCTCGACCGGTATCTCGACGACATATACACCGCCGCCCAATGCGGGAGCCGCGGCCAGAGGATGGGTCTCTCGATTCAGACCGGCGGCGTCGGTTTCGAGCCTGAGATCGGGGCGATCCTACTCCCGCTGGTCCTGCGGCTCCTCGAGACGATGCAGCCTTTGACCGAAGCAGGTGAGACGCTCGAGATCCGGATCACGGCCGCCCGGGAAGGGCTCGAGGCGCGGCTTCAAATCGACGGACCGATCACATTCGATCTGGAGCCGGTCCGGCTCCTCGAAAACGCTCTGGAAGGCCTCGGAGGCTTTGCCTCGCTGAACGAATCGCCCGGCGCGGGAACGAGCTTGAGGCTGCAGTTCCCCATGGCGAGATCGCTCCGGAGCTTCTTGATCGTGGAAGCTGGGGGGCAACGGATCGCGCTCCCCTGGAGTGCCGTGGAGCGAATCTATTCGAGCGATTCTGATCCCGCCTGGACGTCGGCCGGCAGTCCCAGGCGAATCTACTCGCTTGCGGCGCTCTTCGGCCGCGATCCAGCCTGGACGCCGGATGGGGCGCGGGCGGAGGCGAGTCCGTCGACGGACACCGCGGGCCGCGGCTCGAGAATCGAAACCGGCGGCGAGGGACATCCGCTGGCGGTACTTCGGTCCGGGAGCGGGTCGGCGGTGGTCAGCTTCGACCGGCTCGTGTGGCGCGAGAACGCGCGCTTGAAGCCCCTTCCTCCGAGGCTCTTTCCCGTCGAGGAAGTCCTCGGAGGCATCTTGACTCCCAATTCCGGCATCACGCTCGTGTTGAACCCAAGCGCCCTCCTGAAACGTACGCGCGCGGAAAGCGACCCGCCCACGGACGCCGCGGGCCCCGACGCGCACGCCGACCCGGAAGACGCCGCCTCGTGAGAGCCCTCCAGATCGAGCGCTTGGGACCGCGGGACGATTTCCATTTCGCGCTCCGGGGAGTCATCGACGCGGAAGGGGCGCGCTCGCTCGATCGCCTCCTCCTCAATTGCCAGGGACGAAGCGCACCGTGCGTGCGACTCGATTTCGCGCAAGTCGAGAGCATCTCGACCCTCGGCATCTCGGTCTTGAGCCGTTGGGGGCGCGTGTACGAGAAGACCGAGCGCCGAATCGAGCTGAACGGTTTGGCGCCGGAGGTCCAGGCGACGCTTCAGCAGTCCGGGGCGATCGTCTACGTCGCGAACACGCTGCCCGCAGCGGGGGCCGTCTCCGTCGCGGCCGAGTCCGCCCCAAGGCCCCCCGTTCCGGGGCCGCCCGCACGCTTTGTGGAGCCCCCCGCCCGCCTTGTGGAGCCCCCCGGGATCATGATCGAGCACGGTCCCGCGAGGCCTTTCCAGGAAACGCCGGCCGATGCCCCCGCCGGCCCGGAGCTGGCGTCGCTCCAATCGAAGCTCAAGCGAAAGATCGTCGAATTCCGAAATCTGTTCGAGATCACCCAAGCCCTCAACCTCGCGCAAGACTTGGACGAGGTCCTGAACCTCTTCGGTCTGAGCGTCATGGGCCAGTTCGGCTTGGAGCGGCTCGCTCTTTTTCTCAGCGATCCCGACAAGGACGGCCACCTGGTCCCTCGCCACGTGCGCGGGTTCGCGCAGAACCATTTTCAGGATTTCACCGTCCCATGGACCGCGTTTCGAAGGTTCGCCCCCGATCGCTCGTTCGTGAACCTTCACGACATGGAGGGCAAGCAGAACGGCTCCGAAGAAATCGAGGCGTTGCGGGAGTCGGGGTTCGAATGGGCCATCCTGCTCTGGGTCCGTCGCGATCTGGAGGGGGTGCTCTTCCTCGGGGGCCGCGGCAGCCGGAAGAAATTCGAGGAGGATGAGCGCGACCTCTTGACCATTCTCTCGCACCAGGGAGCCGTTGCGATCTCGAACGCAAGGGTTCAGCGGGCCCAGGAGGAGCGGAATCTCGGACTCGTCCGCGGGATGATGGCGCTGATCGAGAGCCGCGATGGATACGCGAAGGGCAGCACGGAGCGCGTTGTCCGGTACGTGAGCGCGGTAGCTCGCCTCCTCGATTATCCGAAGGAATACCTGAAGTCGCTCGTGTACGGAGCGGTGCTTCGCGACATCGGGATGATTACGGTGAGCGGGCTCATCTTGAAGAACCCCGCGCATCTCTCGGAAGAGGAGTGGGCGCTCATCAAGCAGCACCCCCTTCGCGGGGCCCAGATCCTCGAGGAGATGAACTTCCCGAAGGAAGTGATCGCGATCGTCTTGAACCATCACGAGCGCTGGGGCGGGGAAGGATACCCCAATGGGATCCGCGGCCAGGAAATCCCGCTGGGAGCGCGGATCGTCTCGCTCGTGGACGCCTATGTCGCCATGACGAGCGAGCGGCCCTATCGCCGGGCGCTTCCCTACGAGAAGGCGCGTCAGGTGATCGCGGAAAACTGGGGCAGCCCCTTCGATCCGAGCGTCATCGAGGTGTTCCTGACCGTTCTCGACAAGATCGAACGCCGTACGCGTTTACGGGAGGGCCAGCCACTGCCCGGAGCGCCCGGAGCCGCGGCGGGCGCCGAGCCCGGACCCGCAGGCGGTTCGGCGGCTCTGGATCCTCTCGCCTCGGGCGCCACGATTCCCCATGAGAAGGACCCCGCTTCGGACGCCTCCACCCGACTCGGGTCCGGGCCCACGATGGAGGCGGAGACACGCCGATGACCCCCGAGAGCTTGAAACCGGCCCTCGAGACCCGCGAAGGCAAGCAGAAGCGGACGATCCTCGTCGTCGACGACGACCGGCGCGTCGTGGATCTTCTGCAAATCTCCCTGTCGCAGAACGGCTATCAGGTGACGAGCGCTTCCACCGGTGAGGAAGCGCTCGAGGCGGTGCGCCGGGAAGCTCCGGATATGGTCATTCTCGATTTGAGGCTCCCGAAGAAGAACGGGTATGAAGTCTGTGCGGCGCTGAAGAGTTCGAAGGAGACCTCCGCGATCCCGGTCATCATGGTCTCCGCGACCGCCGAGGTCGACGCGCGGCTGCAGGGCCTCATGCACGGCGCGGATGACTACCTGACGAAACCCTTCTCGCCGAAGGAACTCCTCATCAAGGTGCGCCGCATTTTCGAGAGGATGGAAAAAGCCGAGGTCCTGAACACCAAGAACCGGGAGCTCGAGACGGAGGTGGCCCGGAATCGCGAGGACCTGGTGGTCCGCAACAAGGAGCTCCGCTTCCAGGTGTTCAGCCTCGAGACCCTGATGGGCCTCACCCACCAGCTCAATTCTTCGCTCGATCTCGATTCCCTGATGGGTACGCTGATTCTGAGCGTTGTGGGCCAGCTCCGCGTGAACTCCGCCTGCCTGTTCCTGAGCGACTCGCGCGAGAATCCGAAACGGCTGGATGCCTGGACCTTCAAGGGCGTGAAGGAGGAACTGGTTCGTTCGATCTCGTTCGCCTACGACGATGATTTCGCCCAGGCGATCCGGCCGGTCGACGGCGAGGAAACGCGTCCGATCCGGCTGCAAGAGTTGTCGGAGGATCCGTCCCTCGAGCACGACGTCGGGCCGCTCTACGCGGCCGGATTCACGCTCGCCTGTCCGGTCATGATGAAGGAGAAGCTCACCGCCATTCTGGCCGTCGGCGAAAAGGTGAGCGGGCAGGACTTTCAGTCCACCGATCTCGAGATGGTGAAAGCGCTCTCCGAGTCGGCAGGCATCGCGATCGAGAACGCGCGGTTGTTCAAGGACCTTCAAGACACGTATCTCGCAACCGTTCGAGTCCTGGTCTCGACGATCGAGGCGAAGGATCCGTACACGCACGGACATACCGAGCGCGTGGCGCAGTACGCGGTCGGGATCGCGAAGGCGATGGATTTCGGCTCGGACGAGATCCAGACGATCCAGCTGGGTGCGATCCTTCACGACATCGGCAAGCTCCACACGAGCGACTCGATCTTGCACAAGCCCGGAGCACTGACCGACGAAGAGTGGCGCCTCGTCAAGGCACATCCCGTTCGCGGGGCGCAAATGCTCCAGGGCGTGAAGTTCCTCGAGAAGGCGACCGACCTGGTCCGCCACCACCACGAGCGGGTCGATGGAAAGGGCTACCCCGACGGCCTGCGCGGCGACGAAATCACCATCGGGGCGAAGATCGTGAACGTGGCGGATGCGTTCGACGCGATGACCACGGAGCGTCCCTATCGCGCCGGCCTCACCATCGACCAGGCGGTCGATCAGATGCAGCAAAAGGCCGGCACCCAATTTGCCGCGGAAGTGGTCGAGGTGCTGGTGCGCGCGCTCAGCGACGGGAGCATCCAGTTGATCCGGAACCCCACGGTCTTCGACGATTCGGTCAGGGCCACCACATTCGGCGACCGCGGCCGCTAGGCTACCGCGGCGCTCCTCCCGTTGACGCCCGGCGAAGCCGCCGAGCAAGAGCCTTTTGACTCGACCCACGAGATCCCGGCTCGCGTCCTCGCGTCAACGACCGGCACCATCGTCCGAACGCGACCTTCCGGCGTCGGGAGCCACCCGCCCCGCGTTAGTTCCTGTGGCATAGAGGCCTCCCCCTCGGCGTGCGCTGTTCGCTGTTGATCGGCACGCCGGTTGCGATGCTGCCATGGCGGCGGGACGCTCTCTGTTTGGGGGAGAGCACTGCGGAGTCGGGGCCGCGGTGTGATGAAGCCGAGGAGGCAAAGAGGCGTCCCGCCTTGAAGTTATAGTGGGGGTAGGCGCGGTCGGTAGACCCGGCATCTGCGTTTCCAGCCGGTCCTCCGCGGTCGCGCCGCCCTCATTTTTCGTTGACCCCTCCGGCCGCGTTCGATATCTTCTTCCGCTCGAAGTCGACGGTACTATTCCTCCTGCAAACACGGACGTTGGGCCTTTTGCGGCGTTCGGTTCGCCGCCGCGAGTTCGGCGCGCGGAGATCCCTGGTGGCCGGGAAGACACCGAAAAAGGTCACGGGCTGGCGGCAGGTGGGGCTGCTTTCGTCGATTCCGTTCATTCTCGCCCTGGCACCGATCATCGGACTTGTCATCGGGCAACAACTCGAGCGGCACTTTCGGGCTCCTTCCTGGCTGACCTACGTCTTGTGCGGTCTGGGATTCGTCGCGGGAGTGCGCGAGACGATCAAGATCGTCAAGCTTTCGCAACAGGAGGACTGACCCCCGACATGGAGCAGGCCCGCCCCGGGCGCGACATCCTGGATCGTGCGCTCCGGACCTCGTGGATCGCGGCGCTCGCGCTTGCCGCGACCGTGGCGCCCGGCCGTCCGCGTGACGCGGCGGCGATCCTCGCAGGCCAGCTCCTCGCGTTCCTCCACTTCATTTTCCTCCGCAAGATTGTGAAACTCTTCACAGAGGGGGGAAGGGATCCACGCCTCGCGCTCACGATCGCGGCCAAGGTAACGCTCGTGTACGGGGGCCTCGCGGCGCTGATCACTCTGGGCGGCGTCCGCTATGTGCCGCTCTGCGCCGGCTTCGCGCTCCCGTTCCTCACGCTTTTCCTCAAATCCATCATGCTGGCCCTGGGTACCGGGCCGGCCTCGCTTACCGCACGGCGGGCAACCGAAACGGCCCGTTCCTTAGGGAACGCGGCCAAGCCCGCCGTGTTTCTCCTCCTCCTTGGCGCGGCGGCGCTCCTCGCTTTCTCGGCCCTTCCCGGGGCGGCGCTCGCCGACGAAGCGGTGCACGGCGCGCCGGCTGCCGAGGGCGCGCCGGCGACCCAAAGCGCACCGGCGGCCCAGCACGTCGAGGAGGGCGCCGCGGAGCTTCCGAACTGGCTCGTGATCCTGCACGATTTCAACCCCGGGAACCCGGTCATCGACTGGCTCGAGAAGAATCAGGTCATCGTGTTCGCGTGGATCGCGGGGCTCCTCTTCCTCCTCGTGAGTTGGCTCGCCATGCGCAAGCCGAAGATGGTGCCGGGCCCCTTTCAGAACGGCATGGAGTGGATGGTCGAGAGCATGGAGGAGGTGTGCGGCGGGCTCCTCGGTCCGCAGATCGACAAACACTTTCCGCTTATCGGGGCGCTCTTCTTCTACATCCTCACGATCAACATGCTGGGGATCATCCCCGGGATGAAGTCGGCGACTTCCTCGCTCGACCTGACGCTGGCGCTGGCGCTGATCACGTTTCTCTACGTGCAGTTCTGGGGGATCCGGAACCTCGGGATCGTCGGCTACCTGGACCACCTCGCGGGGTCGCCCCGCGACGCGATCGGCTGGGCGATGCTCCCGGTGATGCTCCCGGTCCACATCCTGGGAGAGCTCGCCAAGCCCGTGAGCCTCTCCTGCCGACTCTTCGGCAACATTTTCGGCGAGGACACGCTCATCGTGGTGTTCGTCGGGGCCACGGCGCTCTTGATCAAGGCCTCCCTCGTCGCGCTCGCGGTACCGCCCATGGCCGGCATTACCGCGCTCTTCATGATGCTCCAGACGCTCACGAGCATCGTGCAGGCGCTGATTTTTTCCCTCCTCGCGACCGTGTACCTCTACATGATGTTGCCGCACGAGGCGCACGCGCACGAGGAGGCACACGAGACGCACTGAATCGAAACCGTTGAGGAGGAGGTGAATCCATGCTTTTTCCAGCCGCACTAGGACTCGGACTACCGCTCGGCATCGGCCTCGCGGCCATCGGATCGGGGATCGGCATCGGCTTCTTAGGTAAGGGGGCGATGGAAGCGATGGGACGTCAGCCTGAGATCCTTCCGAAACTTCAAGTCGCCATGATCATCGGATTCGGCTTCGCCGAAGCGCTCACGATCTACGCGTTCGTCACCATGTTCTTCCTTCAGGGTCGCATCGGTTAGGTTCGAAAGGGTCCATGGAAAAGCTCGTTCACCTGAATCAGCTCCTCGCCCACGCGATCAGCTTCGTCATCTTCCTCTTCCTCGTCCGTGGGGCGTTCAACGCGATCATCTTTCCCCCGATGCGCGAGCGCCGCGAGCGGATCCGCGCGGAATTCGAGCGCATCGAGCGGGAAAAGGCGGAGGTTCAGAAGATCCGCCAGGAGTACGAGGCGCACTTGAAGAAGCTGGACGCCGAAAGCCGCCAGCGGATCCAGGAAGCGGTCGCGGAAGGCCAACGGGTGGCGGGCGAGATCCGCGAGGCGTCGCGCAAGGAAGCCCAGGAGATGATCACCCGCGCACGCCAGGAGATCGGGATCGAGCGGGACAAGGCGCAGGCCACGTTCCGGAACGAGGTGGTCGATCTGGCGGTCGATATCGCGGGGAAGGTGATCCGGGAAGAGCTGACGGCCGAGAAGCACCGGAAGCTCGTCGATGAGTTCCTCGCCGAGGTCGAAGAGGTCAAGTGATCTCCGCTGTCCTCGCGCGCCGCTACGCCCGCGCCCTTCTCTCTCTCTCCCAGCGTCTCGGCGATCTGAAGGAGACGCATCAGGACCTCCAGGGGGTCGCGGGGATCTTCGAACGCGACCCGCGGGTTCGGAGGTTCTTCGAGGCACCGAACATCGCGCGCACCGAGAAGGAAGCGTTCCTCGCCCGGAGATGGAAGCCCAAGCTCAACCGGAACGTGTACGGCCTGCTCGTGCTCCTGCTCCGCCGCCGGCGGTTCGACCATCTGGTCGCGATCGCGGCCGAGTTCCACAAGCTCGCGGAGGAAGCACAAGGCATCACCCGCGCGCTCGTCCGCACCGCGGTCCCGATCAGCGAACGGCAGGCGGACGCGCTCACGCGCGCCCTCAACCGGCGCACCGGTAGGAAGGTCACGCTCACCCGCGAAGTGGATCCCGTACTCCTCGGAGGAGCGGTCCTTTCGTTGGATCACAAGGTCATCGACGGCACCCTCGCGACGCAGCTCTGGCGCATCCGCCGGCAGCTGCGTGAGACGCGGGTCTGAGGCCAGA
>DASXTQ010000017.1:0-56102 GCA_036505295.1 Candidatus Eiseniibacteriota bacterium
CGTGCCGTGAACCCGCTCGAGCTGATCGTCGACGCCGTGCCGGCGCTCATCGCCTACGTCGACCGCGATCAACGCTTCGGCTTCGCGAACCGCGCGTACGAGGCGTGGTTCGGCCGGCCGCGGGGCGAGATCCCGGGACAAACCCTGCGGGAGTTCCTGGGCGAGGCGCAGTACGAGACGATCCGTCCGTACGTGGAGCGCGCGCTCGCCGGCGAAGGCGTCACGTTCGAGACCACGGCGATCGATCGCGCGGGGACCCATCGATTCGTCCGCGCGGTCTACGTGCCCGACGTCGCGCCCGACGGCACCGTGCGCGGCTACATCGGCCTCGTGAGCGACATCACCGATCTCCGCGTGACCGAGTCGGCGCTCCGCGGGCAGGCGCTCGCGCTCGAGCGGGCGCGCGCGGAGGCGGAGGCCGCGAGCCGGAGCAAGGACGAGTTCCTCGCCACGCTCTCGCACGAGCTCCGCACGCCGCTCAATGCCATCATGGGTTGGGCCAACCTTCTTCGAGAGGGGCGGCTGGATCCGGACACGACCGCGCGGGCCGTGGAAACAATCAATCGGAACGTCCGGATTCAGAGCCATCTGATCTCGGACATCCTGGATATCTCCCGGATGGCGGTCGGGCAGTTGGATATCAAGGTCCAGGCTCTGGACATCGCCGCGGTCGTCGAGAGCGCTCTCGATACGATGAGGCCGATGGCGCAGGCCAAGCGGGTCGTCATGAGATCGAATCTGGCCCACCCGACCAAGCCGGTCATGGGGGATCCCGATCGGCTCCAGCAAGTTGTGTGGAACCTGCTTTCTAACGCGATCAAATTCAGCCCCGAGGGAGGACGGGTGACGATCTACCTCACACACGAGCGATCCCGCGCATGCATCCGCGTGGAGGACGACGGGCCTGGTATCCCCCCGGAGTTCCTCCCCCACGTGTTCGAGCGCTTCCGCCAGAGGGACTCCTCCGGCACACGCAGACATGGCGGCCTCGGATTGGGCCTCGCGATCGTGCGGCACATCGTGGAGCTTCATCGGGGGACCGTTTCTGCTTCGAACCATGACGAGGGGAAGGGAGCCGTTTTCTCGGTGACGTTGCCGCTGGCCGAAGTGCCCGCGCTGCGTGGAAGCGAGGGGGAGTCGATCTCAGGGAGCTTGGAGCCCATGGAAGGGGGCGGCCGCCCCGCTCCATCCCTCGAGGGGACGCGGATTCTGTTGGTGGAGGACGAGCCCGACTCGAGGGAGCTGATCGCGATGGTTCTGAGGGGTCGCGGGGCCGACGTTGTCGCCGTGGGGTCCTGCCGCGAGGCGCTGTCCGCGTTCGCGAAACAGCGCCCGCACCTGGTGATCAGCGACATCGCGATGCCAGGGGAGAGCGGGTATGACCTTATCGAGAGGCTTCGTTCGCTTCCCGCCGAGCAGGGTGGGGCGATACCCGCCATCGCGCTCACCGCCTACGCGGGCGCCGAGGACGTGAGCCATGCCCTACGGGCTGGTTTCGACACCCACATCGCGAAGCCGGTCGAGATGAATGATCTGATCCGCGCATTGAAAGATCTCATGGACGACCGGAGGCAGAACCCCGCGGAACCGAACGCCGTCTAAGTAGGTACGGGCGCGGTCTTCTGGGGCTCAAATCAGCCAGGCGTTTCCAACCTCAGGCAGTTCATACGGGGAACATGATGGACCCATGTAAACTCGGGCCGGCACGCACCTCGATCCGATGGGGCATCCCGGTGGCTGCTCTGGTTTTCGCCCTTACCGTCGTGGTGCCCGAACCGGCCCCGAGGGCCGAAGCCGTCCCCCAGTCGACCACGGCTCAAGCTACCCCACCCGTTGATCTTGCGATCGCCGATCTCCTCGGTTTGAGCGGCAATTTGAGGGCGGTCATCGGAACGCCAGACGCGCTCGCCCATAACCCTGCCCTGAGCCCGCTCGTCTCGGGCCTTCCGGTGGATGCCGCGTGGCCGCGGTGGCCGAAGCTGGCCACGTCGCTCGGGGAATCTCTCGCGGTCGTTCCGATCGTTCCGTTCCGAGGGAAGACATCCCGCTCAGGAAGTTATCGGGTTGGCTTCTGGCCGGACGATGCCTTGGCTGCCAGGAATTCTCGCTACGTCGCGCCCCGTGGATTTATCGAGGTCACGCCCGAAAACCAGGCGACGAGCGTATCCAAACACTTCAAGCTCCGGGATTTTCTCACCCACGATCAGGCCGATGTCTGGCCCAAGGCGCTCGTGCTCAGCCCGGCCCTTCTCGATAAGCTCGAGTTGATCCATGATGAGCTCGAGCGCGAGGGATTGCCCAGCCGGCTCCACGTGATGTCCGGGTTCCGGACGCCGCAGTACAACGCGTTGGGAGTTGGGAGGGGAGGGCGCGCGAGCCATAGCCGCCACATGTACGGCGACGCAGCGGACGTGTTCATCGATGGCGACATGGACGGCGTGATGGACGACGTGAACCACGACGGAAGAATTACGGTGGCCGATGCCCAGGTGCTCCGCTCGGCCGCCGAGCGCGTGGAAGCTGAGTACCCCAGCCTGGTCGGTGGCCTTTCCGCGTATCCCGCGAATTCGGCCCACGGGCCTTTCGTCCATGTGGACGCGCGCGGCGTCAAAGCCCGCTGGTAGACGCGAATCGCGCGGGCAGCCTCATTCGTAGCGCAGCGACTCGATCGCGTCCAACGAGGCCGCGCGCCTTGCCGGCCAGACCCCGAAGAGAATTCCCACCGCGGCCGCGAACACGAACGCGATCACGACCGATGAAGCCCCCACCGACGTATTCCACTGAAACGCGCTCCGCGCGACGATCGCGGAACCGGCTCCCAGGATGATCCCGATCGTGCCGCCCAGGAGGCAAAGGACAACCGCCTCGATCAGGAACTGAAGAAGAATCGTCTTCTGCGTCGCGCCGAGCGCCTTTCGGATCCCGATTTCACGGGTCCGTTCGGTCACCGAGACGAGCATGATGTTCATGATTCCGATTCCGCCCACGAGCAGGCTCACTGCAGCGATCCCCGCGAGCAGGTAGGTGAACGTGCGGGTGGTCTCGCCTAGGGTGGTCAGGAAATCGGCCTGGTTCCGAGTGATGAAGTCGTCATCCTGCCCCGGCCTCAGCCGATGCTCGCGGCGAAGGATCCGCTGGACCTCGGCCATCGTCACCGGGATGTCGTCCTCAGACGGAGCGAGCACGCTGATCGAGCGAATCCGGTCGCTGCCGATCAGGCGATAGCGCGCCGTCTGGATGGGCACCAGGACCTGGTCGTCGGGGTTCGCGAACCCTCCGCCTTGGCCTTTGGACGCGAGCACGCCGATGACTTCGAATTGAATTCCGTTGATCCGGATTTCCGAGCCGACCACCGCCTCGCCCGATGCAATCCCCAGGTCGGTGACTACCTGGGCCCCGAGCACCGCTACCCGCCGGCGCGCGGCGTCCTCGGCATCCGAGAACATCCGCCCGGATTCGATCGCGAACTTTCTGACCTCGAGGTAGTTCGCGGTCGTCCCGACGATCGACGTGTTGTCGTTCTTGTTCTCGTACTGCACCTGGAGCGAGCGCGACATCTCCGGTTGGACCGCGGCCACGAACGTGGAGCGCTCCTCGAGGGCTTTGGCATCGTCCATGGTTAGAGGCGCGCGATCACTGGAGGAGGCAACGCCCCCGGCGCCCCTCGCCTGAGACGGGAAAACGGTCAGGAGGGTCGTGCCGAGGGAGGCGATGCGGTCCCGGACCGATTGCTGCGCGCCTCGACCGAGCGCGACCATCGCGATGACCGCGCCCACCCCGATCACGATTCCGAGCATGGTCAGAAAGGAGCGCAGCTTGTTCGCGCGAAGCGCTTCAAGCGCGACGGAGACGGTTTCCCCGATCAGCATGCTACGGCCCTCCGCCGGGCCCGCCCCGGCCGCCCCGGGTGCCTCCGCCGCCACCGCCGCCACCGCCGCCTGCCCCCGGCACGCCGGGTACGCCGCTCCCTAGCCGCTGGCGGATCCTGTTCTGGGTATCGGCGCGGGAGGCCTGGGCCTCCGCGACACCCAGGAGAACGACCTGCTCTCCTTCCTTGACCCCGTCCAGAACCTCTGCGTAATCAAAGTCGCTGAGCCCCAGCCGCACCACCCGAGGCTCGATGCCGGCCGCGGTCTTCACGAACGCGACCTGCGCGCGATTCGCGCGGCCTGGGCCGCCGGTGTTGCTTCCCGGACCGCCGGGGCGCGTGCCTCCGCGCCCACCTGCCCGCGCCGAATCCGCCCCTGACCCGCCCCGCCCGCGCCACCGCGTCCGCATCGAGTCCGCTCCGGCACCGCCCGCAAACCGGGGTCTTCTTCCGGAGCTCGAGTCCGAGGATCCGAAACGTGCCGCTCGCTCTGACGCGCGCGCCTTCATTTGCGCGTCGACTTGCGCCCGGACCTTCGCCGGGTCCAGACCCAGGGCGGCCGCGACGACCGGCATCTCGCGGGCGCTCCGCACGGCGTCGACCGGGATCGCCGGTACGCCCTGGCGCTGGTCGACGAGCATCGATACCTCGCCGTTCATCCCGGGCAAGAGAAGGCGACTCTCGTTCGCGATGGAGATGAGCACCGGGAACATGGTGACCGATTGTTGCACCACCGCCTGGGGCTCGATCTTCTCCACCCGCCCGGTGAAGGTGCGCTGCGGGAAAGCGTCCACGGTCACGGTGGCCGTCTGTCCCGGTTGCACGTTCCCGATGTCGGTTTCGCCGACCAGGGCGCGCAGACGGATCTTGGCCAGGTCCGCCATGTGGAGAAGCGTCGTCCCGCCGCTCGCGGAAGACGTCGCCGAGGAAATCACCTGTCCGGAGGAGACGGCCTGGTCCAGAACGGTCCCCTCGATGGGCGCGCGCACGGTGGCATCCTCGCGGCGCTGCCGCACGAGATCGAGATCCGTCCGCGCCTTCACGAGCGCGGCCTGGGCGTTGGCGTAATCGAGCGTGGCGCTCTCGTGCTCATCGGCGGTGATGACCTGGCCCGCGTAGAGATCGTCGGAGCGCTTCCTCTGGGTGAGCGAGATATCCACCTTCGCTTGCGCCGCCTGGAGGGCGGCCAGGGCCTGGCTGTACTGGTTTTGAACGTCGCGGGGATCGATCTGCGCCAGCAGGTCGCCCCGACGCACGACCGATCCAACCTGGACGGGCATCCTGACGATTTGCCCGGACGCCTTGGATTTCACTTCGACGAGGTCGATCGGCTCGACCGTTCCGGTCGCCTCTATCGTCAGCGCGATGTCACGCCGCTCGACCGGGACAGCCATGATCTCCTGCGCGCCGGACCGGTGCCGCGATCCGCGCACCAGCAGGACCGCGGCAACCGCGGCCAATGCCACGAGCACCAGGACCAGGGGACGCTGTGCGGCTCGGCGCAGATTCACGAAGGATCTCCCTTCGACGCGGGTCGCGATCGACATGGCCTAGAGCTCCCTTCCTACGAGAGCCTCGAGCTGCGCCTTCGCGACCCGCTGATCGTAACGCGCGCGGATCAGGTTGCTTCGCGCCTCGTTCAGCTGGGTTTGGGATGTGAGCACGTCGAGGATGGTGGATCCGCCCACCGCGTAGCGCTGTTGCTGCACGCGCAAATCCTCCTCGGCGGCCTCAACCGAGGCGGCCTGCGACACCACGCGCTCCTCGGCCGAATGGAACGCCCCGAGCTGCTGCGTCAATGTCTCGACCGCGGCGAGGCGCGTGTCGCGCAAGGCGGCTTCGGCGTTTTCCTGCGCGACTTTGGCTTGCGTGACCCGCTCTTCGCGCTGCCATTGGTTGAAGAGCGGGAGCGACGCCGAGAACCGGAGGGCCCCCGAATAGCCGAAATTATCGCCGGCGAGGACCGGCGCGTCTCCGGTTCCGCTCCCGGTGCGCGAATAGCTCGCGGACAGGGAAGGGAGGTAGTCCGTCCATGCCCCCCGCTGCGCGGCCTTCGCTGCATCCAGCCCGGCCTTCGCCTGGCGCACCGCGGGGCCGTTCTCCGCCAATGGGCGAAGGGATCCCTCGTCGAGCGCCAAACCAGGATGCTCGAGAGAGTCGACCGGCATGGCGGTCACCGGCTGCTGAGAGCCCACGACCCGCGTCAACGACGCGTTCGCAGATTCGAGCGCGTTCCGCGCGTCGGTCACGGCAAGCTGTGCGGTTCTGAATTGAATCTCGGCGCGAAGCGAATCCGAGCGGGTCGCCACTCTGGCCTGGGTCCGCGCAATCGCGGTCTTCCGCTGCTGCTCGGCCTGCTCGAGCTGCGCTGCGGCGGCCCCTTGCGATTCACGGGCCGCGAGAACGTTGAAGAATTCTTGCTTCGCCGCGAGGGCCGCGTCGTATTGCTGCGCGGTCTCGTTCCCTTCGGCGGCCATTTGCGTCGCACGCGCCTGCCTCAGGGCAAAGAAGCGCTGCCCGCCGGTGAATAGATCCACGTTCGCGCCGAAGCCGGCGTTGGAGGACCAAGGGTCCGATGGGAGCGTGATCACCTGTCCATTATTATCAATTCGCGTCCGTGCGCCGGAAACGAACTGGCGGGTTGCGCCTGCCGTGAGGGTCACGTTGGGGAGGAATGCGGCGTAGGCCGCGCGGACTCCGGCGGCGCTGGTGCGCGCCTGCCCCCGCGCCTGAATTACCTGTAACGCGTTCCGCTTTGCGAGCCCGACCGCCTCCTCGAGCGTGATCGGTCGAGGCTGGGCGGACGCCGCCGGCGCGAAGCCGAGCGCGATGGCAAGTAAGACACCCGTGGTTCGCCGAAACATGTAAACCTCCATGCCACCAAGACAGTTAGGAGAGACATTCGCCGATCGCGGTTCGAATGGCCCGGGATTCCCGGCCGCCCACCATGGGCTCTTTCGAGAAGATACGCTGGGGTTGTGGCAGAGATGTGGCGCTCGATTGGCATTTCACGAGCGAGTGCCATGGCCATAAATGGGCACGCCTGCGCCACATCTCTGCAAAACTTTACGCGTACAGTTAGGATGAGCGGCGCCCCAGGCGTCCTGACACAATCCCTATCGCTAGGAGCGAAGCAGTGACGACGCTGAAAGTCCTCGTGGTCGAAGACGACGCCCGAATCGCGGACCTGATCGCGAAGAACCTGGAAGCGGCCGGTTATGAGTGCCACCAGGCCGTGGACGGCGGCCGGGCGCTCGCGGAGTTCGCGCGCTTGAAGCCGGCGCTCGTCGTGCTCGATCTGGGCCTGGCCGGCATGGACGGGCTCGAGGTGACCCGGCGGATCCGCAAGGACAGCGATGTCCCAATCCTGATGGTCACCGCGCGCTCGAGCGAGGGGGACAAGCTCCTCGGGCTCGAGCTCGGAGCGGATGACTATGTGACGAAGCCCTTCAGCACGGCGGAGCTCACGGCCCGGGTCCGAGCGCTCCTGCGGCGCTCCAGCGGCACCCTCACCGATCGGGTTCTCGAGCTCGGGGCGCTTCGAATCGATCCGGCCCGCCGATCCCTCGAACGGGAAGGGGAACCGGTTCCGCTCACGACCCTCGAGTTCGATCTGCTCTATTTCCTCGCGTCGCGGCCCGGGCGGGTGTTCAGCCGCGAGGCTTTGATGGAGCAGGTATGGGGCAGCGACCGTGTCGTCGATGATCGCTCCATCGACAGCCTGATCAGCCGGGTCCGTCGCAAGCTCGAGAGAGACCCCTCGAACCCGAGCTATCTCCAGACGGTGTGGGGCGCGGGATATCGGTTCGCGGAACCGTCCCCGTGACACGATTCGGACTCGGAAGGAGCCTCTTCTGGACCATCGCCGCGATCTTCCTCGTCACGACCGTGGTCGGAACCCTGCTTCAGGCCCTGGTCGCCTCCGCGGTGCTCCAGCCTCTCGAAATGAGAGAAGCCAAAGCGCGGGCGGAGCTGGCCGCTTCGGCCGTCGCGGGCGCGATTGCGGCCGCCCCAAGTCCGCCCCGCGGAGCAGAGCTTGATTCGTTGCTCGTGCACCAACGCGAAAGCGTCCGGCCGGCGTGGATCGTGTTCCGCGGAACCGATGGCAGCGTCGCAAGCGCCCCGCCGGGGCGGTTCATCGCGCTCGGGGGCTCGCGTGGCGACTCGTCCTCGAGCGCCGCGAACAGCCCGGATTCAAGGGGCCGCTTCGAGATCATCGCGCGCCGGGCGGTGACACGCGGTCCAACCGTGATCGGGGAAGTGCAGGTGTTGCGCCGGACCTGGTCGCGCGGGGCGATGGGAATCGTCGGATCGCAGAATTCGATCCTGCTCTTTCCCATCGCGATCGTAGCGTCCGCGTTCGCGGGCCTCGTGCTGGTCCGGCTGCTCGTCCGCCGCCTGCACGCCATGGAGATTCTCGCCGCGAGAGTTGCCGAGGGGGACCTCAGCGTGCGGCTCACGGACAGGAGCGGCGACGAAATCGGGAGGCTCGCGGAACAGCTGAATAGAATGACGGAGCGGCTCGCGGTTGCCCGGTCGCAGATCGAAGCGACCGAGCTCGAGCGGCGCCAGCTGTTCGCGGATATCACGCATGAGCTGGCCACCCCACTCACATCGATCCGAGGGTACGCCGAGACGATGCTCGACCCGGGCGTGCCGGTCTCGCAAGAGGAGCGCACCCAGTATGTCCGCGGCCTCCTGGACGAGTCACGGCGGATGGACCTTCTGATCCGGGACCTCTTCGAGCTCGCGCGGCTGGAGGCCGGGGCTCCGCTCTCGCGGGTGCGGCTCGACTGGGCTGCCCTCTGCCGCAATACAATCGAACGATTCGAGCCGCGATTTCGGAGGGCGGGGCTGAGCCTGTCATGGAATCAGTCCGCGCCCGAGGTGTGGATCGACGCGGACGGGCACCGCATGGAGCAGGTGCTCGAGAACCTGCTCGTGAACGCGCTGCGCTACGTGCCGGAGGGGGGTGCGGTTCAGGTCGAGCTCACGCCGGAGTCCGGGGAGCGATTTGGGCTCACGGTCCGGGACAACGGGCCGGGCATCCCGGCGGAGGAGCTTCCGCTCGTCTTCAAGCGGTTCTATCGCGGCGCGGGGTCGAGCGGCGGGACGACGCCCGACCACGGTGGGTCCGGGCTCGGGCTCGCGATCGTCAGGGAGATCGTCGAGCGGCACGGGGGCACGGTGCGCGCCCGGGCCAATACGCCCCGCGGCCTCGCGATCACGGTCGAGTTGCCGAGACAGCGTCCCGAGACGAAAGAGCGCGCCTCGTGAACCGGGTGTCGAGTCGCACTCGGATGGTGGCACCCGGATTCCGGTCGCGGCGCTCAGGGAGGTCCCAGATGCGATTTACTCTCATGCTGTCTCTGGCGGTGGTCGTCGGGTGCGCCACCGCTCGCGAGATCATCGCGCTCCGGCAGGTCGAATTCCGTTTCGACCGGATCGCGGGCGCCCGGGTCGCCGGGATTCCGCTCGCGCGGATCCGTTCCTACTCGGACTTGACCCCGATCGATGTCGGGCGTCTCGGTGTCGCGGTGGCCAGCCGGGACGTGCCGCTCGACCTCACCGTCCACCTCGAGGGCAGGAACCCGGAAACCAACAAGGTGACGGCCCGGCTCGTCTCCATGGATTGGTCTTATCTGGTGGACGATCGCGAGGCCGTTTCGGGTCACTTCCCGGATGCGCTCACGTTTCCCCCGGGAGAGCCGCGGGACGTGCCGCTCCTCGTCACCTTCAATCTCATGGATATGTTTGGCGATCGCAGGCGCGACCTGATCGACGTCGCCCTGGCCCTGGCCGGCCAGCGCACAAGTACGCACCGGGTCGCCTTGCGAATCGAGCCGACCGTCGAGACCCGCTTCGGACGCATTCGGTATCCGACGCCGATCACGATCGATCTATCGAGGGCTCCCTCCCGATGACACGGGACAAGCTCAGGTCGATCCCGGTTGCATCCCCGGGGCATGCGCGGCGCTGGGTGCTTTTCCCTTGCCTCCTTCTCTTGCTTGTTTCGACCGGCTGCCGCGAGAAGCGCGCCCAACGGAGCACGCGGGTCGCGGTCAGCCTGGCCACCGCCATGGAGCGGGACATGCCCTTCGCGCTCGACGCTACGGGAAGCGTCGAGGCGCTTCAGACCGCGGCGGTCGGATCCCAGGTGGGCGGGACCGTCACCCGCGTGGCCTTCCGCGAGGGGGACAACGTTCGGGTCGGACAGCTCTTGATCCAGCTCGACCCGCGTCCTTTCCAGGAAGCATGGGACCAGGCCATGGCCGCCCTCACGCGCGACAAGGTCCAGGAGGAAACCGCGCGCAACGACGCGCAGCGGGCGAAGGTGCTCTACGAGCAGAACATCCTCGCGCAATCGGAATGGGATCAAACGCGGGGGACTGCCGAGGCGCTGGCCGCGACCGTGCGCGCCGACTCGGCCGCCGCGAATACCGCGCGCTTGAATCTCGAGTACGCCGCCATCCGGGCACCGATCTCCGGGCGTACGGGCCGGCTCATGGTCCATGTCGGAGACTACGTGAAGCCCTCGACGAGCGACCCCTTGGTCACGATCATTCAGCCGTATCCCGTGCGGGTCACGTTCAAGATCCCCGAACGGGACGTGCCCTTGGTCCAGCGATATCGCCACGCGAATCCCCGAGTCCAGGTCGAGGCGGCGGACAGCGGC
The DNA here is from genome assembly GCA_036505295.1 of Candidatus Eiseniibacteriota bacterium. GTDB lineage: Bacteria > Eisenbacteria > RBG-16-71-46 > SZUA-252 > SZUA-252 > WS-7. The sequence continues at coordinate 10,545 of DASXTQ010000017.1, forward strand.
CGCGCGCCTCTGGAAGGGAAGCTGGTCTTCGTGGACAACGCCGTGGATCCGGCGAGCGGCACTCTTCTTCTCAAGGGCGAATTCCCGAACCGGGACGGCCGCTTGGTCCCCGGTCAATTCGTGGATGTGAGCCTCGTGCTCTATGTCGCTCCGCGCGCCGTGGTGGTCCCGGCCCAGGCCGTCGCGTCGGGGCAACAGGGGACCTATGTCTACGTGGTCAACGCGGATTCCACGGTCTCGCCCCGCTCCGTGGAAGTGGAGCGCACCGTCGATGACCTGGCCATCGTCGCACGCGGGCTTCGCGCGGGGGAGCCGGTGGTGACGGAGGGGCAAATGAGGCTCTCTCCCGGCGCGAAGGTGCTGGTTCGAAAGCCCGTCGGGGATCCAGGATGAACCTGTCCGAAATCTTCATCCGTCGTCCCGTCATGACCACGCTGGTCATGGCCGGCGTGCTCATCTTCGGAATCGTTGGATACAAGCTGCTGCCGGTGAGCGACCTGCCGAACGTGGACTATCCGACGATCTCCGTGAACGCGAGCCTGCCCGGCGCGAGCCCCGAAACCATGGCTTCGGCGGTCGCGACCCCGCTCGAGAAGCAGTTTTCGACCATCGCGGGCATCGACGCCATGACCTCATCGAGCACGCAGGGAAGCACCTCGATCACGCTCCAATTCACACTCGACCGGAACATCGACGCTGCCGCCCAGGACGTCCAGGCCGCGATCGCGAAGACGCTCCGCTCGCTGCCGACGGGGATCACCCCGCCCTCGTACCAGAAGGTCAATCCTGCCGACCAGCCGATCCTCTTCCTGGTGCTGACCTCGAAGCTGCTCTCGCTCTCGAAGCTCGATGAGTACGCGGAGAGTGTGCTCGCGCAGCGCATCTCGATGGTCGATGGCGTGGCGCAGGTCTCGGTGTTCGGCTCGCAGAAATACGCGGTGCGTATCCGCCTGGACCCGCGGGCGCTTGCCTCGCGGGGGATCCCCATCGGCGCCGTGAGCGACGCGGTCCAGTCCGCGAACGTGAACCTGCCGACCGGCATCCTGTACGGCCCCACCCGGACCGCCACGGTTATGGCGAGCGGCCAGCTGCAGAACGCCGAGGAGTTCGGGAACCTGGTCGTGTCCTACAAGGACGGCGCGCCGGTCCGGCTGCGCGATCTCGGGGACGTGCTCGACGACGTGCAGAGCAACAAGGTCGCGAGCTGGTACCAGGATCAGCGAAACATCACGCTGGCCGTGCAGCGCCAGCCCGGAGTCAACACGGTGGAGGTGGCGAACGCGGTCCAAAGGCTGGTCGAGCGGGAGCGCGCCCAGCTTCCCGCGTCGGTGGAGGTTCATACCCTCTACGACAGGTCCGTTTCGATCCGCCAGTCCGTGCTGGACGTTCAGTTCACGCTGCTTCTCACGTTGGCACTCGTTGTGTTGGTGATCTTCCTCTTCCTGCGCAACATGCCCGCGACGATCATCCCCAGCCTCTCGTTGCCGCTCTCCGTCGTGGGCACCTTCGCGGTGATGCATCTGATGGGGTACAGCCTCGACAACCTGTCGCTCATGGCGCTCACGCTCTCGGTCGGCTTCGTCGTGGACGACGCCATCGTCATGCTCGAGAACATCCACCGCCACATGGAGCAGGGCAAAGCGCCCCTCCGCGCGGCTCTTGATGGCTCCCGGGAGATCGGCTTCACCATCATATCGATGACGCTTTCCTTGGTGGCGGTGTTCATCCCCGTGCTCCTCTTGGGCGGCCTCCTGGGAAGGCTCTTCCACGAGTTCGCGGTGACGATCAGCGCTGCGATTCTGGTCTCGGGGCTTGTTTCCCTGACGCTCACTCCGATGCTTTGCAGCCGCTTCCTCAAGCTGGACCACGCCCGTGAGCACGGCCGCGCCTATCGCGTCGTGGAGGATTTCTACGAGCGTACGCTGGCCTTCTACACCCGGACCCTGGCTTGGGTCATGGACCACCGCCGGGCCACGATGCTTTTCTCGCTCGGTATCCTGGTCGGCACCGTCGTGCTCTTCCGGGTGGTGCCCAAGGGATTCATTCCGAGCGAAGACACGGGGCGTTTGGTCGCGAGCACGGAGTCGGCTGAGGGAACGTCGTTCGAGTCGATGGTGCAGTATCAGAAGGCGGTCGCCGCCATCATCGGACGGGATCCCAATGTGGACTCATTCACCTCCTCGGTCGGCTCGGGCGGCGGAGTCTCCTCCTCGAACCAGGGGCGCATCATCATCAAGCTGAAGCCGCGCGCCGCGCGGGAGCGTTCGGCGGACGAGATCATCCGGGAGCTTCAGCCCAAGCTCGCGCGGGTTCCAGGAATCCGCATTTATCTTCAAAACCCCCCCGTGATCAATGTCGGCGGCAGGATTTCGAAGAGCCAATACCAGTTCACGCTCCAGAGCGCGGATCTGGCGACGCTCTACGGCGGAGTCAACGATCTCGTGAGTCGCCTCAAAGACATGGACGGCTTGCAGGACGTAACCAGCGACCTACAGATCGCCAACCCCCAGGTGAGCGTCGAGATCGACCGCGATCGCGCCGCGGCGCTGGGTGTGAGCGCGCAGCAGATCGAAGAGACGCTCTATGACGCGTTCGGATCGCGACAAGTCTCCACCATCTTCACATCGACCGACCAGTACTGGGTGATCATGGAGCTTCGTCCTGAGTTCCAGCGCGACATCTCGGCCTTGCAGAACCTGACCATCGGTACGAGCAACGGCTCCCTGGTGCCGCTTGCAGCCGTCGCCCGCCTTTCCCCGGGGGTGGGCCCGCTCAGCGTGGCCCACATGGGTCAAATCCCGGCCGTTACGATCTCGTTCAACCTCCGACCCGGCGTAGCGCTCGGTGCTGCGGTGGACGAAGTGCAGCGAGTCGCACGAGCGACATTGCCGCCGAGCATCACGACGGGCTTCTTCGGGACGGCTCAGGTATTCCAGTCGAGTCAGAAGGGACTCCTCGTGCTCCTGCTCCTGGCGGTCCTCGTCATTTACCTCGTTTTGGGCATTCTCTACGAAAGCTTCATCCACCCGCTCACGATCCTTTCGGGGCTCCCGTTCGCGGGCTTCGGCGCGCTGCTGACGCTGCTCTTGTTCCGCACCGATTTGAGCATCTACGCGTTCGTCGGGATCATCATGCTCGTGGGCCTCGTGAAGAAGAACGCGATCATGATGATCGACTTCGCGCTGGAGGCCGAGCGGAAGCAAGGCAAGCCGGCTCGTGAGGCGATCGTCGAAGCATGCCTGATCCGCTTCCGTCCCATCATGATGACCACGATGGCCGCGCTGATGGGGACGCTTCCGATCGCGATCGGTTTCGGCTCCGGGTCCGAGGCGCGAAGGCCGCTCGGGCTCGCGGTGGTCGGCGGGTTGGCGTTCTCACAGCTCGTGACGCTGTACGTGACCCCGGTGATCTACACCTACCTGGATGCCTTCCAGCGTCGATTGGGCGGCCGGAAAACGGCCCCGGCCACCCCACGCGAGCAGGCGGGGGCCCGGGAGCACGCCGCGGCGGCGTCGTAAGCCGGCAAGAGCCTCCACGCGCCGTTCCGCCGCTGCGTCGGCACCTTCGCCTGGAAAATGCGGTCCATAACGGGTATACTGCGCGCCGTCGGCTCTAGAAACGCGTCCGCTCGTCGCGGTACCCGGTTGAGGGTTTGGACCGAATGGAGCCCCGCCCGCCGCACGTTTCGCATTACAAAATCGAATCCACGCTGGGGCAAGGTGGGATGGGAGTGGTCTACCTTGCCACGGACGATCTCCTTCAGCGCCGCGCGGCGCTCAAGTTCCTTCCCCCCGAGCTGTCCCAGGACCCCGAAGCGCGCCGGCGATTCCTCAACGAAGGGCGCGCGGCGGCGACGCTCAACCATCCCAATGCCGCGATCCTCTACGAAGTCGGCGCGGAGGGGGATGAGATGTTCCTCGCGATGGAATACGTCCCCGGAGCGACCCTTCGCGAGCTGATCGCGAACGGACCGCTGTCGTGGACCGAGGTTCTCGAAATGAGCCTCGAAATCCTCGGAGCCCTCCGCGAGGCGCACACCAAGGGAATCGTTCATCGCGACATCAAGGGCGCGAACATCAAACGGACGCCCGAGGGACGCGTCAAGGTGATGGATTTCGGGCTCGCGAAGATCCTTGGCGGGAGCACGGTCACCCGAAGCGATGCCGTCTTGGGGACCGCGTCCTACATGTCGCCGCAGCAGATCGTGGGGCAGGAAGTGGACGGACGGTCCGACCTCTTCTCCCTCGGGGTCGTCATGTACGAGCTTCTCACGGGCCGCCTGCCGTTTGTCGGGGACCAGTCCGTCGCGGTCGCGCATGCGATCCTGCACGAGGACCCCATCACGATTCGGGAGCTTACACCGGAAGTCCCCGCCGACCTGGAACACATCGTTTTCAAGGCGATGATGAAGAATCCCCAGGAGCGCTACCAGGGCGCCGAGGAGATGGCCGAGGATCTCGTCCGCTTCCGGGAACACGATCGCCGCAGGCGCGCGGGGATCCACGAGGAGCTGGATCTTGTCGCGACCCGGGAGGTCATCTCGGCCCGGCGCGAGCGATTCCTGGCGCCCATGGTCGGGCGCGACCGGCCGATGGAGCGCCTCATGACGTTGCATCAAGAGATGCGCCTCGGGGAGGGAGCCGCGGTCTGCGTTGCCGGTGAGGCGGGCATCGGGAAGAGCCGCCTCGTCGAGGAGTTCTGCCGGTGCTGCCGCCGCGAGGGGACCCGCGTTCTCGTCGCCTCCTCACTCTTCGGCGGCAGCGCCAGCTCCTATCAGCTGTTCGCGGAGGCGCTCAAGCAGTACTTCGCGTTGCGGGGCGTGGATTCCGCGCAGGCCCTCCAGCGATTTCTCTTCGACCGCGCGCCGAGGCTCGCCGGCTCGATCCCCGTCCTGAGCCGGTTCTTGCGATTTGCGTTCGCCACGAACGGGCCGACCAGCGAGGAAGAGCTGTGGGAAGTGCTGGATCAGGTGCTCTGTTTCGTCTCCGAGGAGCGCCCGTTGGTTCTCGTGCTCGAGGATCTACAGTGGGCGGACGAAGGCTCGGTACGTCTGTTCCATTTTCTGACCCGCCGCGCCGTGGGGCGCCGGATGCTCCTCATCGGCACGTACCGCCCCGAAGAGGCGATTACGGAATCCGAAGGCCGTCCGCATCCGCTTCAGACCGCGCTACGGATCCTCGGCCGCGAGGATCGCTTCGAGCGGATCGAGCTCGCGCGTCTGGACCGCGGGGAAGTCATGGAGGTTCTCGCCCAGCTCTACCCGGGGCACGACTGGGGGGAGGAGTTCGGAACGCTCCTCTATCGCGAGGCGGAGGGGAACCCGTTCTTCATGGTGGAGATCCTAAAACTGCTCACCGCCGAGAAGATCCTCGCGAAGCGGGACGGGATCTGGACCCTGGCGACCACGGTGGACAAGATCTCGGTTCCCGAGAAGGTCTACGACGTGGTGATGCGTCGCTTGAGCCGCCTGGGTGAACGCGAGCGCGAAATCTTGGAATTGGGCGCCGTCGAAGGGGACGTCTTTCACTCCGGGACGATCCTGCGCGGGCTGAGCCTCGAGCGCATGCCGCTCCTCAAGACGCTCCAGTTTCTCGAGCAAATCCACCATCTGATCCACGCTGCGGGCCCTCAATACCACTTCGACCATTCCAAGATCCGCGAGATCCTGTACGCCAGCATTCCGCCGGAGCTGCGGATCGAGTACCACACCGTGGTCGGGCAATTCCTGGCGGAAAGCTTCGGTGAATCGGAGGAGCACGCCGGGGTCATCGCCCACAACTTGCTCGCGGCCGGGCTCAAATCCGAGGCGCTGCCCTATCTGATGCTTTCCGCGACCGCGGCGGCGCGGCTGTTCGCCCACGCGGACGCCATCCGATACTTGGAACGCGCCGAGAGCCTGCTCCACGACCTCCACCCGCACAACCCGCCCATCGAGCGCGTCCGCGATCTGGTTGAGATCCGGCAGCGCCGCGGCGACCAGGAATACGCTGCAGGACGATACCGTGCCGCGCTTGTGAGCTACGAAACCGCCCTGGAGCTTACCCGCTCCGCTCCGGATGCGAGGCGTGAGGCCGATATCGTGCGGGCCATCGGGAGAATGCAATACCTCCTCGGACATCCCGTTGAGTCCCAGCTCACGTACGAAGACGCGATCAACCGCTACACATCGCTCGTGGAGGAGGCCAGGGCCGCCGGGGACGACGCGCGGCTGAATTCCGCGGTCCGGGAGCTGGGAAAACTCTACTTCTTCAAGGGCGACATGGAGGTGGCCGAGGGACACATGCGCGAAGCCATCACGCTCGCGGAGGGCCGCGGTGACGAGAGGATTCGCGCCGCGGCGCTCAACAATCTAAGCGGGATCCACTACCTCCGAGGCGATCTGGAAGAGGCGCTCTCATGTCATCGAAGCTGCCTCGACATCCGCGGACGGCTGCGGGATGAGCTTGGGCTTGCCCAGTCACACAAGAACATCGGGATCATCCACACGCGCCTCGGAGAGCCGCAGGAAGCCGAAAGTCACCTGAACGAGGGGCTCGCGCTCTACCGGAAGGGTGTGGACCGGCGCGGCGAGGCCGTGACGCTCCGGCACTTGGGCAACCTTCACCACCTGAACGGGGATCACGTCGGCGCCCAGCGCCACTGGGAGGCGTCGCTCTCCCTCTGCCGGGAGCTGGGGAACACCGAGGACCTCTGCGCCTGCCTCAACAATCTCGGGCTGATCCATTTCGAGCAGGGGCACTATGCGAGCGCGGAGCGGCTCTATCGCGAGTCGCTCGAGATACGATCCTCCCGGAGCAAGAAGGACCACCAGATGGCCACGCTCCACGACAACCTCGCGGAGCTTTACCTCGACTTGCATCAACTGGACCGGGCGGAAGAGGAGGTATGGCTCTCCGAGCAGATCGCCCTCGAGCTGGACGCGACGGCCGTCCTTGCGGAGCTTTTCGCGAAGCGCGCGCTGATTGCTTCGGCGCGTGGGGACCTCCAGACCGCCCGCGATCAGGTGCGGCAGGCGATTTCCTTGGGAGAGCCCACCGGGAATGTGGAGAGTTTGATCGAGGCTCTGATCGCATCGGCCGAGGTGGAGCTCGACGCCGGCAACCACGGCGAAGCGAAGCGCTCGGCCCGGCAGGCCCGTGATATCGCGCGCTGGTCCAAGATGTCGCATTTCGAGCTGCGCGCCGCGCTGACGGCCGCGCGCGCCGCCTGCAAGGAGGGGACCGGATCGGATTCGCTCGAGGAGCTCGGGGAGCTTGTACGGCGGGCGAATGAGCGGGGGTACCGTCCGCTCGCGGCGAAGGCTTGCGATCTCATCGGCGAGATTTACGCGAAATCGGGCGACATGAACGCGGCGGCCACGGAGTTCACCCGCGCGGCGGATCAGATGAAGGAGATCCTCGCGTCGCTGGGCGAGGAGGATCGGCGATCGCTGGTGCATCACCCCGATTGGAAGGCGATGATCGGGAACCTCCTCGACACCCTTGTGCGGATCGGGCGCCGCGAGGAGGCGCTCACCTACCTCGTGTCCTTCGGCGTCACGAGCTGCGACGTCGAGCCGGCCCGCGAAGCCTTAGCCGCGGTGGAGACCGGCGCGTAACGCGGCAACCGCGCTACTTCGAGCGCCACGGAAAGACCGAGACCCCCACACCCGCGACCAGCCGATTGGAGCTCGCTCCGAACTCTCCCTGGGCATTGCTTTCGTGCTGGTAGCCCATGTTGACGTTCACGGATGCCGAGGATCCCACGAGCATGCGGATCCCGCCGGTCAGCATCGGGGCCAGGACCGCCGCGTCGTTGAACGAGAAGCCGTCGTAGAAGAGGGTACCGAACCCGACGCTGGCAAAGGGAATGACGGCGCCCTGAGGCGAAAAATTGTAGGTGAGGCCCGCGTTCGCGCCTAGGGCCGTGTCGCTGACCCCGTTGGTCGATTCGTGCCTCGTCATGAATGCGCCTGTGACCTCGTAGTGGTTCGACATGCAGTAGCCGATCGTGGGCGTGATGTCGAGCCTGGTGAAGTTGTCGACGTTCCCGTAACCCTCCCGCTTCATGTTCCAGTGGCTGAACGCCACCGTCGGCGAGAATTCGATGGAGCCCGTCGAGATTTGATTGCCGTGCGCCGGGTCCGGCAGCGCCACCATCGTCGTGGCCGCCATCAGTGCTAGAGCGGATCCGAGCAGTCGAATCTTCATGGGGTGACGCTCCTTCCCGGTCTCGATGACTATTTCATGAATGGCTCGGGCCCGCGCTGCCCCGATGCCTCGCGGTCCGGTTTCCGTACAAAGCAAATTTCGAGCCCAGGCCCTGGCCCGACTCTTGCGATCAATATTCCCCACCCAACCTACATCTCGAAGACGGGGAGCTCTTTCATGCCGCATGCGCAAGGGCGTTACCACAATGAGCCGGGGCATCGCGCTCGAGCGTCGTGTCTCGATGGCGTGCAGGGCGCGCGGTGGCGCCGGGGCGTCCGATGGCGCGATGCCGCCATCATTGCGATTTGCGCGCTCTGCGTGCACGTGGTCGGCTGCTCCAAGCTGCTCACAACCAAGCCCGACCCCGGGGAGCGGTTCGACGCTCCCCTCGACGGTCTCGATAACGGTGAGCTGGGAGACTTTCAAGCCGGCCACACCCAATTTCGCAAGGCGTTCACGATCGCGGAAGGGCTCGGGCCGATCTTCAACAACGTCTCGTGCGCATCCTGCCATAGCGGCGACGGGCGCGGGCGGCCCGAAAACATCCTGATCCGCTTCAGCCGAGGGACCGATCTGGCCCTCGACGTCGGGGGTCCGCAGATCCAGGACAAGTACATCCCGGGCGCCGAGCCCGAGCAGCTCCCCGCGGGGGTGGACGTGTCGGCGCGGATGCCGCCGCCGGTCTTTGGCGTGGGCTTGATCGAGGCGCTCTCGGATTCGGTCATCCTGGCTCACGAGGATCCCGGCGACAGCAACGGGGACGGGATCTCGGGCCGCGCGAATATGGTGACACCGGCCGCGTACGTTCCCGCGACCGAGCCAGGGGGCGGCACCGGGCCCAGGGTGGGGCGCTTTGGGAGAAAGGCGCAGGTGTCGTCGCTCCTTCAGCAGACCGTCGAAGCGTACCATCAGGACATCGGCATGACGTCGTCCTACCGGCCGGTCGAGAACGTGAATCCGCTGGCATCTCACGTCGTGCCGGGCCTGGATCCCGCCCGTGATCCCGAGCTGAGCGATGGGGAGATCGAGGCGGTCATGCAGTACATGAGGATGCTCGCCCCTCCGGCTCCCGGGGAATGGACCGCCACGCGCCGCCGCGGCGAGGCCTTGTTCGCGTCGGCGCAGTGCGCGAGCTGCCACGTGCCCACGATGCGGACCGGGACGCATGAGATCGACGCGCTTGCCGACCGCGACGTCTCGCTCTATTCCGATCTCCTGCTCCACGATCTGGGCGACGCGCTTGCCGACAATCGACCCGACGGAAGCGCGGATGGTCGTGAGTGGCGCACGGCTCCTCTGTGGGGCCTTCGGATCGCGCGGGAATTCCTGAACGGCCAGCTCTTCCTCCTGCATGACGGCCGCGCGCATTCGGTGGACGAGGCGATCCGCCTTCACGGCGGCGAAGCGGCGGGGGCGGTGAACACGTACCTTGCGATGCCGCCGGAAGACCGGGCGGCGCTCGACGATTTCGTGGGGTCCCGCTGATGGGCGCTGTCGGCAGGATTGCAACCGGCGCGATCTTGGCGGCGCTCCTGGTTTCCGGCTCGGGCCCGGCCGTCTGGGCAGCGACGGCGATCGGCCCCGGACCGGAGGCGTTCCACGCGCTCCCGCCCGAGACGTCGTACCACGGCAACCTGGACGGCTTCGCGTTCGGCGGAGACGGTGAGCTGCGCTTCGCGGAAGATGTCGAGGCCGGGGTCTCCAACCCCGAGTGGTTCTCGTTCGGTCGCGCGAACGCGTTTTTTTTCGCGCGACCTCACCCCCGCGTCGGGCTCGCGGGCCGGGCCGGCTGGGACCGCGGCGCCGATGATTTCGTTCTGGAGCGCGCCGAGGTGTACGTGCAGGTACGTAGGTCGGCCCAGGCGCACGCAGGGATTTTCCTCGCGCCTCTGGGGCGCACGAACATGGACCACGATGCGCCGGGGTACGATTTCGCGGAACGGTCGCTCGTCGCGACGCAGCTGATCGGGGTGCCGAATGCGCAGTTTGGCGCCGGGGTGCGGAGCTACCGGCCGGCGGGGAGCTCATCGCGATTCTCCTATGAGGTGGACCTGGTCACCGGATACAACGACGGGCTCATCACGAACTCTCCGGGAGGCACCCGCGTTCCGCGGGGCCGCAGCAATTATGGCGACAACAACGGGATGCCCGCGCTCGCCTGGCGGATCGCGCGCCGCTCTTCGTCCGAGGGGGAGATCGGGATCGCGGCGCAGAGCGGCCAGTACAACAGGACGGAGGTGGGTGGCGTTCGGGTGGACGGGCCCCGATGGGTCCACGTCGTGGTGGCCGACGGGATCGGGAAGGTCGCGGGGTTTCGCGCCTCAAGCGAGGCGGCGGTCGCCTTGATCGATGTGCCGCCAGGCCTGGAAGCTCTGTTCGCGGAGCGCCAGTGGGGCGTATCCGTCGAAATGGTCCGCACGCTGCTCGACCCGGTGCTACGCAGCTGGCGCGGCTCGTGCCTCACGGCCGGGATCCGAGCCGACGCGGTCGACTTTGACGCCCGGATTCTCGGAAACTCGAGGTCGCGGTTGTCGGCCAGCTTGAACATCCACTCACGGCCGCTCGCGGTGACCCGCTTCGGCTGGTACTACGAGATCCGTCGGGATCGCTTCAACAATCAAACGCCGCTCGCGGGCCTGACGCTGACCGCGGCGACCTATTTCTAGCGGCCCCTCCCCGCCGTTTCCCTCTTACGGGATCCCAAGATTTGCAGCTTTGCGTTGTCGTCGTCCGGTCCCATGATCGGGACGTGAGCTCAGAACTCGACCATTACATGCAAGAGCACCTGGACGAGAGCTTGGCCGAGCTGTCCCGGTACGCCGCCCAGCCGAGCGTGGCGGCGCAGAACCTGGGCATGGAGGCCTGCGCGGACCTGGTCGCGGGCATGCTGAGGGCGCGCGGCTTCTCGGTGGAGACCGTCCCCACCGCCGGCTTTCCGGTCGTCCTGGCCGAACGGGCGGGCCGAAGCGACCGCACCCTGCTCATCTACAACCATTACGATGTGCAACCGCCGGAGCCGCTCGACCTCTGGACGGACCCTCCGTTTACACCCACCCTCCGGGACGGGTGCCTGTACGGGCGCGGCGTGAGCGACGACAAAGGCCACCTGACCGCACGCTTGCTCGCGATCGACGCGCTGCTTTCGCGCGCGGACCTCCCATGCCGGATCAAGTTCGTCATCGAGGGGGAAGAGGAGATCGGAAGCGTCCATCTTCCGGAGTTCGTGCGGCAAAACCGTGGGCGGCTCGCCGGCGATGCCTGCCTTTGGGAATTCGGATACGTGGATCACCGGGAGGTACCGCTCCAATACGCGGGTTTGCGGGGCATCTGTTACGTCGAGCTATCGGTCGAGACCGCGACCCGTGACGTCCATTCCGGAATCGGCGGTTCGATCTTTCCCAACGCCGCGTGGCGGCTGACGTGGGCGCTCGGAACGCTGAAGGGCACAGACGAGCGGGTGCGGATCCCCGGATTCTACGACCCGGTCCGCCCGCCTACCGCGCGCGACCGCGAGCTGATGGCACAGGCGCCGGACATGGCCGACGATTACCGCGCCCGGTACGGCGTGAAGGGATTCCTGCGGGGCATGACCGGCGGCGTGGAGCTCCGCATCGCGGAGGTCTTCGAGCCGACGTGCACCCTGTGCGGCCTCACCGCCGGGTATCAAGGCCCCGGCTCGAAGACGGTGCTCCCGGCGCGCGCCTCGGCCAAGGTCGACTTCCGGCTTGTGCCCGACATGACTCCGGATCTCGTCTTGAAGCAGCTCCGGGCGCATCTCGACGCCGAGGGCTTCTCCGACGTACGGGTCCAGTTCCTCGGAGGAAATCCGGCCGGACGCACCGATCCGGACGATCCCTTCATTCGCCTCGTATCGAAGACGGCCGAGCCGGTCTACGGCGTGCCGATGCAGGTGGTGCCGATGGTCGGCGGCTCGGGGCCGAATCACGCGTTTATCCATGAGCTCGGCGTCGCGGTGGCGACCGCGGGGTTCGGCAATCCCGATACCCGCGCCCATGCGCCCGACGAGAACCTGCGCGTCGACCTGTACTTGAAGCACGCCAGGCACGTGGCGAGGCTGATTCAGGCCTTCGCGGAAGAGACGGCGTCCGTCCCCCCCGTTCGGCCCCGGTCCAAACGAGCCAACGCCTAACTCCCGTTCCACCACAGCCATGATGTAGCTCTGGGGCGGGGAAGCCGACGGGGCCCGGAGCCCCTCGACATCAGATTGACTTCCACCCGCCCGATTCTCAGAATTGAGGGACGTTCAGGGTCAAATCCGAGGTCCATTCGAGAGGCCACACGTCCGCGCGCTCGTTTCCGCGCGGACCCGAAGCGCACTCTCTTCGCTCCGCCGTGCCGTAGCGCGGCCGGGAGACCCGCCATGACCACCGTACTGAAAGACGACTCCTCCATCGACGCTTCGAAACTCCTTCTCGCGCTTCGGTCCGTACGCAAAGGGGACTTCTCGGCCAGGCTGCCCGAGAACTGGACGGGTCTCTCCGGCAAGGTCGCGGACACGTTCAACGAAGTCGTGGAGATGAACCAGCGCCTCGCGGCCGAGCTGGCGCGGCTCAGCGTCGTCGTGGGCCAAAAAGGCAAGATCGACGAGCGGGCCTCGCTCGGGCCCGTCACCGGCTCGTGGTCCGACGCCGTGGAAGCGGTCAACAGCCTGGTCGCGAATCTTGTTCAGCCGACTTCCGAGGCGGCGCGCGTGATCGGCGCGGTGGCAAAGGGGGATCTCTCCCAAACCATGGCGCTCAAGGTGAATGAAAGGCCGCTCGAGGGCGAGTTCATGCGAACCGCCAAGACGGTCAACCGAATGGTCGAGCAGCTCGGGGCATTCGCCGCCGAAGTGACCCGCGTCGTGCGCGAAGTGGGCACCGAAGGGAAACTCGGCGGCCAGACCCGCCTGAGAGGCGTCGCCGGGATTTGGGAGGACCTCACCGAGAGCGTGAACCTCATGGCCTCGAACCTCACAGCCCAGGTCCGTAACATCGCCGAGGTGACCACGGCGGTCGCGAACGGAGACCTCTCGCGCAAGATCACGGTCGACGTGAAGGGGGAAGTGCTGGAGCTCAAGAACACGATCAACACCATGGTGGATCAGCTTCGCTCCTTCGCTTCGGAGGTGACGCGGGTGGCCCGGGAGGTGGGAACGGAAGGGAAGCTCGGAGGCCAGGCTCGCGTCGAGGGGGTTTCTGGCACGTGGCGCGACCTCACCGACAGCGTGAACTCCATGGCAGGGAACCTCACGGCGCAGGTGCGAAACATCGCCGAGGTGACGACGGCCGTCGCGAACGGGGATCTCTCGAAGAAGATCACCGTCGACGTACACGGCGAAATCCTCGAGCTGAAGAATACGATCAACACCATGGTGGACCAGCTGAGCTCCTTCGCCTCCGAGGTGACGCGCGTGGCGCGTGAGGTGGGCACCGAAGGGAAGCTCGGAGGCCAGGCCGACGTTCGGGACGTGGCGGGAACCTGGAAGGACCTCACCGACAGCGTCAATTTCATGGCGTCCAATCTCACGGCGCAGGTCCGAAACATCGCCGAGGTCACGACCGCGGTTGCCAACGGGAATCTCTCGAAGAAAATCACGGTGGACGTGCGCGGCGAGATTCTGGAGCTGAAGGACACCGTGAACCGCATGGTGGACCAGCTCCGGTCCTTCGCGGCCGAGGTGACGCGCGTGGCGCGCGAGGTGGGGACCGAGGGCAAGCTCGGCGGGCAGGCCGACGTGCGGGACGTGGCGGGAACCTGGAAAGACCTCACGGACAACGTGAACTCGATGGCGTCCAACCTGACCGGCCAGGTACGAAACATCGCCGAGGTGACGACGGCCGTGGCCCACGGCGACCTCTCGAAGAAAATCACGGTGGATGTGCGCGGCGAGATTCTGGAGCTGAAGGACACCGTGAACCGCATGGTGGACCAGCTCCGGTCCTTCGCGGCCGAGGTGACGCGCGTGGCGCGCGAGGTGGGGACGGAGGGGCGCCTTGGCGGCCAGGCCGACGTGCACGGCGTGGCGGGGACGTGGCGAGACCTGACCGACAGCGTGAATTTCATGGCGTCGAACCTCACCGCGCAGGTTCGGAATATCGCGGACGTGACGAAGGCCGTGGCCAACGGCGACCTCTCACGCAAGATCACCGTGGACGTGAAGGGGGAGATCCTCGAGCTGAAGGACACCGTGAACCGGATGGTGGACCAGCTCAGCTCCTTCGCGGCCGAGGTGACGCGTGTGGCCCGCGAAGTCGGTACGGAGGGAAAACTCGGCGGCCAGGCTCAGGTCCAAGGCGTGTCGGGCGTTTGGGAGGACCTGACCGACAACGTGAACTCGATGGCGTCGAATTTGACCGGTCAGGTGCGCGGTATCGCGCGCGTGGTGACCGCTGTCGCGCACGGGGACCTGCGGCGGAAGCTGACCCTCGAGGCGAAGGGGGAGATCGCGCAGCTGGCGGACACGATCAACTCCATGATCGATACGCTGGCGACCTTCGCCGATCAGGTCACGACCGTGGCCCGCGAGGTAGGAGTCGAGGGAATGCTGGGCAACCAGGCCCGGGTTCCGGGAGCGGCCGGCACGTGGAAGGACCTGACGGACAACGTGAATCAGCTTGCGGCAAACCTCACGACGCAGGTGCGCGCCATCGCCGACGTGGCCACGGCGGTGACCAAGGGGGACCTGACGCGGGAGATCAAGGTCGACGCGCGGGGCGAGGTGGCGATTCTCAAGGATACGATCAACGAGATGATTCGGAACCTGCGCGAGACGACCCTCAAGAACAGCGAGCAGGACTGGCTCAAGACGAATCTCGCCAAGTTCAGCCGCATGCTCCAGGGGCAGAAGGACCTCCTCGCGGCGGGACAGCTCATTCTTTCCGAGCTCGCGCCCTTGGTGAACGCGCATCGAGGCGCGTTCTACCTCATGGAGGCGCCTGACCGCGGCGAGCGGCTCACGTTGCTGGCCGGGTACGCCCTCGAGGATCGATCGCGCGCCGAGGACGCGTTCGCGGTGGGAACCGGCCTCGTCGGACAGTGCGCGCGCGAGCGGCGGAAAATCGTCCTGACCAATGTCCCCGGTCGATACATCAAGATCCGGTCGGGGCTGGGACAGGCGAAGCCGCTCAACCTGATCGTGCTGCCGGTCGTCTTCGAAGGCGCGGTCCGGGGCGTCATCGAGCTTGCGTCCTTCGAGCGGTTCAGTCCGACCCACCAGGTGTTCCTCGACCAGCTCACGGAAACGATCGGGATCGTCATCAACACGATTGAAGCCAACATGCGGACCGAGGATCTCCTCAAGCAGTCGCAGTCGCTCGCCGCGGAGCTCCAGCAGACCAACCAGGAGCTTCAAGAGAAGGCGCAGCTCCTCGCGCACCAGAACGCGGAGGTGGAACGCAAGAACCAGGAAGTGGAACAGGCCCGCCAGGCCCTGGAAGAAAAGGCGACCCAGCTGGCCCTGACCTCCAAGTACAAGTCCGAGTTCCTCGCGAACATGTCGCACGAGCTGCGCACGCCGCTCAACAGCCTGCTCATCCTCTCGGATCAGCTGTCGAAGAACCCGCTCGGCAACCTCAATCCGCGACAGATGGAATACGCCAAGACCATCCACTCCTCCGGAAACGACCTTCTTACCCTGATCAACGACATTCTCGATCTGTCGAAGATCGAATCCGGGACGGTGGTCGTGGACGCCAGCGATCTCCGATTCGACGATCTCCACGGGTTCGTGGAGAGGACGTTCAATCACGTCGCCGAATCCAAGGGTCTCGAATTCGACGTCCACCTCTCGCCGGATCTGCCGAAGTCGATTCAAACCGACGCAAAACGCCTGCAGCAGATCCTCAAGAATCTGCTCTCAAACGCGTTCAAGTTCACGAGGCACGGGCGCGTCACGCTCGAGATTTACCCGGCACCCCCTTCGATCCGGTTCGAGAGCGAGTCGCTGCGCCAGCAGGACGGCGTGGTGGCGTTCTCAGTCTCCGATACCGGGATTGGGATCCCATCGGAGAAGCGTCAGATCATCTTCGAGGCGTTTCAGCAGGCGGACGGGAGCACGAATCGGAAATACGGTGGAACCGGCCTCGGCCTCGCGATCAGCCGCGAGCTTTCCTGGCTTCTCGGCGGGGAGATTCACCTCGAGAGCGCACCCGGAGAGGGCAGCCTGTTCACGCTCTACCTCCCGGCCGGGTTCGTGGCCACGCCCCGGCGACCGGCCGTCGCCGGAGTGCCCTCCCCGCCCGGTGCGCTCGCCGAGCCCGTCTTAGCCCAGGTCTCCGACGAGCCGGGAGACGATCGTGCGGACATCATGCCCGGGGACCGGGTCGTGCTCATCATCGAGAACGACCGGACCTTCTCCCGAATGCTCCACGACGTCGCCCACGAGCACGGCTATAAGGCGGTGATCACGGGATACGGGGCCACCGGGCTGGGTCTCGCAGGGGAGTTCCTGCCGCAGGCCATCACGCTGGACATCTCCCTGCCCGATATCAACGGCTGGCGTGTCCTGGAGCGGCTGAAGCACGCACCGGCCACGCGGCACATCCCCGTGTACGTAATCACGACCGACGAGGACCAGGAGCGCGCCCTGCGCGCCGGCGCCGTGGGCGTGGCGGTCAAGCCGATCCAGACCCGCGATGAGCTCGAGGACGTGCTGGCAGCCCTGTTCCGTTACGTGGAGCGCGAGGGGCGTGAGCTACTCGTGGTCGAGCCCGACCCCGAGCGTCGTGCCAGGCTGCGCGAGTATCTTCCCGCGGAGGGCGTGGAGATCCTGGAGGCGGAAACGGTGGAGGAGGCGCTCACGCGTTTGGCGGAGCGGGTGCCGGATTGCGTCGTTCTGAACCCCACGATCCACAACGGGCCCTCCTCGGAGCTCATCGATGAGATGATCGCCAGCGGGAAGATGGCCGGGCTTCCCGTGCTCCTCCACGGAGCGGAGGATGCTTCGGCGGAGCAGACCGCGGCGCTCAAGCGTCTCGAAAAAGCGACCATCGTGCGCAAAGTCATGAGCCCCGAGAGGCTCCTCGATCTTACCGCCCTCATTCTCCACCGTCGGCTCGACGACCTGACGGAATCCCAGCGCCAGACAATCCTGGACTTGCACAACAGCGACAAGACGCTCAGCGGGCGCAAGGTTCTGATTGTCGACGACGACATCCGGAACATCTTCGCTCTGACGAGCACGCTGGAGCATCACCGCCTGACCACCCTGTCCGCCGAAACCGGCCGAGAGGCGATCTCGATTCTCGAGAGCCACCCCGACATCGACATTGTGCTGATGGACGTGATGATGCCGGAAATGGATGGCTTGGACACGACGCGGGCGATCCGGCGAATCGGGCGCTTCCGCGATCTCCCGATCATCGCGGTGACGGCAAAGGCGATGAAGGGGGACCGCGAGAAATGCATCGAGGCGGGGGCCTGGGATTACCTCGCAAAACCGGTCGACCCGGACGAGCTTTTCGCGATGCTGCGGGCCTGGCTGGTTCGATAGGGGAGGTGCGATGGCTGAGCCCCTCAACATCCTCGTCGTCGACGATCTCCCGACCCAGCGCCTGACGGTCGAGGCGGCGCTCGCGGACATCGGCGAGCGCGTGGTCTCGGTGGGCTCCGGCCGCGAGGCGCTCAAGTTCCTGCTCGAAAACGAGGCGGCCGCCATCCTCATCGACGTCAACATGCCGGAGATGGATGGTTTCGAGACCGCGAGCATCATTCGCCAGCGCCAGCGCAACGAGCACACGCCCATCATTTTCATGACCGCGAATACGGATGAGCTGCAGGCGGCGCGCGGATACGCGCTGGGCGCCGTCGATTACCTGATCTGCCCGTTCGTGCCTGACGTTCTGCGCACCAAGGTCAAGGTGTTCGTGGCGCTCTCACGCGCCAACGAGCGGGTGAGGCGGGAGGCGGAGCAGCGGATCGCGCTCATGCGCGAGCAGGCCGCGCGGGCGGCTGCCGAGGAGCAGAGCCGCCGCTTGCGGGTGCTCGTGGAGATCGGCGGGGTGCTGGCGCGCGCATTCGACGGCCGTCCGTTCGAGACGGAGCTCTTGAGCCTCTTCGTGCCGCTGCTCGCCGACGAGGCGGGGCTCGTGTTTGTGGCAAGCGGCGACAGCCCCGGGACCTCGACCTGGTTCCGGTCCGGGCTCGGGGGGCAACCCACCGTCCGTCCCCTGGGAGTTCCTCCACCCGCGCTGGGGGACGCCGTATCCAACGTACTCGCTTCGGGGAGGACGGAGAAGGTTCGCGAGGGAGCCTCCGGCAGGGTCATCGGCATCGCGCTGGGCCTGGGCGGGCGGGCCGGGATCTTCGGCGCGCTCGCCATGATCCGATCCGAGTCCAGCGGGCCGTACACGGACTCCGACGTCGAGCTGATCGAGCTCATCGCGGCCCGAACATCGACCGTCCTCGAGAATCGCCGCCTCTACCGCGAGCTTCAGGATCGCGACCGGAGGAAAGACGAGTTTCTCGCCATGTTGTCGCACGAATTACGCAATCCGCTCGGCGCGATTACCACCGCCGCCCAAGTGCTCCAGGTGGGCACCGCCACGGACGGACAGGCGGAGCGCGCGGGCATGGTGATCGTTCGGCAATCGTTCCAGCTCTCGCGGATGCTGGACGATTTGCTCGAGGTGTCCCGCGTGACGACCGGGCGCGTCCAGCTGAAACGGGAGCCGTTCGACCTGACTCAGGCGGCGGCCCGGACCGTGGAGGCCCTTCGGACTTCCGGGCGGCTCGAGCAGCATGAGCTGGTGATCAAGGCGGATACCGTCGTCGTCGAGGCGGACATTGCTCGGACGGAGCAGATCATCACGAACCTGCTCGTGAACGCCGTGAAATACACAAACCCGGGCGGGCGCATCACGGCTCAGATCGGCATCGAGGGAGATCAAGGTGTTTTGAAAGTTTCAGACACCGGTATCGGCATCAGCCCGGACCTGCTCCCGCGGCTCTTCGACGCGTTCGTGCAAGGGCATCAGGCCCTGGACCGCGCCGAAGGCGGCCTTGGAATCGGGCTCGCGCTCGTGAAGAAGCTCACGGAGCTTCAGGGTGGCACGGTCGAGGCCAGGAGTCCTGGACCCGGTCAGGGGAGCACCTTCATCGTGAGGCTGCCGCGCATGCTCGCGCCGCCGCAGTCGATCCCCGACCGGTCGCCGCCACGGATGCTGCCCTCGACACTCCGAGTCGTCGTGGTGGACGACAACGCCGACGCGCGCGACATGCTGCGCACATTCTTGGAATTGGCGGGACACGAGGTCCACGACGCAACGAGCGGGCCCGACGCCGTCGAGCTGGCGCGGAGTGTCGTTCCGGACCTCGCTCTCGTGGATCTCGGCCTTCCGGGTTTCGATGGCCTCGAGGTGGCGAGGCGCCTGCGACAGGATGCCCGGACCCGCGCGGTCGTGCTGGTCGCCATGACAGGCTACGGACAGCCCGATGACAGGCGGCGGACGTCGGAGGTCGGCTTCGACGCCCATATCGTGAAGCCGATCACCTCCGAGCATTTGAACGAGGTCCTCACGCTCTGCGCCCGCCGGACGGCCGACGCCGCGGATCAAGCCATCGTCGCGACGTCGAAGCACAAAGGTTCGGCCGGAGAGCCGGTGCCGGACGCGACGCCCCTGTCGAGCGACCATGCTAGAAATGTATCGTGAGGCCGGGAACCCAATACCCGAGCGGTCTGGTACGGAGCCTCTGATCTAAGAACTGCCCATTCGGCGAATAGCCCCCATACCATTCGAGCGAGAGGAGCAACTCGGGGGTCAAGCGCCGGCCGCCTTCCGTGATCCGTCTATGCGACCCTTCGTAGAGGATCAGACCGATCATCGCGTGCACGGAGCCCGCGTAGTGCGCGAACTCGTGACCGTAGGGACAATCGGTCCAGAGGGAGGGAGTCCAGGTCTCGCCGCCGCCCATCGGGCTGTCGCAGGAGGCGAAGTCGTACGGTTTCGCGAGCTTCCAATCCAACGCGGCGAACCACTCCGATTCGAAAAACGCGCGACGCGAAATTCCGTTCAAGAGTCTCGTGACCAGGCCGTCGTCAGGGTCGTCTTGATTCCCGGCGGAGCGAAATTCGACCCCAAGCTGTACTACGGGTGACGAAAAGTTCGATGGCGCTCTAGGTAAGATTGCCCATTTGACCTCCCCACCCGCGTAGGCCCGGGCGGAAGGTCTACCGCCGAGCAACCAGCGGGGCGCCCATTCGAGCGACACGATGCCCCGTACCGCCTCAAAGCTCAAGTCGACGCGCTTCACCGGCGGGTGATGGAACAGCCAACCCTGGTCCGGTTGGCCCTCCTGGTTGCGCCCCATGTCTCCGAAGACAAGATACTCGTCCCCTAGGTGCGAGCTTCGGTGATAGACCATCATCCGCGATGCGACAACGACCCGGTCGAACCGGGCGATGCCGGCGCTGTCGGAATAGTCCCCGGACCAGAGGGCATCGAAGGACGCTCCCACCTGGTAGTCGACGTTCATGAGCTCGCGGCGCCCGTCGAAAGCGGTGAAGACGCCTGCGGGGACGCCGAGCTGATAACGGATCCACGGTCCCTTCACGCCCAGGAACCGCCGCATGGGGTCCAGTCGCAGGATCGCGCCGGTGGCCACGTCCCACGCCGTTCCTTCCCGCCGCTCGTAGCCGCCCCGGCTGGTGGAGTCGGTGAAATCGGTCCCATAGCGACGGTCTTCCACATAATGAGAAAGGTTCATGCGGAACTGGTCTTCGCGCGGGTCGGCAAGAAGCGGCCGGAAGAGGTACACGCCCGCGCCGATCGGGGGCCCCGCGGCCGAGGCCGGCGGCGTGGGGGCCGTGCCGAGGAGGCCCAGGATGAGAAGGGAGATCGCTCCGTGCGAGCTCTTCATGGCGTTCCCTCCCTGGCTTTGCCGGAGGAGCTGTTCCCAAGCCCGACTTGTGGCGTGGAGTCCACGGCACACTCTACAATTACTTCAAGTACTTCAAGCGAAAGGTCCATCGGCCGGCGGCTCATCCCCCCACCCTCCTTGACATCGCGGCGGTCGCAACGCACTTTCTCCGCCGTGCGACTTCCGGATCTACTGGCTTCCCGCCGCGGCCGATTGGCTGCGTTCTTCCTCCTCTATCTCACCGAGGGAATCCCGGCGGGATTCACCGCCACCGCCGTCGCCACCCAAATGCGCCGCCAGGGGCTGGAGCCGGCGGCGATCGGAGCCTTCATCGGCGCGCTCTACGTTCCTTGGGCCGTGAAGTGGGCCTTCGGTCCGTTCGTGGACGTCCTGTCGAGCGACCGGTGGGGAAGGAGGCGGATGTGGATCCTGTTCACGCAGACCATGATGGTCGTGACCCTTCTCGCCGCGATGCCCGTGAGCTTCACGACGCGCCTCTGGCTCTTTACGGCGATCATCCTGGTCCACAACGTGTTCGCCGCCACCCAGGATGTGGCCATCGATGCGCTCGCCGTGAATGTTCTCCGCGGCGACGAGCGAGGATTGGCAAACGGCCTCATGTTCGGCGGGAACTACGTCGGCAACGCGATCGGTGGCTCGGGGGTGCTGCTCCTCACGCCCCTGATCGGGTTCAAAGCGACATTCCTCTTCGTCGCGGCCGCCATCGCCCTCGTCACGCTCCTCGTGCCGGCTCCGATGCGCGAGCTGCCCGGGCCGCCGCGTCGTACCGCGAACGGTTCTCGCCTGAGGGCTGTCGGAAGAGAGCTGGGCCGCTTCGTCCGCGATACTGGAAAGGCCTTCGTCGGAAGCCGTGCCGCGTTCCTCGCCATATTCCTCGCGTTGCTTCCCATGGGAGGCTATGCGCTCTCGCTTTCACTTCAGTCCAACCTGGCGGTCGAACTTGGCCTCGACGACCGGCGGATCGGCCTGCTCGGGCTCGGGAGCACGGCGCTCTCGGCCGGGTTCTGCGTCCTGGGCGGCTGGCTGTCCGACCGCTTTGGGCGCAGACGCACGTTGGCCGCGTTCATCGTCGGCACGACGCTTCCGACGTTCGCCATGGCGATCGCGATGCACCGATTCGGTTGGATCATGCCGATCAGCCCGCAGGCCGCCGGCCGTCCGATTCCGTCGCACGAGCTCGTCACGGTTTTCTGGGTCCTGACGCTCTCGTACGCGGTCTTCCAGGGGCTGATGTACGGAGTGGGGACGGCGATCTACATGGACGTCACGACGCCGGCAGTGGCGGCGACCCAGTTCACGGCATACATGGCTCTGTGCAACGTGGTGTACTCCTACACCTCCACGTGGCAAGGGCGCGCCGTCGAACGGTGGGGATACCCCGTGACCCTGGCGCTGGACGGGGCGTTCGGGCTCGTTTCGGTGTTCCTGCTGCCGTTTATGGGACGGCTGGGACGCGGTGATCCGCGCTGATCGGACGCACCTTGCCGGCGCACAGCTTGGCCCGCCGGCGAGCCTCCGCGATGTCGGGGCCGTGCGCGAGGGCCACACCCATCCGACGCCTCACGAACGCCTCCGGCTTCCCGAACAGACGTAGATCGGTGCCCGGAACGCGAAGCGCCTCCTCGATTCCGTCGAAGGCGATGCCCTTCGCGTTCATCTCCCCATAGATCACGGCGCTCGCGCCCGGCGACCTCATCTCCGTGCTCACGGGAAGTCCGAGGATCGCCCTCGCGTGCAGCTCGAATTCGTTCTGCGCCTGGGTGAGCATGGTCACCATCCCCGTGTCGTGCGGGCGCGGACTCACCTCGCTGAACCAGACCTGATCCCCCTTTACGAACAATTCCACGCCGAAAATGCCTCGCCCGCCCAAACGGTCCGTGACGGTCTTGGCGATATGCCTCGCCCGCGAAAGCGCGGCGGGGGTCATCGGCTGCGGCTGCCAGCTCTCGACGTAGTCTCCCTTCACCTGCACGTGCCCGACCGGCTCGCAGAAGGAGGTGCTGTTCGCGCCGCCGTCGCCGATGGATCGAACCGTGAGGAGCGTGATCTCGTAGTCGAAGCGGATCATTTCCTCCACGATGGCCCGGCCGCTCTTCACCCGTCCGGCGCTCATCGCGTAGTCCCAAGTTTTCTCGATGTCCTCGGGGCCGCCCAGCACCGACTGACCCTTGCCCGAGGAGGACATGACCGGTTTGACCAGGCAGGGGTAGCCGAGACCGTCGGCGGCCCTGCGGACCTCGTGAGCGCTTTCGGCAAACGCGTACTTCGAGGTGGGGAGCTTCAGCTCCTCGGCGACCAGGCGGCGAATGCCCTCTCGATTCATCGTGAGCTGCGTGGCGCGCGCGGTCGGGATCACCTGCGCGAGCCCCGCCTGCTCGATGCGGGCCAGTTCGTCCGTCGCGATCGCCTCGATTTCCGGAACGATGAAGGCGGGCCGTTCCAGCTCCACGACCGCGCGCAGGGCGGCGGGGTCGGTCATGTCGACGACGTGGGATCGGTGGGCGACCTGGTGGCCGGGCGCATGGGCGTAGCGATCTACGGCGATCACCTCCACGCCGAGGCGCTGCAAGGCGATGATAACTTCTTTGCCGAGCTCCCCGGCCCCAAGGAGCATGATCTTGGTGGCGCCGGGGGAGAGCGGCGTGCCGATGCGCAACGCTCCCTCCTGACTCGCTGCTAGGGCTCCAGATATCTGCGGTGCCGGAGCGTAGACGGGTTCCGAGCGGGACGCAAGCGGGGCCGCGGGTGCTCTTGCGAAACCTTGCGTCCGGCGCGCGCGTACGTAATTCTGTGTCCCGGCGTATGGCCCATGAGGAGGTCTCCATGCTCAGCACGCGCGGTCTCGTGAAAATCTACCCGGGGCCGGTCACGGCCCTGAACGGAATTGACCTCGACGTCCCCCCGGGGATGTTCGGACTCTTAGGTCCGAACGGCGCGGGGAAGTCCACTTTCATGAAGATCCTCGCGGGTCTCCTGGAGCCTACCTCGGGGACCGTCACGCTGGACGGCGCGGACATCCTGAATGCCCCGGAGGCGCTCTGGCCCCGCCTCGGGTACCTACCCCAGGAGTTCGGGTTCTACCCGCACCTGAGCGGGGAGGCGATGCTCTCGCACCTCTTGGCGCTGAAGGGCGTCGACGCGCCGCAGGGACGTAAGCGGCTCGTCGCGGACCTCCTGGAGCGCGTGAACCTCTCCTTCGCCGCCAAACGGCCGGTGAAAGGCTACTCGGGAGGCATGAGGCAGCGCCTGGGCATCGCGCAGGCGCTCGCTGGGAATCCACGTCTCATCATCGTGGATGAACCGACGGCCGGGCTCGATCCCGAGGAGCGGCTGCGGTTCTACCGGCTGTTGTCCGAGCTGGCGGTCGACCGCATCGTGCTCCTCTCGACCCACATCGTGGAAGACGTCGCCGTTCTGTGCCCCCGTTTCGCGGTCATCCGCGACGGCCGCCTCCTGGCCGTGACGTCGCCGGGCGAGGCCCGTGCTTCGATCGCCGGTCACATGTTCGAGGGGACGGTGAACGTGGAGGACCTGGCCGGGCTGCGCGCCGAGCGCACGGTGACCCAAGCGCTCCTTGTGGAGGGGCTGAACCGCGCGCGCATCTACGATCCCTCGGAGGCGCCTCCCGATGGATTCGTCCCCGTCCCCGTCACCTTGGAGGACGCCTACCTGGTGCTCATGCGCTCGGGGTCCCTGCCTGGGCGTGGGAGCAGGGGCGAAGGGCTCCCTGCGCTCGGGAATGGCCTGCGCTCGCTGGGCTCGGCGCCCGCAGGGGTGGCCGGATGAGCGTGCGGCGAATCGCCGCGACGTTCGGCGTCGCGTTCGGGCATTCCTTCCGTCGCCCGCTTTTCATCTTCCTGGCGGCGATCCTTCTCCTGAGCGCCTTTGGATTGTCGAGCGGGAAGATGTCGATTTCGTCCGGAGACAGCGAAGTAGGCGGTACCAAGGCGTGGATCACGTCGGAGTTCGCCCAGACCCAGATGATGACGTTCATCACGCTCCTCTATTACGCGTTCTTCATCGCGATCGCGTCGGGGCTGTCCTTGCTGCGCGACCGTGAGACGAAGGTCGACGTGCTGTTGCATTCCACCCCGTTGACGCCGGGCGAGTACGTCTGGGGGCGCTTTCTCGCCGTGACCGGTGGATTTGTCGTGCTGATGGCGTGGCAGATGGCCGCGAACGCGTTCTTCAATCACGTCGTGCCGAACGCGGGCGCCCAGGAGATACGCGGTCCCTTCGCGGTGAGGAACTACCTCATGCCGGTGCTGACGATGGGGCTGCCTTTTCTCGTTTTCTTTGCGGGCCTGTCGATGTACGTCGGCGAGAAGACGAGGAACGCGGTGCTGGTTTTCGTGCTGCCGGTTGCGGCCCTTCTCGTATGCGGATTCTTCCTCTGGACCTGGGCGCCGTCCTGGCTTGATCTGCGCGTGAACAAGCTCCTGCAAGTTCTCGAGCCTTCTGGATACCGCTGGCTCAACGAGACGCACCTCAAAGTGGACCGCGGCGTCGAGTTCTACAACAAGCAGCCCGTGCCGTACGACGCGCTCTTCTGGCTGAACCGCGCGTGGCTGGTCGTGCTCGGGCTCGGTGCGGTTCTCCTGACTCAGCGGTCGGTGGCTCAGTCGCTGCGCGGCGTCGTAACATCCAAGAGGGCTCTCCAAGGCCGCGATTCCCGGCACGAGGCGACCGGCGTGGCGTGGGAGGGGGCAACGGAGGGCGCGGCGCTCGCCAACCTTGGAATGAAGAGCGGCGTGCCGTCCCTTCTGCAAAGCGTCGGATCGGTCGCGGGGACGGAGCTGCGGGAGCTCCTGCGCCAGGGGGGGCTCTATCTCTTCGTCCCGCTCATCCTGATTCAGGTCTTGGGAAGCTCCCTCTTGGCGGTAGGGGCGTTTGACACGCCCGTTCTCATCACGCCGGGCACGAGCGCGGTTGCCATCGCGACCCAGGCCACGACGCTCATTCTTCTCCTGCTCCTCTTCTACACCGTGGAGTCGCTCGAACGCGAGCGCTCCACGGGTCTCTCCCAGATTCTCTACGCGACGCCCTTGCGCACCGGGGCATTGCTTTTCGGGAAGGCCGTCGCCAACAGCGCGGTGGGAGCGGTCATCCTCGCGGCGTCTTTGCTCGCGAGCGCCATCGCGCTCGCCGTTCAGCATACCGTTCCGTTCTCGTTCGCGCCCTACGCCATCGTATGGGGGCTTCTCCTCATTCCCACCTTCCTGGCATGGACGGCGTTCGTGACCGCCGTGTACGCCGCGGTAGGGGACCGGTACGCCGCCTATTCCGTCGCCCTCGCGGCGCTGGTCTATAGCGGCTTCCGGGTGCTTACGGGCCAGATCAGCTGGGCGGGCAACTGGGCCCTATGGAGATCCCTCCGGTGGAGTGACCTTGGATTCTTCGAGACCGACCGAGCGGCCCTGGTTTGGAACCGTGTGATGGTTCTAGGCCTTGCGGTGCTCTTCACCACCGTTGCCGTGCGGCTCTTCGGGCGTCGCGGCGCGGATGCCGTGCGCACCATGCACCGGATCGCCCCACGGAGGCTCGCGTCCTCGGCGTTCCGTCTCGCACCGTTCGCGCTGGTACCTGCAATCGCGTGGACGGTACTGGTATTCCAGGTGGACAAGGGCATGGAGGGGGGCGCCGCCAAGAAGGCGGGGAAGGACTACTGGGCGAAAAACCTCAAGACCTGGCTCGATGCGCCTTTGCCGGACATCGCGCGCGCCGACGTGGCGTTGAAGTTAAATCCTTCCAAACACTGGCTGGCGAGCACCGGCACCTTCACGCTTGTGAACAGCTTGGATACGACCCTCACCCAGATTCCCCTGACGGGAGGTCTGGATTGGAACAACCTCGCCTGGACGATGGACGGCCGCGCCTACACGCCCGAGGACCGCAAGCATCTCTATGTTTTCACGCCATCCCGGCCCTTGGCGAAAGGGGACAGCGTGGCCATCGGGTGGTCCTGGGAGGGTCGCTTGCCCAAGGGGGTCACCAAGAACGGCGGCAACACGGAGGAGTTCGTGCTTCCTTCGGGCGTCGTGCTGACCGGATTCTCGCCGAGCTTCGTCCCCGTTCTCGGATTCATGGAGGACATCGGGGAGACCAAGGAGAACAAGACCGAGCCGCGACGCTACCCACGCGACTACTGGAAGGGCATCACGCGCGCCGGGTACGGCGCGACGGCGTGGTTCCCCGCCCGTGTCACCGTCACGGCTCCTGCGTCCTACACGCTCAACTCGGTAGGCGTCTGCACCAGCAACACCGTGAAGGACGGGTGGCGGACGCAGGTGTGGGAGACGGACCACCCGGTCAAGATTCTCAATGTGGTGTGCGGCAAGTGGAAGGTGAAGCGGGGGCAGGGCACGACCATCTTCTACGATCCCGCCCACCCCTACAACGTCGACGAGATGTCCGCGACCCTGGACGCCGCGCGCCGCTGGTATTCCGAGTGGTTTCTGCCGTATCCATGGCGTGAGCTTAAGCTCTCGGAATTTCCCGCGCTGGCGGGTTACGCGCAGGGATTCGGAACGAACATCACATTCAGCGAGAGCATCGGCTTCCTCACGAAGAACGACGCGAAGACCGACGCGACGTTTCTGGTCACCGCTCACGAGGCGGCGCATCAGTGGTGGGGGAACATTCTGACCCCAGCGAATGGCCCGAACGGCGATTTCCTGAGCGAGGGCATGGCGCATTTCTCCACCCTCTTGCTCTTCGAGAAGGTGAAGGGGCCTCGTGAGCGAATGGAATTCGCGAAGGGCCTCGAAACACGATACGGCGACCGGCGACGCGTGGACGACGAGAGACCGATGTACGACATCGACGGAAAGCGGGAGTCGGACGAGACCGTGCTCTACGACCGAGGCGGATGGGTGTTCTGGATGCTCTACGACTTCCTCGGGCATGACCGCGCCCTGGAAGGGCTCCGCCACTTCATCCGGAGTTGGAGCGAAAGCCGCGACCACCCCGCATTACAAGATCTCGTAGCCTCGATGCGTCCGTATGCGAAGGACCCGATCGCCTACGACGCTTTCGTGAAGGAGTGGTTCGAGGACCGGGCGATGCCCGAATACAGGGTCGCGAAGGCGAAAAAAGTCAAGCGCGGGAACGGATACGACGTAACCGTGACCGTGCAGAATACGGGCACGGGGACCATGCCGGTGGAGGTCGCCGCGGCCGCCGGGGAGCGCTGGCCGGCGCGGGCGTGGAAGGACTCCAAGGGATCGGAGGCGAAGCCGTCTTCATCCGGGCAGAGCCCTTCCTACCGTGAGGCGCGCGAGACCGTGAGGCTGGCGGCGGGTGAAGCGAAGACCCTCACCATCCACTGCGGCTTTCCACCGGAGAAGGTCGTGGTGGATCCGGACGTACGGGTGTTGCAGTTGAGGCGCAAGCAGGCTGTCGCGGCCCTGTAGGCGCCGGTGCGCGTCGGTTTCCGTCAGCGCCGGCAAAACAATGCGGCCACCGGCGAGGAACCGGTGGCCGCCATAGTCTCAGACCGAAGCGCCCGCGCGCTCCTTGCTCGGCTGCGGGACGATCCTCAGATACGGCTTTTTCGCTTGGAACCCCGGGAATCTCTTGTGGGCTTCCTCGTCGGTGACCGTCGAGGCGATGATCACGTCCTCGCCGTGCTTCCAGTCGACCGGGGTCGCGACCGAGTGATTTGCCGTGAGCTGAAGGGAATCGATGGAGCGCAGGAGCTCGTCGAAATTCCGCCCTGTGCTCGCGGGATAGGTAAGCGTGAGCTTCACCTTGTTGTCTGGAGCCATCACGAATACCGAACGAACCGTCAACGTGTCGTTCGCATTCGGATGGATCATGTCGTAGAGATCGGAGACTTTCCGGTCGGAGTCCGCGATGAGCGGAAAGTTGAGCTTGTGCCCCGTCACGTCCTCGATGTCCTTCATCCAACCCTTGTGGCTGTCGAGGGGGTCGACGCTCAGACCGATCACCTTGGTGTTGCGCTTTTCGAACTCCTTCTTCAACGCGGCCACCCGTCCCAGCTCGGTCGTGCACACCGGAGTAAAGTCTTTCGGATGCGAGAAGAGCACCGCCCAGCTATCCCCCTTCCAGCGGTAGAAATCGATCGGTCCCTCTGTAGTCTCGGCGGTAAAGTTCGGCGCCACGTCGCCCAGGCGAATCGGCATCGTAACCTCCTGCAACCCGTGAAAGAATGTGAGTGGAATCCAAGCGATCCCGGCGGCTACCCGATCACCTTCGAGGGGGTACCCCTGCCATGCGCGGATTCGGTCCCGGGACCGTACCAGACCCCAGGGACCGCGTCCATGCTTGGACTCCCTTGGAAACGGCGGGGAACTGCGGACGCTACGGACTCAAGGTCTCGGGCCGCCATCCCAGCTTCTTCATCTTCTTGTACAGATGGCTTCGTTCGAGCCCCAAGCGGGATGCCGCCTTCGTCATGCTGCCGCCCGCGGCGAGAAGGGCGGCTTCGATCTCCTTCTTCTCGAATTCCCGTACCGCGTCGCTCAAGCGCGCCCCCGCGCCCGACTCGCTTTGCGAGGGTGGGAGCACGGCGTGAACCTGCTCGGGGCCGATGCTCGTGCCACGGCTCATGATGAGCAACCGCTCGACGATATTCCGAAGCTCGCGGACGTTTCCCGGGAATGAGTAGCGCCGAAGATACTCGAGTGCGGCAGGGGTGAACTTCCTCGGCTTCCCGCCATTTTGCTTTAAAAGCTGCTCCGCGAAATGCTCGACGAGGATCGGAATGTCCTCGGGGCGGTCCCGGAGCGGAGGTACCGTGATCGGAATGACCGCGAGACGAAAATAGAGGTCCTCTCGGAAACGTTCGGACCGAACCCTTTCCGCCAGGTCTTGATTCGTGGCGGCGATCACGCGCACGTCGACCTTGATGGCGCGGTTTCCCCCGACGCGGGTAATTTCCCCCTCCTCGAGCACACGTAAGAGTTTGGTCTGGGCCCGCACGCTCATGTCGCCGATCTCGTCGAGGAACAGCGTTCCATGATGCGCTTCCTCGAATCTGCCTCGACGCGACTGAGTGGCGCCGGTGAACGCCCCACGCTCGTGACCGAAAAGCTCCGACTCGATCAGCTCTTCGGGGACCGCGGAGCAGTTCATCGCGACGAACGGCATTTCCTTGCGCGGGCCGGAGGCATGGAGGGCGCGAGCGACGAGCTCCTTCCCGGTCCCGTTCTCCCCTTGGATCAGCACCCGGGCCGAGCTGGACCCAGCGAGCTGGATTTCGTGCAGCAGCTTCTGAATCGCGGGGGAGCCGCCGACGATCGGAAACGACCACGGGCGTGGAAGGCGACGGTTCTCGGCCTTGAGCGCGATCGTGTTCGTGGCGTTTCTCAGAAGAACGAGCAGACGCTCCAACGAAATCGGTTTCTCGAGAAAGTCGAACGCGCCGAGCCGCGTCGCTTTCACCGCGGCGTCGACCGTCGCGTGCCCCGACATCATGATGACGATGGAATCCGGGGTGTTGGCCATGATCTCCGCCAGGAGATCCAATCCGCTGCCCTCCTCGAACCACACGTCCAGAAGCACGATGTCGTATGCCTCGCGGAGCCTGGCCCTGCCCTCGGCGATCGAAGCCGCGCCATCGACCTGATACCCCTCGCGGCCGAGGGCACCCTCCAGGCTGGATCGAATGTTGGCCTCGTCGTCCACGATGAGCACGGTCATGCGCCGACCCTCCGAGTCAGCGGCAACCGGATGCGGAACGTGGTCCCGCTCTCCCGACCCGCGTCGACCGCGATCGTTCCCTCATGGTCGCTCACGATCCGCTCGACGATGGTCAGTCCCAGCCCGCTCCCCTGGGTCTTGGTTGTGAAGCCGGGCACGAACAGGTTCGCCCTTTGTTCGGCGTTCAAGCCGGGGCCCGTGTCGGAAACCGCGATCTCGAGCACCCCACCGTCGGCACCAGCCGATACGACGACCCGGCCGTCGCCGTTCAGCGCCTCGAGGCCGTTCTTGATCAGGTTGATGAGCGCTTGCCGCATCTGGCCCCGATCGCACGAAAAGGTGATGTCCTGGCCGGGACGCGAGAGAACCAGGCGGCCCGATGCGACATCGCGGCCGTAGAGCGTCTCCAGGTCCTGCATCAGGCTCGACACAGCGCACGGGGCGAGCTCCGGTTTCGGAAGCCGCGCGAAGTCGGAGAATTCTTGTAAAAGATGACGAAGCGTTTCGACCTCGGCGGCGACGGTGCGGACCGCTTGATCCAAGATTTCCGGGAAATCGGGGCGCTTCTGGTCGTAGCTCCGCTTCAGATCGGCGACCGAGATCGCGATGGGGGTGAGCGGGTTCTTGACCTCGTGGGCGACCTTGCGGGCCATTTGGCTCCACGCCGCTTGGCGCTCGCTCGTGACGAGCTTGTCACGATAAGTCACCAGATCCTTCCGCATCCGGTCGAGCGCCGCCACGAGCGTCTGGAGCTCCCCCACGCTGTGCAGGGTCAGGGGCTCCTCCCATTCCCCCTGCGCCAGCTTGTCCGAGAAGGCGGCGAGCTGCTCGACAGGTCGGGAGATTTGCGAGGACCATAGGATGGCCAGGGGAATCGCGATCCCCAATCCCAGGAGCCCCAAGAGCGCGGCCGCGAGCTGGAGCGAGGCAACGGTGCGGTCGGCGGCGGTCGTCGAGGCAAGTCCGGTGATCGTCGCGTGCGGCGGCGGGCCGACAACGAGAGGAACGCTTCGGCTCAGGTACGTGTGCCCCGCGATCTCGGTCCTTCCCCTCGCAGTGACGCGAAGCACGGCCCCGGGCGGCAGGTCGGGAAGGGTCGTCGCCGCGATTCGGCCGGCCGAGTCACGCAGGATCCACTCAACGCCGCTCGTCTTGCCAAGCCGCTCGAGCGCCGCGGCGTCGAACAGCAATCCTCCCTCGAGTGCGCCTACGGTCGCGCCCTGGTACGAGATGGGTGAGCGGACCACCATGGCCAGGGCACCGAGCCCCTCGGCGACAGCGATAGAGGGTGAGTTGAATGCGCCCCCCATCTGTGTCACGAGGGTCCCGCCGTTACCGTGCGGAGCCGGGCCCGCCGCAACCACCCTTCCGCTCGAGTCGGCAACGGACAGAAGGTCGAGCCCGAGAAGGACCTGCCGCTCGGCGAGATAATCGGAAAGATCGCGGCTCCCGGAGGGGCGAAGGAGGTAAAGCCGCTTGAGCTGAGGATCCCGGGAGAGGATCCCGGCTTTCGCGGCGATACGGCGCCCATCCTCCGTAGTCTGGATTCCGATCCCCTCCAGCGCCGAAGCCAGCCGCTCTTCCGCTTGGCCCCGCACCATGGACTGGATGCGCGCGGTGAGGATCACCATCGCGAGCGCCAGGGGAATGAGGGTGATGAGGGAGAAGGCGAGGATGAGCCTCGCCTTGAGTGATTTCACCGCCCGCCCCTCGCGATGGCGCAATCCACGATGCCCGCGAGCGCGTCCGGGCCAAGGGCGCGCAAATAGGGACGGAGATCCGGGGAGCTCACGACGGGGCACCGGATCGCGAAGGTGAACCAGGCCGGGTCGGAGGGCGTGGCCGACGCCGCCAGGAGTGTCACCCGAACCGGGGCCGATCCAGACGAAGCGCCTGACCCACCGCGAAGCGCCCGCTCGAGCGTCTGCCATCCCGGGAGGGAGCGGTCGACCTCGAAGCGGTGTGGAGCTGGGGGCGGGTTCGTTGGAGGAGGCTGCAACGCGACGGGACTTCCAGATGCCCGATCCCACGGCGCGAGATCGCCCCGAAACACCGCCTCATTCAGCCACAGGAGCGCGGTCGTATCTCCCGGGGCGAGCCGGGCATCAGCGGCGTCGCGGGAAAGCAGAGCGGTCAGCACGACTCGGGAGCGTGCTCCGTACGAGAAGTCCCGCCACCGTGGGTTCTCACGCATCTGGGTGGAGAGCTCGCCGGGCCAGAAGACCGCGACGTCCAGCTCGCCACGCTCCAGCGCGATTTCCTGATCGGTCGCTTCGTCGAAGAGGCGCACGAGGAGCGTATCGGGCCATTGCGCGGTCGACTCGTCCGATTTGTCACGAGCCAGGACGAACGAGCGCAGGGTGATGGCTTCGCCGCGGTAGGCCGCGCGCGGCAAGGGGGATCGGACGCTCGGAGTCCCGCACGCGAAGAGGAGATTGGATCGCGAGGGAATTCCGATCCTCAGCACGTCGACGGGCCGGAGGCGTGGATGCTCCGCGGTCACACGCAAGCGGTCGAGCTTCTTGCTCTGATCGAGCGACCCTGACTTGATGCGGGCGATCGCAAGCGTTCCATCGAGGATGTTCAATACCGAGCCCTCGGCCGCGACCTTCTTGCCGTCGTAGAACGTAAGGAGGTCTCCCTGGACGAGAGGTAGTGGGTCGCTGGACGCCAGGTACACGCGCCCGGCGTGCGCCCATACGACCCTCGCGCGCAGCTCGGCGGGCGTCGCGCCAGATGAGCCTGCGACCAGCAGGAGAACGAAAAGCGCTGCCGCAACCGTTCCACCCACCGGCTTTCCTGTGTCCCTCATGACGCGCCCCCCTTGCTGGCCGAGTCCATTGCGTGCGAAGCCGTTACTCACATCCGTACACTGCTCTTCGGCCCAATCTGTGTCAAGCTTGACACAGATTAGTCTTGGGCCTCACGGCGCGGGTAGAGTCAACTGATTTGATTGCAGTGTATTATCCATGAGGCACGGCACTTGATTTAGATGGTCCTCAGAGCGGCCTGGATCCAGCGAGTCGCTCGCGGTTCTGGGACCGGGGCGCGTGCCCATCACCAGACGATCGTGGCAGCGCCGGCGACCCGGCCACCGATTGAAAGACCGAGCCGGATGGGAGAAGGGCGATGAGGACGAAGGACGCAGGACCAAGGGGACGCATGATCGTCATGGCATCGGCCACGTTGGCATTTCTCGCTTTAGGATGCAGCGAGCACAAGGAGCAGGCGCAGGTCGCGGCCGACGCAGGGCCCATTCCCGCTGTCCAGGAGACCCCGCAGACGGTCGTGGCGTCGACAGGCGGAATCACCCCGGAGGCCGGACTCATGACCCAGGGCGCAGCGACGGCTTTGGGCGACTCCCTGCCGCCGGACGTCACGGCGTTCGCTCCGGACACGCTGGTTGTCCCGGGAGGCGTTGTCGAGATCACGGCGCAAGCGTCTACGGACGTAACGGCCATGACGCTCACGGATCCGCTCGGGCAGAAGCACCCGTTCACCTACGATTCCGAGGCAAAAGCCTGGCGGGTCTACTATCGCGTTCCGATCCAGACCAACACGGAACAGCTCGGCCTGTCCATCACGGCTACGAACGGCGCCAATCGGTGGAAGCGGGTGTGGGTGTTCCTGAAAACTCGGGGCGAGGAGCCGAAGGAATCGGGCGGGATCTAGGGGAGCCCGCCTGAGCGTAGGGTCCCTGAGAGCCCTCGGGCGAAGGCCCGGGGGCTCTCCTTTGTTACCGCTCAAGGATCTCGAGGCTCACCCTTGCCGTCCCGTCACGCAGGAATCCAAGCTTGCGCGCGGCGCGGCGGGACACGTCGATCACTCGACCGCGGGCGAAGGGGCCGCGATCCACGATCGTGACCACCACGCTGCGACCGTTGTCGAGGTTGGTCACCCGCACGCGCGTCCCGAAGGGAAGGGTGCGGTGGGCCGCCGTGAGCGTCGTCTCGTCATATCGCTCGCCGCTTGCGGTTCTGCTTCCGTGGAAGCGGGAGTGGTAGTACGAGGCCCGTCCCAGTTCGACATCAGCGGCGCGCGCGCGGGGGAAGGGTCCGGAAGGTCCACCGGCGGTGGCGCATCCGGACAACCAGAGCAAGATCCATATAGCCATCCAGGCAACGTATCTCATGGGAGCCTCGCTCCATAGGTCGGCAGCCGGGGCGGCCGTCTGCAGAGGAATCAACCTCAAGCTCCGGCGTGAGGTCCGCCACCAGGCCATGAAGTCGGATCACAGGCTGCGCCTGGCGGAGCAGCGCAAGTGGCGGCGGATCCACCTCGAGGCCAGGCGCCGACCGGACAAACGGAGGATTTGACGCCCGATGCGGTACACATCTTGCGCCCTGCATCAGCTCCGGCGAGGGAGTATCCATGGTCCGAATGCCGCAGCTCGCTGTGGCGATGGTGTATCAGAGCGTGGAGGGGGCAATGCAAAAACTGCTGGTTGGTCTGGCCGTCTTCTTGTCTTGCATCGTGGGATCGCAAAATGCAATGGCAGGCTCGAGTCTCGGTTTGCGCAGCATCGGGGGCGACGTGGGCTTCGTCGATCCAGAGGGCGTCGACGGGACGGTCGGATTCGGAGCATTCGCGAACCTCGGGAATCTCTCTCGCGACATCCGACTCGCGCCGCGTGTGGACTACTGGTCCAAATCGTATTCGTTCGCCGGCGCCGAGACTTCCGTCCACGATATCTCGATCGGCACGCGCGGCGAGTACATGTTTCACGTTTCCTCGCGGAAGTTTCAGCCCTATGCAGGGGCGGGGCTCGGGCTCCATTTCCTGGGCGCCAAGGTTACGGTTCCCGGGTTCATGGATGTCTCGGACTCTAGGACGAAGCTCGGCTTGGACATGGGGGGCGGGTTCATCACGCCTCTGAGCCCGAAGACCGATCTGCTGGTCGATCTGTGGTACGGAATCGTCCAGGATTTCAACCAGGTGTCGCTGAAGGTCGGCGTGTCCTTCGATCTTCCCAACGGGGCGGAGAGCCGGGCTCCAAGCAGGCCGGCGGCCAAACATCGTCCCCGCCGCAGCTGATCTGCAGAAGAGTAAGGGGAGGCTCGAGAAGAGCCTCCCCATTTTTTTGTCCGTTACGCTCTCTGTTGTCCGCTACGCTCTGCGATAGGTGCTCGTGAACTCGGCGACCGGTCTTGACCTTCCTCCTTCTTGCCGGGTGCGAACCACGAGCGTCCGGCCGCGATTCTCGATCGAGAAGGTTTGAATGATCGTGCTGCCACGCGGACCGTCGCGCTCGACCTCGAGCTTGGAGCCGCGCCACCTGCCGGTGAGATACCCACGTCCGTCATTGGGTGAACGATATCTGTTCGCGATCATGATCTGTTGGAGCGTCCGATTGTCATAGTCCGCGATTCGAAGCATGCCGGGTCTCTGGGATATCCGGAGATACCCAGGCAAGAAGCCTCCTTGCGAGCCGCGGCCGCGGAAATCCCTTGGCTCCGGCCTGGAGTCGACAGGGCGACCCACCGATACCCAGCGGCCCTGGAAGTCCGCGACGGCTCTCTGCCCCCAGCCGTTTCCCCGGTCCCAGCTGTTGCGCTGGTCCCTGGTGTCGTAGCCCTGATCCCGACCGTTGTCCCGCTTGTCCCAGCTGCCTGCCGCGTCGCCTTGGTCGTCGGCGCGCCACGATTCGTCGGCGGCGTTCTGCCGCGGATCGGAGACGGCGTCCGGTCGCGGGTCGGGCGCTTGTGCCGTGGCCGTCCCCACGACGGTGGAGCCGAGGAGCGCCAAGGCCAGCGCGAGGCCAACTGCGATTCGTCGTTTCATTGCTGAATCCTCCGGTGATTCCCGTGGGGTCGCTAGAGGTCGTCCGGACATCGGTGCCCCGGAGCATCCCTGGCTCGGGCCCCCTTGCCCGTGCCTACCCCTTAAGACGTTTCCACCCTTTGCAGAAATGTGGCGCCCCGCCGACAATTTGCAGCGGGTGGGGTTTGGAATTCGGTACTCTCCGGTCCGATGCTGGACGTAACCCATTACCCACTCGACCGCATAGCGTCTCGGGTCGGCACGCCCTTCTACTTCTACGACGGCGACGCGCTGAACGGCTCCGTCGCCCGGTTCGCGGAGATCGTGGGGCGTTCCGGTTTGGCGGGGCGCTATGCCATGAAGGCGAATTCGGGCCGGAAGGTCCTCGACGTGGTGCGGCGAGCGGGCCTGTGGATCGACGCCGTGAGCGGCAACGAAGTGTTGCGCGCGAGACGCGCCGGCTTTCCGGGAGGATCCGAGCCGGCGGTGATCCTGCTTACGACCGACGTTTTTCGCGATAACGCGCTCGACACAATCCTGGAAGAAAGAGTCATGCCCAATGTGGGCTCTCCGGGAATGATCGGCGACCTCCGCCAGGCGGGTTATCGCGGACCCATCGCGGTCCGCGTGAACCCGGGTTTTGGCCAGGGGCATGTGGAATCCTGCGACACGGGGGGGCCCTCCTCGAAGCACGGGATCTGGCCCGATCGTCTGGCCGACGTGCGAAGGCATGCAGCCGAGGCAGCGCTCAGGATCACGACCCTGCACGCCCACGTGGGCACGGGCCCCGAGCTCCGAGAGTTCGACACGAACGTCCGGAAGTTGGTCGAGTTTTTCAAGGAGCTGCTTCCCGACTTTCCCGATACCGCCGCGGTGAGCCTCGGCGGGGGGATTCCCCATCCGTACCATCCTGGCGCATCCCCTTACGATTTAGATTCGCTTCGCTCCCTTCTGGGCGATGCGGTCGGAATCCTCTCCAAGGCCGCGGGCAGGGCGATCCGTGTGGAGGTGGAACCCGGGCGATGCCTCGTCGCGGGCAGCGCGGTGCTCGTGGCACGAGTCAGCGACGTGAAAGAGACCCGCGCCAACGCCAGGGGACAGGGGCATACCTTCGTGATGGTGGATGCAGGCTTTTGCGATCTTTTGCGGCCTGCCCTGTACGGCTCCTATCATCACATCCAGATCTGGGGGCCGCGCGCGGCCGGTCCCGAGGAGCCCTGCATCGTAGCCGGGCCTCTGTGCGAGAGCGGCGATATCTTCACTCGAGGAGACCAGGAGCTGCTCGAGCCACGGCTCATGCCCAGGCCTCATCCCGGTGACCTGCTGGTCATTCAGGATGCGGGCGCCTACGGCTCTGCGATGAGCTCGAACTACCTCTCGATGGGAAGGGCCGCGGAGGTCTGGTGGGAGGGCGGTCGTGGCGCACTCGTCGCGCGGAGGGAAACCGTGGACGACATCGTCGCCGTCGAGTGTGACGCACCCCTCTGAGGTCGTAGGACCCCGCGGCAGGTTGACGGTCCCCCGGACCCGGCGGTATGGTTCGCGCATGCTTCGTCGGAATGGTCTCACGTCGAACGCCGCTTGCGCGGCGCTGCTGTTGGGGATGCCGCTCATCGCGTTCGGGGCGGCCCGGACCGGATCCGCCTCGAGATCCCCGGAGCTTGCGCCGGGAGCGCACCGGGTCACGATTGCGGGCGCCGAGATCGCGTATCACGTCGCCGGATCGGGTCCCGTCGTGCTCGCGCATCCAGGGGGACCTGGCCTCGAGTGGAGCATTCTGCGCATGCCGCAGGTCGAGAGGTTCGCGACCGTCGTGTACCTCGAGCCGGTCGGCACCGGGAGCTCCGGGCGTTTGCCGGATTCGAGCGGCTTCACGATGGAACGGTACGTGGGGGACGTCGAAGGCGTTCGCGCCCATCTTGGGCTGGACAAGGTCGTGCTGCTTGGGCACTCGCACGGTGGCTTCGTCGCGCAATCCTATGCGCTCGCGCACCCCGATCGGCTTCGGGGACTCATCCTCTATGACACGTCCCCGACCACCGGTGCCGAATGGCAGAAGGACGTCGCGGCAAATCTAGAATGGTTCAAGAACGAGTCCTGGTTCGCAGACGCGACGGACGCTCTCGCGAACGAAACCAGCGCGTCGACGGATGATGAGATCACGGCGATCTTCCGGCGCGAGATGCCTCTATACTTTGCCGATTGGACTTCGCGTGCCGAGGAGTACGAGTCCTACCGCGCTCACGTGCGGTTGAGCGTCGCCCCCGGAAAGGTCAGCGATTCGTCGGCGCCGAGTCAGGTCGGGGTTGCCCCGGGGATCGAGCTGCGCGACCGGCTCGCGACGATTGAGGTTCCGACGCTGGTGATCGTCGGGAAAAAAGACTTCGTCACGTCCGAGAAGTTCGGCCGGATGCTCCACGCAGGGATCCGCGGTTCCCGGTTCCTCTTGCTCGAGCACAGCGGCCACATGGGGCACATCGAGGAGGGGACCGCATTCGCGCGCGGGATCCACTCCTTCCTCAAGTCGCTGCCGCGGTGAGGCGGTCCCGCCGCTCGCCCAGACGGGAAAAAAGGGAGGGCGGCCGGAGTCGCCCTTACGGGCCTCCCTCCGTACCGCCCTGGTGCGTGTGGCTCGGTCGTTAGACCTTGCGAACGTTCGCCGCCGACAGCCCCTTCGGGCCGCGGGTCACGACGAACTCCACTCGATCACCGTCCATGAGACTCTTGAAGCCATCGCCTTCAATCGCGGAGTAGTGGACGAAAACGTCCTCGCCCTGCTCCTGCGTAATGAAGCCGAAGCCCTTCGCCTCGTTGAACCACTTCACGGTGCCAGTGCTCACTGGAATCCTTTCTCTTCTGCCAGAATCTTTGCTTCTGGCCGAGCGCCGTACAGCGCGACGGCTGCGCTCCGGTCCCAATGACCGGGTTTCGGGCCAGAGGGCGCACGACCATACAAAAAGGCCGCCAGCTCGAAGCTGGCGGCCTGGTTTGCTTAGTGCACTTCCACCTGCTACCGAATCACTAACTTAGATGCGGGCGGGGCAGGAGCGATGCGCCCTCGAGACTAAAGCGGCACCCAGATTCGGCCTAGTGGAAGGTGACCCCGAACACGAACTTCCAATCCGGGACCTCGTTGGTAAGACCCACCTTCGCGTCGATGAACATCGGCTTCCTTGAACTCCGGCCGAAGTAGATACCCCCGAGGAGATTGACGCCCAGCTGCGTGTCGCTCCCGCCGAAATCGGAGTCGACAAAGTAAAGCGAGAGCCCGCCGCCGGCATAAGGCCGTACGTCGCTGTGCACCTTGAACCGGTACTGCATGTCACCATTGAAGGAAAGGGTGAACAGGTCGTCTCCGAACCCAGCCTCCCCGCTCGGCACGACATAGAGTTGGTCCGCGATGGGGGCGAACTCGAGGTGACCGCCGAAGACGATCTGGTCCGGGTCAACGCTGAGCCCTCCGCGCAATCCCGCGGAAACCTCCGCCCGGGCAGCCGGCGCCGGGGCCAAAAGAAGCAGGATTGCCGCTGTGAGAACGAGATAGACACTGCCTTGGAACCGCATCGCTCACCTCCTTGCCTGGGGCGAAGCATCAACGGGTGGCATCAGAGCCTACCCTATCCCCATGGCTCCGTGCCACGCGTGATTCGGGCTCATCATGCGACGAAACCTGTTCTTGGCTTGCGTGACCATTTGCGCCCGGGGGAGCCCCTGTGCGATGGTACTCGGGTCAGGGATCGGAACCCCCTGGCGGTCGCAGGCCACGCCCGCCCGGTGCGGTTCCAACGCTACGGAGGGCCTCATGGCTGGTACCGTCGCGAGCGGCCGCGTCTCCGCGGACGACAAACGCGAAGTTCTGGATCAAATCCCTTTCTTCACGTCCTCCCCCCCCGGATTACAACGCGCAATCATCGAAGCGGCGACGGTCGTTCATCTCGAGGCGGGAACGTACTTTCTTCGCGAGGGTGATTCGTGTGCCCACTTCGCAATTCTCGTCAGCGGAAAAATCCGGGTCTTCAAGCTGGCGGAGAGCGGGCAGGAGATCACGCTCTACCACGTCGGCGCCGGCGACGTCTGCCCTCTGAACGTGGCGTGCATCCTCTCGGACCGTCCCGTTCCAGCCATGGCGAGGATCGAGGAGGACGTCGAGGCGGTTATCGTTCCCGCCGGTACGTTCCGCCTCTGGATGGCGGAACATGAGTCGCTACGGACGTTCGTGTTTCAGATGTTCGCGAGTCGTCTGAGCGAGGTGATGTCGCTCGTCGAGGAGATCGCTTTCCGGCGGATGGACCAGAGACTGGCGCGCCGCTTGGAGGAGCTCATTCTCGAGGAAGGTGAGACCCGGGGCAGCGTCGAGATCACGCACGCCGTGATCGCGTCCGACCTGGGCACGGCAAGGGAGGTAGTCAGCCGGCTCCTCAAGGAGTTCGAGCGGCTCGGAGCGATCAGCCTCTCGCGCGGTAGGATCGGGCTGCGTGACGCCGCCGTGCTTCACAAGATCGCGTCCCGCGAAGCGGAATAGAAGAGGTACCGGCGGCACTGCGACGACCCGTGGCGAGCAGCCTCAACTCTCGAAAGGAAGCAAGGTCACTTTGGCGCGAGGGCCCGGCTGCAAACGGAGAGCGCCGAGCACCGCCGGCAAACCCATCATGGCCTAGTTGCCACCCACGTTCCGTGACCTCGGTCACCGAGACGATCGTTTCCTAGTGCCGCCGGCCGATCCAGCACCCCACGGGCCGACCAAGAAATAAGAAGTTACATCCCGACAAAACGCGATCCATGGAACCCGGAAGTCGGACGCAGGCTACCGGATGACCACGAATCTCCCAATCCCGTGCCCGAGCTCTGAGTCGATGGAGAAAAGGTAAATCCCCGAGACGATCGACTGCCCGTTGCGGGAAATCAAGTTCCAGGGAACCGATCCTTGACCCGCCGTCACCGGGTCCTTCCCATACTGAAGATCACCCGGTGGCCTCCCATCGAAGGGAATGTCCTTCACGAGATCCCCCGCCAAGGTGAAAATATGGATCGTTCCCTTCGTCCGCGGCAGGTTCATGAACGTGACCCTCGTTCCGGTAGGATCATCCCCGGCGGGCACCAGATCCCACTCCGCTCCTCCCTTGTAGGGGTTCGGGACGACGAACACATGTTGCTGGTCGTTTCGCGAATCTCCCCGCGGATACACCACCTGCGCGTTCGAGGCGCTCGGGTTCCCCTGCAAGATCGCGTCCGTGGCCGCCGAGTCCCCGGGCACCAACGAGAGCGGAACGATGGAATAGAAGTACGGGAAGCCGTTCAGCACGTGGGTGTCCACAAAGCTGTACCGCCCCACAGCGAACAAGGTGTCGATCTCCATGTAGGTCGTATCGTTGCGAACCAAACGTCGGTTCGGATCCCAATGGACCAGAACCGGACTGATGTTGACGATGGGGAGAGATGGGTCCATCAACTCCCAGAGAGGCCTGGCCGGGGTCCCCTTGGGGTTTTCCCGCCATTCGCCCACGAGGGCCCAGAGGTCCCGACCGGGGGCGTTTGTCCCGAGAGGACGATTCCACCCGGTCGCGCGATAGATCCGGTAACCGATGAACGTCTTGAGGTTCCCGTGC
The DNA here is from genome assembly GCA_036505295.1 of Candidatus Eiseniibacteriota bacterium. Classification (GTDB taxonomy): domain Bacteria; phylum Eisenbacteria; class RBG-16-71-46; order SZUA-252; family SZUA-252; genus WS-7. Next base: position 52,642 of record DASXTQ010000017.1, read on the forward strand.
TGTACGTCCCGCACGTGCTCGGCGAAGTTATTCCACTTGAGGGTGACCTTCCGGTCGCCTGGGAAAAACCAGGCGGACGTGCCTGCCGAGTCGTTGTGCGTCACGTAATGGCTCATGAAGTCGGGGACCTCGCCCCTGCCGTTCTGGCCGGCATAGAAGGGCAAGGGCAAGGGCGCGGCGGCTACCCAGTTCACAAGATGCTCCTTCCCGCCCTGGCCCGTGGTCACGTCGCAGTCGAAATCCACATAGGTGCAGGTCGGCGCGAGGATCACGGTGGTGGTCGTGTCTTCGCTGGCGCAGTGCGCGCCGTCCGGGATCGTTCCCCCCAGGACGTCCTGACACACGTATTTCCCCGCCTGCTGAAGCTCGCACGGCGTGTTCGGATCCCACGGCGTCACATCGGCGAATTGGGGCACGGTGTTCACGTCGGTATGGAACCGCAGGCGGCAGAGCGAGGATTCGGGGATCTGGTAGACGAACCCTCTCCCGCCGATCTGGGTGTTGAGAAGGCAGGTCTCCTTTCCACAAGTCCCGGTGAGGGCGTCGCCGTCCAGGTCTGTGTACAGGCCGTCGAATACCTGTTGTGCCCGGATCGCGTTGTCCACCAGGGTCCCTCCGGCAAGGCTCGGCCCTCGGCCAAGGCCCATCACGAACGCCACGGAAATCGTGAGCGATGAATCGGGCAGAATCGATCGGAAGGGCCCGGTCGCCAAGGTGACCCGGTAGTCGAGCGGCCTGGTCGACGTGATCTGCCCCACGATATCGGGGTTCAAGGTCGGGTCGGACATGAGCAGGTAGCGCTCCACGTCGTTGGTGGGGTCTCCGCCGTTCGGGAACGATGCGCTTCCGGCGAAAAACTTGAACGAGGTGATGCCCACTCTTCGCGGGGCGGTTGCTCCGCTTGGGTCGGTCGTGTGATTCAGAAACATGCACCCGATGAAGCCGGGCGCGTCCCCTCCCTTATTGTCCTGACTGCGACCCGGGTCATCCGGGTTGTCCCACATGTATCCCATCTGGATCCGTCGCTTCACGACATCTCCGGTGGATCCCACATAGGTCACCGTCGAATCGAAGAGGCCGGCCTCGTCGTCGAGGTAGTAGCAATCGGGGCACGCTGCGCGGCTCCCGATGTCCATGTCGGCGAAGATGCCGACGTATACGTTCCGCAACGCGATGCCGCTGCGGTTGATGATCTTGTAGTCCATGCCGACGAAATCGTTTTGCCCCGGAGTCGCCCACGCATAGGAGGTCTGCTGGATCTTGATCCCGAGCGGAACGTGCTCGGGGCTCGCGGCCCGGGTATTCTCTCCGTCGTCGAAGTATTCACTGGCGAGCATCTGCTGGCCGATGGCGGCAAAGTCCTCGTCGCACAGCCCATCCCCGTCGTCGTCTTCGCCGTTCAGGAAATCCTCGTCGATCCGGCCGTCGCCATCGTCATCGGGGTTCAGGCTGGCCGAGATGATCCGGTTTCCTCCGGGTACCCCTTCGTATGTTTCCCGCACGTCGGCCACCCGGTCCAGAGGAAGCGGGACGCATGGATTCCGCGGCAGGAACGTTGGGGACATCTCGAAGTCACGGACGGTTCTCCCGATGCTCGTGGTGACGTGCGGAATCCCGCTCGCGTCGAGCGCCCCGACCCATAGACCGGCGGCGTAGAGGTAATCATTCCCCGAGCCGGGGGGCCATTCGGCGCCCGGCACGTTCGAGTAGACCCCGTAGAAGGGGGCTCCCGTAACTCCGTAATTGCTGACTTGCAGATGCAACTGGCCGGCATTGTGAACGAATCTGCCGTCGTTGCGGAACACGAGATGCTGACGCGAACGATCCGGTACCGACTCGAGCTGCATGAATGCGCAGGCGGAGACCCAGAGTGCGACCATGCCAAGGATCGAGAGCGTGGATCTCATCCGACCATTCCCCCTGACAACTTCCCGGCTCGATCGAACGCGGAAACGAGGTAACGCCAACCGGTCTGGGGTGCCCGGTCGGAATAGCAGATCAGGTTGCGCGGGAACGATCGCCGGCTGTTCGCGAACCGTCAGGGGAGCGCGAGGGGGAAGCGCAAAGGGGGGAAACTCTCCCCGCCAATTTGCCGCGCGGGGTTCCGGCTGTCAAGCGGATTTCCGGCCTACAGAGCAGAAAATGGGGTTCGTCCGCGGCGCGATTCTAGCGGGGGAGTGGACTCAATCCTTCCCGCCGCGTAGCCTGTCCGCGATCCCGCGCCCGAGCTGCACGACCGGTGCGAACTGTCGCGACTCCCTCATGAACTGAGCGGTCCATGCGTTCGTGCCCAGGTACTGGCTGTCGCCACGCAGCCAGTCCCGCCAGGCGATCGGGCACCCGATCCGCGTCAACGGGATCTCATCGGCGACAAAGCCCTCCGTGTCGCCGTAGCGCACGAGAAAGCGGCGTCCCACCCAGATGCGCTGCTCGTCGGGCTCGATGGGGGCCACCCCGTACCAGGCGAGCGTGCCCAAGTACCGCATGCGCTCCTCCCCGCGCGGCGGGATCGATCTGTAGGCCCAGTGCCCGCGACGGTCGAGCAGGTTCGCCCAATTCTCGACGGCGGCGAAGTCGGCGCTCGAGAGGTCGCACGTGTCCTGGGCCGCGCATTGCACCGCCTGCACGAAGGAGCGCATGGCGTGCGACTCGCGGGTGCAGCCGGCCGAGTCAAGACGGGCGGCCTCATGCGTGACGAAGCCGTTGCTGTCGGTCAGGGCGAGCCTGAAGAAGTTGGTGTAGATCCGCTGCGTTCCGCGAACGGACGCGAACCGTGCGGCATCGCTCTCCTGGGCCATCACGACCGGCTCGAGGAGAACTCTCCGCCAGGCCTCCCGCGCGATCACCCGCCCGATGCCCGGAACGGCGAGCACGCGCTCCTGCACCTTCGGGTTGGAGAGCGAGCTGCTCCACGTGCCAATGCGGTAGCCCATGGAGTACCCCGAGAGCGTCCCAAGCACGACGGCGGCGGCAGAGAGCGGTTTCACGAAGTCGAGGGTCGTCTGGTACAGCTCGTCGAACTGTCCGGGAAGGAGCTCGTGGGTCGAAGAATCAGGAAGCTCGAGCCAGAACCCGCGGTCCACGTGGCCGCGTACCTTGAGAGGGGGGTAGCGCGTGATGCTGATCGACCGCCGGTAGTCATGGCCGCGTACCGGCGCCTCGAAGCGCCGCTCGTCGATGTCATACTGGCGAAATACGCGCCCGCGGGTTGAGAGCTCGACCACAAAGCGGGCGGCCGAGTCGGACGGCGTCTCGCGGTAGGACACCACGCTCAGATTCTCGAACAGCTCCTCGAAGGGGATGGCTTTGGGGTCGGGGTGCACTTGCTTCCCGACCACAAAACCCAAGGCGCACAGCGCGAGCAAGAGCGTAAGGAGCTGGCTCTTGAGCACAAACTTGGCGACCCGCAGGGCGAGTTGAACCAGCTGCGTCTTCCGCAGTCGGCGTTTCTTCACGAAGCG
>DASXTQ010000018.1:0-5957 GCA_036505295.1 Candidatus Eiseniibacteriota bacterium
AAGCGCGCTCTGGGGGATTTCGAAGCACTCCTGGGTCACGCGGGAGAATACGACCGGGACGAACGCGAGGAGCGCGAGGAGGATGTATTCCTCGAACGAGATTCGGGTCGTGCCAGGCTTCATCGGTGGCGCAGAGCGCGACACCCCATCGCGTGGTGGCGACGGGGTGTCGCGATGGAAGAGCTTCGAGGCGGGTTCGGGATTACTTGAGATGCTTCGAGACGAGCTTCGTCATCTCGAACATGCTCACTTGGCGCCTCCCGCCGAATACCGCGCGCAGCTTCTCGTCGGCGTTGATCATCGTTCTCTTGGTTTTGTCCTGGAGCTTGTTCTTCTTGATATAGGCCCAAAGTTTCTTCGTCACCTCGGTCCTCGGCATCGCTCTCGACCCGATGACCTCGGAAAGCGTAGCGGAAGGCTGCATGGGCTTCATGAACGCCGCGCTGGGACTACGCTTCTTGGCTGTCTTCTTCTTCGCAGTCGAACGAGCGCTTTTCTTAGCGGGCATGCACCTCTCCTTTCGTGAGCGTCCAGCCGATCCGGACTCGTCGGCACCGAGGAAAATTACTAACACGGACGGGGGTGAAGGGCAATCGTTCATAGGTGGAAATCGGCTCCGGAGGGCAGAAAAATGGAGCGGAAGACGGGATTTGAACCCGCGACAGCCACCTTGGCAAGGTGGAGCTCTACCGGGCTGAGCTACTTCCGCTCTCGGGGTGAATTGTCGGGTTGAACCGGGGAATTCTAATCCTCGTCCAGACCCCCGTCAAGCAAGCTAGGCTCGGCCGGGCCCCGTCTCCTGGACCGTCTCCAACCACTTGTGAAACCCGGTGCCCATCCGGCGCGACGCGTTCGCTTGCCTGTAGAGCTGCAGGTATTTCCGGGCCGACGCCTCCCATGAGAAATCGCGAGCCATGCCGCTCCGGCGCACGCGCAAGAGGGCGCGCGGCTCCCCGTAGAGGCGGACCGCAGCCTCCACGGCGTCGACAAGCGCCTCGGGCGTGTACGGCGCGAATACGATCCCAGTCCCCCCTTCCGATCCGGGTGAATAGGGTTCGACCGTGTCCGCGAGGCCCCCCGTCCAGCGCACCACCGGGACCGTTCCGTACCGCATGCTCATCATCTGATTGAGACCACACGGCTCGTAGCGAGAGGGCATGAGGAAAAAGTCACTCCCCGCCTCGATCCGGTGGGCCAACGGGTCGTCGAAACCCTTCCGGAATCGGAGCCGGTCTGGATACCGCGTCTCCAACGCCGCGAAGAGCACCTCGTAGCTCTTCGATCCGCTGCCAAGAAGGACCCATTTCGCGGGGAGGGAGAAGAGCCGGTCCGCCGCGGCCTCGATCAGATCGAAGCCTTTTTGCTCGGCCAGACGCGAGATGATTCCAAACAGAGGCTGGTCCGGCTGCGATGGAAGCCCCATTTCGTCGAGGAGCGCCGCTTTGCACACGCCCTTCAACTCGAGGCTCTCCGCGTCGTAGCGGGCCGCAATCGCCCGATCGGTGCGCGGATTCCAGATGCGGACGTCGATTCCGTTCAATACGCCGACGAGGTCTTCGTGCCGCGCATTCAGAACGCCTTGCAGCCCGAACCCGAACTCCTCCCCCGACTGGATCTCCTCCGCGTAGCGTTCGCTCACGGTGGTGATGACATCCGCGAAATGGATCCCCGCCTTGAGGAAGTTCATCTTTCCCCAGAACTCGAACGGGGATAGCGGATAGAAATACTCCGGCGGGAAACCCGCGACCGCCATCGAGTCCGGATCGTAGAGGCCTTGATACCCCATGTTGTGGATGGAGAGGATCGTCGCGGTCATCTGAAAGAAGGGATCCTCGGCGTAGATCGTCTTCAAGTAGGCCGGCACGAGCGCGGCCTGGTGGTCGTTCGCGTGGATCACTTCGGGGGTGAATGCGAGCGCGCGCATGGCCTCCAGGCACGATCGCGAATAGAAGGCGAACCGCTCGGCATTGTCGGGATAGGCTTCCCCAGTCGCGGGATCGTTATAAATCCCGGGACGGCCGAAATAGAGGTCGTTGGCGATGAAGTAATAGGAAAGGTGCGGCGGAAGCTCCGCGCTCCGAAGCAAGTAGATGAGCGCGCGCTTGTCTTCCCCGCGCACAGGAACTTCGATCTCGGAGGTCAGCTCGAGCGACGAACCCTCAGGGAGCGTCAACCCGGCGTAACGCGGCAGGAAAACCGAGACCGCGCATCCTAAGTCGGCGATCGATCTCGACAACGCGCCCACGACGTCCGCGAGACCGCCCACCTTGGCGAACGGAACCGACTCGGCACTCAGGATCGCGACGCGAAAGCGCTGGGTCATGCGGTTCTCCGATTGGAGCGCGGGATCAGAGCTCGATGTCGCGCAGGTACTGGGCCGCCTCTTCGGGCGACGTTGGGTTGATGTAGAAGCCGGTTCCCCACTCGAAGCCTGCCACCTTGGTCAGCTTGGGCATGATTTCGATGTGCCAGTGATAATAATCGAGGCGGGCGTCGCGACACGGGGCACTGTGCACGATGAAGTTGTAATGCGGCCGGTTGAGCGCCTTGTTGATCCTGCCGAGCGTGTCCTTGAGCGATTGAGCGAGCGATGCGAACTCGCTCTTTTGGGAGTCCTCGAACGCGGAGACATGGCTCCGGGGAAGGATCCAGGTCTCGAAGGGAAAGCGCGGCGCGAAGGGCTCGAAGGATACGAAGTGCTCGTTCTCTGAGACGATGCGTTTCCCCTCGCGAATCTCCTGCTCGATCATGTCGCAGAAGACGCATCGTTCCTTGAGCCGGTAATGCTGGAGGCTACCGTCCAGCTCCTCCGTCACAACCTTGGGAATGATCGGCGTGGCGATGAGCTGGGTGTGGCTGTGCTCCAGGGAGGCCCCGGCGGCCTCACCGTGGTTCTTGAAGATGAGGATGTATCGGAACCGGTTGTCGTTCTTGAGATCGACGACGCGGTCGCGGAACGCCCAGAGGACGTTCTCGATCTGCTCCTCGCTCAGCTCGCTCAGCTCCTTCGTGTGGTCGGTCGTCTCGATGATGACCTCGTGCGCCCCGATCCCGTTCATCTTGTCGTACAGACCTTCGCCACGGCGATCGAGACCCCCTTCGATCTGCAGCGCAGGAAACTTGTTCGGCACCACCCGCGTGGTCCATCCGGGCGTATTGGGCGGGGTCCCCGGCTCGCGGTAGGCCAGAATCTCCGAAGGAGTCTTGTCCTCGTTGCCGACGCAGAAGGGGCACCCCTTAGCGTTTGCGGGGCGCTGGCCTGACCCATTGAAATCGGACGGACGGCGGCCGCGTTCCGTCGATATGATGACCCACCGTCCCACAACCGGGTCTTTACGTAGCTCTGGCATAGCCCTCCATTTTATGGGGAATTGTCGCTGGGGTCAAGACCGGGGTCGAGGACAACGGCGTTGCAACTTCAATCTAGTTCATAGCTTGTGTGCGCGTCGCACCGCACCCTGAATGCCCCCGGGTATCCGGTATAGAGCGCCCGGTCGCGGAGTGGCTGGGCCTCGCCTTCCGACGCGTAGTCTCCCAATCTCACCTTGTAGTTAGGCGACTCGAACTCCACGTGCGCCTTTACCTGTAAACGCTCGGCCGCCTCCTTCGCCTTTCGGTCCGCGAGGTCGCGATCCTGAGTCACGAAGATTTGTACCCGCCAAAGAGATGCCGGCCGCCGCCTGTCGGATTCAGGCCGCGTAGATTGGGCCTGAGGGCTCCCCTGAGCCCTTTGTGACGGTGTTCTGGGGCCAGCCCTTCCCGGAACACTCTGGGAGCCAGGAACCGGCTCCGAAATGGTCGCCAGCTCTTCCGGGGTTATCTCCTCTCCGGGGTCGCGGTTGGGGGGCAGGGGGGGCGTCGATGCGGCCGTCGAGCCGCCGGCGGCCACCGTCGTCCCCGCGGAGACGGCTGGCGTCCCCGCGCCGGCGGGCACCACGTTTCGTCGGGCGGCAGGGGGCTCCGGCGGGCTTGCGGCGAGCCTCGCGCAGCCAGCGGCTGCGGTGGCCAAGAGAAGGGCCCACCCGGCCGGCACAAGAAACGCTACGCCGCGATGGCCCCGTCGGGAGGGTACGCTAGAGGTACTCATCCAGCTCCTTCCGGCCCTTCAGCTGCTCGACGATCGCGCGAACCTCCTGTGCCCGCCCCCTCCGGCAAACCAAGGTCACGTCGCGCGTCCGAACGATCACCAAATCTTCAATTCCAACGCCTGCCACCAGGCCCCCTTCGGCGAATGCGGTGACGCTCTTACAGTTGTGGAGGAGCACGGTGCCGCGGATCACATTTCCGAGAGAATCGCGCGATTCGGGTGTGCCGATTGCGTCCCAGGACCCGAGGTCGTCCCAAGCGAACCCCGCCCGGGCGACCACGCTCTTCCGGGACCGCTCCATGACCGCGTGATCCATTGATATCGAAGGCGCCGAGCCATAAAACCGCCGGAGCGCGTCCTGGGTTCCTCCCCCCGGACGCCCGGGCACGTTCTCCAGCAGCGCCGCGATATCCGGCTGGTAAGCGCGAATCTCCTCGAGAACGGTGGCCGGCGGAAACACGAACATCCCCGCGTTCCAGAGATGACGCCCGTCCGAAAGATAGCGCGCCGCGGTCTGATGATCCGGCTTCTCGCGGAAAGCTTTCACCGCGTGAAACGGTGAGCCGGGCTCGATGGGGTCGCCCGACTCGATGTAGCCGTACCCCGTTTCAGGACGCGTGGGGGGAATACCAAACATGATAATCGCGCCCCGTTCCAGGGCAACCCCCGCCGCACGCGCGAGGTCTTCACGAAACCGGTGGGTGGGCTCGATCCGGTGGTCCGACGGGAGCACCGCGACCACCGAGTCGCTTCCCGCTTCCTTGATCCACCACGCCGCGAGCGCGATCGCGGGTGCTGTGTTTCTTCCGACCGGCTCGCCAATCACCTGGTCGCTTGGCACCCCCGGCGCGAGCGATTCCGCATCCCGCTTCAGATCCTGTGCGGTGATGATCCAAACGTCGCGTGGGTCCACCAGACCGCGGATCCGCTCGAGGGTATGCGCCAGCATCGGGCGATCGTCAAGCAGCGGAAGAAACTGCTTGGGTCTCGACCTTCGGGACAGGGGCCAGAAACGCTCCCCCCGTCCTCCAGCCAGGATAACCGCGTGAAGGCGCATGAGCTAGCGGTACCACACGCGATCGGGTGCGGCAACCGTCAATAGGCGCCCCGCGCGGAGATCACCGCCGGTACCGTGAGGGCCAGGATCCTGACATCCAGCCAAAAGGAAAGCCGGTCGACGTATTCGATGTCGAGCCGCATCCATTCCTCAAAATTCAAATCGCTTCGGCCGCGAATCTGCCAAAGGCAAGTGAGCCCGGGCCGCACGGACAAACGGCGAAGCATCCACGGCTCGTAGCGCTCCACCTCTTCCGGAAATGGGGGCCGTGGCCCCACGAGGCTCATGTGTCCCTGGAGCACATGGAAGAGCTGGGGCAGCTCATCGAGGCTCAGCTTGCGCAGCCACCGTCCGACCCGCGTCACGCGCGGATCGTTGTGGAGCTTGAATGCGGGGCCCTGCGCCTGGTTCAGGTGAAGCAGGAGCCCCCGCAGTTCCTCAGCGCCCATCTGCATCGATCGCAGCTTCAGGAACGTGAATTTCCGCCCGCCTCTTCCGACCCGGACCGCTCGGTGGAACACCGGCCCCCTGGAGTCGAGCTTGATTGCGACGGCCGCGAGCGCAATCAGGGGCAGCGCGGCGATGCAGGCGATCGAGCCTAATGTGAGGTCCAGAATGCGCTTCCAGAAGCGTGCATAGCTCGGCATCGGGCCAATGTATCACACGTCCGCACCGGAAAAGGCTCGGGGCCGCGGCATCTTCACCGCGGCCCCGTGGGCCTCACTGCCTGCTGCTTACGCTACGGCAGGGATTACTTCAAGATCGTGAGGCTGGTCTTGAAGATCCCGTCCGCCGTCACACCACGCACGAAGT
>DASXTQ010000019.1:0-74621 GCA_036505295.1 Candidatus Eiseniibacteriota bacterium
AGGCCGGCTTGACCCTTCACCGGGAGCAGCGAAGCCGCCAGCATCAAGATTGCGACAACGCTTAGTATTCTCTTCATTCCATTCATCTCCTCTCTAACGCAGGTAAAAGCGAGAAGACACCCTCAAGAGGATAAGGATAACAACACTCCGAGCCCTATCACCTCCTTAGTCATCGTGATTCTGGCCGAGCTAAATTGAAGTGTGGTCTCACAATCGGAAGCGCGGACGTCATTAATTTACTTGATAGAGTATACGCGACCAGGGCCCGCAGTGTCAAGCGATTTTTGGAACTTACGGCGATTTGTGCTGTTCAAAAAGGCCTTGACACCCCACCACTTGGTCCCTAGGCTGCCTTTCCATTCGACCCGGGCAGGGAGGTGGGCGCCGGGTTGGCCCGGCCGGGATTTCCAACAGGCTGGAATGTAGCTCTTCCCCCCCAATTGGCCAAACTCACGGACACGTCGTCACGCCGGGGCAGACTTGCGTACGAAGGGGTCGTTAATGCCTTTGCCAGCTAAGAGATTAGCCTTCCTCCTCCTGGCCGCCTTCGTGAGCGCTGGGCCAGCGGCCGTCGCGAGCGCGCAGATAGCCATCCCACGTAGTCCCAATACGGTGGGCGCTTACTTCACCCCCCGCAGCGGCGGAAACACAGTTCTCGTCGTCTGGAGCGGAGCGCAGGTCGAGGCGGATAGCGTCTGGATGGGCTACCGAGTCCGGCGCACGATCAAAGGCATCTCTCCGACCCCGCTCGAGCTCATCGGGGAGTACAGGGCACGGGATCTGGTCACCGGTGCCTGCCTCGCCAGCGCGCAGCCCTGCGACCTCTCGCAATTCCATTTCTACGGTAGAGGACTCTTCTTCAAGGGATTCAGGAACAACCTCGCAGGTGGCCAGTACATAATCGATTACCCGCCCGGCGCCCCGGTGGACAACTGTGATAGCTGCCGGGTCTTCGCGGATCAGGCGAATTTGGGAGGTTTCATCTCGCTTTACGCGGTTACCTCGATCGATACCCTCCACTTGACGGCCAGCGACTTTACGGAAAGCCCGGTCGATTCCAGCGAGATCGTCACGGTCCAGCCCTCCGATCCTCCGGCGGATAACCTCGAGCGCGTGGGCGTGGTGCCTAATCCCTTCAGGGCATCCGCGGAGTGGGATCCGGCGCCCGGGCAGAACCGCGTCCACTTCATCCATCTCCCGGCGGGCTCGACTGTCCGGATCTTTACGTCCAACGCCGAGCTGGTCCGGGTCTTGACCCAAAACCCCAACGCGAACCCCGGAGGCGTGACCGGGGACCTCGAGTGGGACCTGAAGAACTCGGATGGGCGAAAGGTAGTCTCCGGAATCTACATCTATCAGGTAGAATCGCCGCAAGGTCATCGCGCCAAAGGACATTTCGTCGTCATTCGCTAAGCCGCCATTCCGAGCAGGAGGGCGGCTCGGAGGAAGTTCATGAGCGCCCCCACCGCAACGCCTGCAGCCCTTTCTCAGGCCCGAACCCGCGCATCGGAACCGGCCCCCCGGGAATACCTGAACTTGATCGGGGGAAAGTGGCTTCCTTCCCGATCGGGCAAAAGCTTCGAAAACCGAAATCCCGCCCGCACCTCCGACCTGATCGGGACCTTCCCCGACTCCGGGCCCGAGGACGTCGATTCGGCTGTCCAGGCCGCTTCCCGCGCGTTCGCGCCCTGGCGCCTCCTGCCCGCGCCCCGCCGAGGGGAGCTCATCTTCCGGGTCGCCGAGATCCTTCGCGAACGAAAGGAAGAGCTCGCGCGCCTCATGACCCGGGAGATGGGTAAGGTCCTCGCGGAAACCCGCGGAGACGTCCAGGAAGCGATCGACATGGCCTACTACATCGCCGCCGAGGGCCGAAGGCTTGCAGGCGTGACCGTCCCCTCCGAGCTTCCGAATAAGTTCGCGATGTCGGTGCGGCAGCCGCTCGGCGTCTGCAGCCTCATCACGCCGTGGAATTTCCCGATGGCGATCCCTTCCTGGAAAATTTTTCCGGCACTTGTCTGCGGCAATACCGTCGTGATCAAGCCGGCGAGCGACACGCCGGGCTCCGCCCACCACCTGGTCGAGGCGCTGGTCGAGGCCGGCGTCCCCGACGGCGTGGTGAACATCGTGCATGGGGGCGGAAGCGCGGTGGGGATTCCCCTCGTCATGCATCCGGACGTGAAGATGATCTCCTTCACGGGCTCTTCCGACGTCGGCAAGACCATCGCCGAGCGTTCCGCGAAAACCTTGAAGCGGGTCTCGCTCGAGCTGGGCGGAAAGAACGCGCAAATCGTCATGGAGGATGCCGATCTCGACCTCGCGGTCGAGGGCGCTCTGTGGGGCGCCTTCGGGACGACAGGGCAGCGCTGCACGGCGACGAGCCGGCTCATCGTGATGAAGGAGATCCACGATGAGGTCTTGCGGAGGCTCCGGGAGCGCGCCTCGAAGCTCAGGTTGGGAGACGGCCTCGAGCCTGGGTCGGAGGTCGGACCGCTCGTCAATCGCGCCCAGCGTGACCGCGTGCATTCCTACGTCGAGATCGGCAAGGCCGAAGGCGCCACCCTTGTCCTGGGCGGCGCGCTGGCCGATCAGGGTGCCCTGGCGGAGGGCGCATTCTATCCCCCCACCATCTTCGACGGTGTGAAGCCGACGATGCGGATCGCCCAGGAGGAGATATTCGGACCCGTGCTTTCGGTGATCACGGTTTCCTCCCTGGATGAGGCGATCCAGGTCTTGAACGGAACGCCCTTCGGGCTCAGCTCCTCGATCTACACCCGGGACGTGAACCGCGCCATGCGCGCGGTCCGCGACATCGAAGCCGGAATCACCTACGTGAACGGCCCCACCATCGGCGCGGAAGTGCAGCTTCCGTTCGGCGGTGTGAAGGAGACGGGGAACGGGCACCGGGAAGGCGGTCCGACCGTGATCGACGCCTTCACCGAATGGAAGTCTGTGTACATCGACTATAGCGGCCGACTCCAAAAGGCGCAGATCGACCGCTGAGGTCGCGCGTCAAGGCGCGCGTCGTCTCGACCATGCCGGAGACCAGAACCCTCGTGGATCGTGAGGTGGCGGCACCGTCGAGCCCCGCCCCGCTCGTGCATTTTCTGAGGGGCGGGCACGTCGAAAGCGTCCACTACGGTCACGTGGCGGTCGTCGATCAGCGCGGAAAGCTCCTGGCCTGGGCCGGCGACCCCCGCGCTTCCGTTTTCCCCCGCTCCGCGTTCAAGCCGTTCCAGGCGCTGCCGCTCGTCGAATCGGGCGTCTATTCTCGAAGCGGCCTTGGAACGGAGGCCCTCGCGCTAATCGCCGGATCCCACGGCGGCACGGACGCGCAGGTCGCGCTCGTGCGTAAGATCCTCGCGGCCGCCGACGCGGATCCTTCTCTGCTCCGTTGCGGCGTTCACGAACCCTACGACGAGGTCACCGCGAAGGCGCTCCGCGCGAGGGGGGAGGCGCCGACCGCCCTCCGCCACAACTGCTCGGGAAAACACGCGGGGATGCTCCTCTTGGCGCGGGCGATGGGAGAGCCGCTCGAGAGCTACATCGATCCCGCGCACCCGGTCCAGCGCCTGATCTTCGACAGCTTCGCGGCGCTCCTGGGTCGCCCGTTCGAAGACTCGGTTCCGGCGATCGATGGTTGCAGCGCTCCTACACCTCGGCTTCCGCTCAAGGCGCTCGCCCGCGCCTTCGCCCTCTTTTCGGCGGGCACGGACGCCGATGGGCGCGCGGTGCCGGGACTCGTGGCGATCCGCGACGCCATGGCGGCGCATCCGGAGCACGTTGCGAGCGAGGGCCGGCTCGACACGATCCTCATGCGCCGCCTGCAAGGGGCCGTGGTTTCGAAAGCGGGCGCGGAAGGCATGCACGCAATCGCCCACGTAAAGCGCGGGATCGGGATCGCGGTCAAGATCGCGGACGGCAGCCGCCGCGCGCTCAAGCCGGCGGTGCTCGCGGTGCTCGCCCAGCTCGCGCTCCTCACCGACGAGGATCGTGAGGCGCTCCAGCCCGCGGAGGAGATGGTCCTCAAGAGCTACGCTGGGCTCGTGGCCGGCGAGATCCGGCCCGCGCTCGAGCTCATGCGGGTGAGCCGATGAGCGGGGAGCGGGACTCCGCGGTCGCCGCGGCAGCTCGGCCCGCGGAGCCTTCTCCCGGACACCGCCATCGCTGGGTCTATTTCTTCGGCGACGGTCAAGCCGAAGGGAACGCGCGCATGCGCGATCTCCTCGGCGGGAAGGGGGCCGGTATCGCCGAGATGGTGAACGCCGGCATCCCGGTTCCGCCCGGGTACACGATCACCACCGAAGCTTGCCGGCAGTTCTTCGAGGCCGGCGGCCGCCTCCTGGAGTCGATCGTCGAAGCGGAGGAACAGGCCCTTCACAGGCTGGAGCAGTTCTTGGGACGCCGCCTCGGCGATCCCGCGAATCCGCTCCTCGTCTCGGTTCGCTCGGGCGCTCCGATTTCCATGCCCGGGATGATGGACACGGTTCTGAACCTGGGCCTGAACGACCAAACGGTCGAGGGGCTCGCGAGCAAGAGCCGGAACCCTCGCTTCGCGTTCGACAGCTACCGCCGATTCATCCAGATGTTCTCCGACGTCGTGCTCGGAATCCCGCGAGAGATCTTCGAGGAGGAGCTGACTCTCGCCAAGAAGCGCGCCCGCGTCACGGACGACACCGGCCTCGATGAGAAGCGCCTCCGGGGCTTGGTCGAGCGCATGAAGCATCTCGTGCGCCGCGAGATCGGTCACGATTTTCCGCAACAGGCGCGGGAGCAGCTCGCTCGGGCGCGCGATGCCGTATTTCGCTCCTGGCACACCGAGCGAGCGGTGCACTACAGGCGGCTGAACAACATCCCGGAGCACCTCGGCACGGCGGTCACGGTCCAGGCGATGGTCTTCGGAAACCTCGGTCCCCGGTCCGCGACGGGGGTGGGGTTCACCCGCGATCCCGCCACCGGGGAGCCGCGCTTCTACGGCGAATATCTCCTGAACGCCCAGGGCGAGGACGTCGTCGCCGGAATCCGCACGCCCCGTCCCATCGACGAGGTGGAGCGCGAGCTGCCGGAAGCCTACGCGGCCCTCCGCGAGATCACATCCCGGCTCGAGCAGCACTACCGCGATGTCCAGGATTTCGAGTTCACGATCGAAGAGGGGCGCCTCTTCATGCTCCAGACGCGGCGCGCGGCGCGCACCGGGCAAGCCGCGCTGAGGATCGCGGTCGACATGGTGGACGAGGGGCTGCTTACCAAGAGGGAGGCGATCGAGCGCGTGGACCCGGAGCATCTCGACCAGGTGCTCCACCCCGTGCTCGACCCGGCCGAACGCAAGAAGCACGCGCTGCTCGCCCGCGGCCTTCCCGCTTCCCCCGGCGCCGCGGCGGGCGCGATCGTGTTCACGTCCGAGGAGGCGGTTCGCCGGGGACTGGCCGAGCGCGTGATCTTAGTCCGCGCGGAGACCTCCCCCGACGACATCGCGGGGATGAGCTCGGCCCGTGGAATTCTGACCGCGACCGGAGGGATGACGTCGCACGCCGCCGTCGTCGCCCGCGGCATGGGCAAGTGCTGCGTGGCCGGCTGCACGGCGCTATCGATCGACGAGGGAAGGCGGGTCCTGCGCGTCGGCGGCCGGACGCTGCGCGAGGGGACCTTCGTTTCGCTCGACGGCTCCACGGGGGAGGTGCTCCTTGGAGATGCGCCCACGACTGATTCCGAGGTGGTCCGCGTGCTGAGGGGAAAGCTCAAGCCCGAGGGGGCGCCGCTGTACCAGCGCTTCGAGCGGCTCACCCAGTGGTGCGACGAGGTGCGGCGGCTTCGCGTGCGCGCGAACGCCGACGTGCCCCACGACGCGCGGCTCGCCCGACAGCTCGGCGCCGAGGGAATCGGTTTATGCCGGACCGAGCACATGTTCTTCGCGGAGGAGCGGATTCCGTACGTCGTGACGATGATCCTGAACGCGCAGGAGGCACGGCAGGCGAAGCTCACGATCGAGCGGCTTTCCGGGGAGCTGAAGGACGCGGCTCGGTCGGAGCGTCCGCGCCTGAAGCGCGAGCTGGCCGAATCCCAGCGCACGGGTAGAGGGCCGATCCGCGCGTTCGAAGGGGCGCTGAAGAAGCTCCTCCCGCTCCAGCGGGCGGATTTCCGAGGCCTCTTCCTCGCGATGGAGGGTTGCCCGGTCACGATCCGGACGCTCGATCCGCCGCTCCACGAGTTTCTGCCGAAGCGCGAGCACCTCCTGCGCGAGCTCGCGGGGTTGAAGCCCGGCGCCCGCTCCCGCGCGCGACGGAAGCTCCTCGAAGCCACGCTCACGCGGGTCGAGGAGCTTCACGAGTTCAACCCGATGCTCGGGTTCCGCGGGTGCAGGCTGGGGATCCTCCACCCCGAGATCACGCGAATGCAGGCACGCGCCATCTTCGAAGCCGCGGCCAGCGTGATCCGGCTCGGGAAGAGGGTGATTCCCGAGATCATGATCCCCCTCGTAGGCGACCCGGAGGAGCTGGGCCGGCAGCGAGCCGAGGTGGAATCGGTCGCCGCGGAGGTGACACGGCGCCTCGGCGTCGATGTGCCGCATACGATCGGCACGATGATCGAGGTTCCGCGCGCGGCGGTGCTGGCGGGGGAGATCGCGGCCAAGGCGGATTTCTTCTCCTTCGGCACGAATGACCTGACCCAGATGACCTTCGGCTACTCCCGCGACGATTCCGGGCGCTTCCTGCCCGAGTACGTGCGCGCGGGGATCCTCCCGAACGACCCCTTCGTCTCGATCGACGTGCCCGGCGTGGGCGCTTTGGTCCGGCGCGCCACGTTCGCGGGGCGGAAAAGCAAGCCCGGGCTCAAGGTCGGCGTCTGCGGCGAGCACGGCGGCGATCCGGCGTCGATCGATCTCTTCGAGGAGATCGGGCTCGATTACGTCTCATGCAGCCCGTTTCGGGTTCCGCTCGCGCGTCTTGCCGCGGCCCGCGCCGCCTTGAACCGGAAATGATCACCCCGCTCCGCGTCGACGCGATCATCCCCGCGCTGAATGAGGCGGAATCTCTGGGAAGAGTGCTCGACCTGCTCCCCTCGCCGCCGGTGCGCCGCGTCATCGTGGCCGATAACGGCTCGACCGATTCGACCTCCCGTATCGCCCGCGACCACGGCGCCACGGCGGTCCTCGAGCCGCGTCGTGGCTATGGTGCCGCCTGCCTCAAGGGGATCGAGGCGCTCGCTCATGATCCCCCCGACGTGGTCCTCTTCCTGGACGCTGATTTGAGCGACGACCCCACCGAGGCCGGAACCCTGCTCGGCCCGATTCTCGAAGGGCGCGCGGATCTCGTGATCGGATCCAGGACCTCGGGGGTGCGGGAGCCGCGGGCCCTCACGCCGCACGCCCGGTTCGGGAATTGGCTCGCGACGCGCCTGCTGAGGGCGCTCTACGGGGCTCGCTATACCGACCTGGGACCGTTCCGGGCCATCCGGTACGATTCGCTGAGGAAGCTCGGCATGGCGGATCGCGATTTCGGCTGGACGATCGAGATGCAAGTCAAGGCGGCGCGCATGGGACTACGCCACGTCGAGGTCCCGGTCCGTTACCGCAGGCGCGTGGGGCGGTCGAAGATTTCCGGCACGTTGGGTGGGTCGCTCCGGGCAGGCTGGAAGATCCTGGGAACCATCGTCGCCGACTACGTCTCCCATGGACCCCCTGTCGCGGGGGGCCCGGGTCGACCTGGCGGCACTCCTCGCCCGGGCGCACCATCTTGACCCCCCTTCGGGCGCCGGGGTACCATGGCTGCACCTTGGCCCGCTCTCGCGCGACCCCGATCCTCCATCGGTTTGCTCTCGTTGCCTTTGCCCTCGCGGCCTCGGCCTACACGCCTCCGCCGCTCCTCCACACGGACATTAATTTGCAGTCCGGGCTAACCTGCCGCGGATGCCATGTCGACATCACCGAGCAGTGGACGACCTCCGCGCACGCCTCGGCCGACCGAAAATCCAATCCCCTCTTCGGGCGGATGTACTTTACCTCGCTCAAGGAGACCCGCGGCGCGACCATGGTGAAATGCGGCCCATGTCACGAGACGGCTTCGTTCGTGTCGAACGACTTTGAAAAACTCCGTGACGTAAGTGCCGAGGGCGTGACCTGCGTCTACTGTCATGCCATCGCCGGGACCGGGCCGCCCGCGGCGGTTCCGCCCTTCACGCTCGAGCTAGGCCCCTATCAGGGGCCGATCCGCCAGCCGGTGAAGGTGAAGGATCATGCGTCCAGCTACAGCGATTTCATCACCAAATCGGACTACTGCGGCGGGTGCCACCAATACCAAAATCAAAACGGCGTCCTCATCAGCGACACGTTCGGAGAGTGGAAGCGCTCGAAGTATGCGAAGCAGGGCGTCACGTGCCAGCAGTGCCACATGCCCGGCGGTCCGGGACGGGTCTCATCGATGGGCCCGGTCCGGCCGCGGGTCGCGGATCACTCCTTCCCGGGCCCGGCACAGAACCGAGCCCTCCGGGAAGCGGCGACCCTCGCGCTGCGCTTGGGGAAGCGGAGCGGGGATACGCTCCGGTTCTTCGCGGTCGTGACCAACGTCGGCGCGGGGCACGCCATTCCGACCGGGAACGACCAGCACCTGCTTCTGCTTCGCTTGCGCCTTACCGACTCGGGCGATCATATCGTATGGGAGAATGACCCGTTCCTGGACTGGAACAGCTCGGTCTTCGGGCTCCTGCTCGCGAATGACCTGGGCGTTTACCCCGCCGAGACCTGGAACGCAAGCAAGGTGCTTTCGGATCGGCGTATCCAGGCCGGTGCCACGGCGCAATCGCGGTTCGAGATCCCGATTCCGGACGCGAAGGGTACGCTGCGCCTTGAGGCGCAGCTCCTCTATCGTCGCGCCCGCCCCGAGACCATCCAAGCCTACGGCCTGCCCGAGGACACTTACGGCGACGAGCGGCTCGTGGCGCAGGCTACCCTCCAAGTCCAGAATCCCTAGACAAGGCACGCTCGAAAACCCTACCGTAGCAGCCATGCCGCCCTCCGATCTGCTGCGCGAAATCCGCAGGGAAGGCTACACCTTGGGCGCGATCTGGCGTTTTTTCCGCGTGAGCCTTGCCCGAGTCTCGCGCGGCCTTCCCCAGCACCCCGAGCTGGTGCGGCCGATCGCCGCGACGGCGCTCGGCCTCTTCGTCCTGCAGTTTGTGACCGCCGTCTTGCTGTCGGTCCATGTCGGGCGCGACGTGGGGGGGGATTACCTCATCGCCTCGAGCGTGATGCTCCTATTCATTTCGTTTTGGGTTCTCACACACGTCGGTCTCCTGCTGGGCTCGCGCGATGGGCAGCGGGTGATCCGGATGCCGCTTCCCATCGCGATCACGATGCTGCGGTTCGTATCGATCCCCGCGATCGTGCTGCTCATCTTGAACCGACGCTGGGAGGCGGTCGTCTGGCTCTTCGCGGCGAGCGCGCTCACGGACGTCCTGGACGGCGTCCTTGCGCGTGCGCTTCACGTTGAGACGCGGGTCGGGGCGCTCCTGGATCCGCTGACCGACGTGACGTTCAACTCCGCGATCTTCATCGCACTCCTGGCGGTGCAGGTCGTTCCGTGGTGGGTCACCGCCCTCATGCTCACGCGCTACGCGCTCCTCGTCGGGGGGACGGTGTATTTGTATTTCTTCTACGGCCCCGTGCTCATCAAGCCGACCCTGTTCGGAAAACTAACCGGGGTCTTGACCTCGGTTTTGGTCGGCTTCTTGCTGCTCGGCCTGTCGTGGTGGAATGAGGCGACACGCCGCAGCTTGAAGGAAGTGTTCGACGTGGGCCTCGGGGTCATGGGGCTGGCTACGATCATTCAGGTTGTGTTCATCGGGCTCGCGAACCGGAACCTCGCACCCGAGGTCGAAGAAGTTTTTCCCGCCGAGATGCTCCGCGCACCAGAAGGGCTCCCCGCCAAGGTCGTCGGCGAGATTCGGGGCCCCCGGTAACACCCCCCGGCTGAGTCTCGACCGGCCGGCTCGAATCCGGCCATTCCCGCAGGGCAAATTCGATTCTGGGTTGCAATCTGCATGACGCCCCCACCTTCCGCGTGGGCGCTGCAAGGTGCGGCGATCGACGCGTTTGCAAACGGGTCCGGCTTGCCGAGTTAGTGGGACGGCGTGGTGCGAGCGCGGGGCCCATCCGTGGCATGCCTCTTGCGGTCCAAGCCCGCGCTAAGTCTCTGCGATTCAAGGGAAGAGCGCAGCGCCGAGACATCTCATCGATCCGAGGCCCATGCAGGAAACAACCCAGCCACGCAGGAGCCGCGCGAAGGCAAAGCGCCGACGCACCCGTGCGCCCGCTTTCCGCGGCACGGTCGTCGCGATGGCGTTGCTTGGATCCGTTCTGGCCCCGCCCGCGATCGCGGGGCCCGGGACCGGCACGGCGATCATTCTGGGACCGAGCCCCATCGCGGTAACGGACAGCAGTATCTGGACGATTCAATACGCGCCGACCGAGGATTTCTCCGCCACCGGTGGGTTGGTCGACGTGGTCATTCCTTCCGGTTGGACACCGCCGCAGACCTCGAGTCCCATCTCGCCGGGTTATGTCAGCTGGACCGACGACAACTACGTGAACTCGGTGGTCACCGTCGGCGACACGATTCGTCTTTTTCTGGGCGCGCCGCCCAAAGACCCGTTTCAGGCCGGCGGGTCGGTCAGCGTCCTCTACGGGGCGGGCGGCGGCCACGCATCGGCGCACCCCCAGACAACGGCGCAGGACACCGTCTACTTTCGCGTCCGGAGCGATCCCACGCTCACCGGATCGCCGGCGGCCATTCAGTTCTCCCCGTGGGTTTCGGTGGTTCCGGGCCGGGTCGCCTCCGCGAAGGTCGTGGACGGAGCCAACACGGTGGTGGGCACCCTGACCCGCACGACCGATCAGGACTCGACGCAGCTCTTCCTGCGCGGTTACGACAAGTACGGGAACCTCACGCGCCTGATCCGGGCGAACTGGACTCTGACCGGCGGAGTCGGAGCGCCCGTGCCGAGCAACGGCACCGGCACGGTGCTCAAGCTCGACACGCCTGGTACGGCGTACGCCATCGCGGACAGCGCCGGGGTGTGGTCCGATTCGACGGGAGCGATCACGGTGGTCCACGGGGCCTACGCGGGGCTTGCGATGACCGCGCCCGGGTCCGTCGCCGCGGGAACCGCGTTCCCGGTCACCGCGGGCTCGCGGGACGCGGACGGCAACACGATCACCGGCGGCCCGGGATCGGCCGCATCCCTGACCTACATCGCGTTCGCCGATTCCGTGGGTCCCACGCCCGCCGATCCGAATCTCGTGAGCGCGGGCGCCATTCTTTCGAGCGGCGTCTACTCGGGATCGCTCATCGCGCGGAAGGCAGGAGCGTTCTACTTTTCCGTGATCGACTCGACGGCGGGATACCTCTCGAGCAGACATGGCGTCGCCGTTTCCCCAGGAGGCCCCGACCGGATCGCGCTTACGCCCGACACCTTGAGGCTCACCGCCGGCGTGCCCGACACGGTCACCGTGCGCGTTGTGGACGCATTCGGGAATCGTTCTCCAGTCCCGGCTCCGGAGACGCTCACGCTCTGGACCGATCGCCCCGCGGGCACCTTCCAGAACGTCGCGGGCACGACCACGATCTTCGAGATCACGATTCCTGCGTTCGCCGACTCCGCGCGCTTTCGCTTCCGAGACACCCAGAGGACGACGGCCGAGGGGCGCGTCCGCGCCATCGACGCGAACGGTACCTCCCCCTTTCTCGGGACGGCCGGCGCGCCTGTCTTCACCCAGCCGAACGTACCCGCAGCGGTCGTGCTGACCGCGACGCCCGACACGCTCGTCGCGAACGGCGTCGATTCGGTTCTCGTATCGGGCGCGGCCCTCGATTCGTTCGGGAACGCCGTCGCGCAGGGGGAGCGCTTCGCGTTCGACGGGGGCGCCCTGCTCACCGAGGTCACCGATCAGGATCCGGGGACCCCGGGCGCGCAGCTGCTCGCCGACTCCACGGGTGCCGTGCGCGGCTTCGTCAGGGTCGGAGTCACGGCCGGCCTGGGTGGGGCTACGGTTCAATCCGAGCGGGGAAGCGCGACCGGCGCCGCTCCGATTCGTCTTCTCGCCGGTGCACCCTCCGGCGCGATCACCCTCTCCGCTTCCCCGGACTCGCTCGCAGCGGACAGCCTGGCGACGCTGACCCTCGGTGCGGCGGGCCTCCACGACGCGAACGGCAACCAGGTGGAGAACGGCGAGAAATACACGGTCTCGACCACGCTCGGCGCGATTCAGAACGCCGACGCCGATCCGGCGCCCGGTATCCAGATCCCCGCATCCGGCGGCGGGATCTCGCTCTCGCTCTTCGGAGGCGATTCGTTGGGGACGGCGCAGGTCACCGCGACCGCGCTGCGCAACGGCTCCTCGACCGGGACCCTGGGTATCCGGCTCGTACCGGGGGCCGTGAGCGCGTCGCGTTCGACCGTCACCGCGGATTCGCCCGTTCCGGTCGGCGCTTCCGGGAGCGTGGTGGCGATTACCCTCCGGGATGGCCAGGACCATCCTCTCGGCGGCGTCCAGGCGGCTTCGGTCGTGGTCACGGTGGTTGGCGCATCGGCAAGCACCACGCCGCTCGCCTCCGCGACCGATTCCGGAGGCAGGATCGATTTCCGCGCCACGGCCACGATCCCGGACACCGGTTCCGTCCGCGTCACGGCACGGGGGATCCCCCTTGCCGCAGAGCCCGGGATCGTCTTCCAGCCGGGACCGCTCGATCACTACACCGTCGCGGGCCCGGCGCCACCTTTGACGGCCGGATCCGGCATCATTTTGACGATTAACGCGCATGATTCGTTCGGGAACTCCCTGCCCGGGCAGAACGGGAACGTGCTCCGGCCCACAGTGACCTCGGGCGGCGCGACCGTCCCCGACTCGGTCATCCTCGCGGGCGGCGCCGCCTCGATTCCCGTGACCCCGACGCTTGCGAGCCCCCTCACGATTGTCGTGAGCGACGGCCCGCGCTCGGTGACCTACGGGCCGGTCGCGGTGAACCCGCCGGCGGGCCTCACGATGTCCCCCGACTCGCTCTCGCTCACCCCTGCACAAGCCGGAACCGTGACCGTCACGGCACGCGACGGCCAGGGCAACCCGATCTCCGGACTCGCGCTCACCGTGTTCCTCGGGGGGCCGAGCGCTATGGGTTCTCTCGAATCGCTCGGGTCAACCTCCGGGGGTCCGGGGTCACAAGGCGGCATCACTAACGGCTCGGGCCAGCTCGCGGTCCGCTACCGGGCGCCGAACGCGGCCCCTGCCGCGGATTCGATCTTCGCGAGCGGCGGCTCGCTCGGTCCGGTCGGGATCCGCGCCGCGACGGCTCCCGGCGCGACCGTCGCGCTGCGCGTGTCGCCCAAGTCGCTGAGCTGGACGGCCGGCGTGCCGGAGAGCGTGCTCGTGGAGGCCGTCGATTCGTTCGGGAACGTTGTCGTGACGGACGGCGCGCCGGTCACGATGCGCGGAGCGGGCTCGGTCGTGTGGGGCCCGGCCTCGGGCCCGCTCGTCGCGGGCCGGTTCGTGTCCACCGGACGGGACACCGTGGCGGAGTCTGTCGCGATCGCGGCGGACCGCACAGGCGGCAGCAGCGGAACCGGCGGCACGGCGACGGTGTCTCCCGCCTCGCCCTCCGGCGCGATCCCCATCGCGGCCACCCGCGACAGCTTGACGGCCGACGGCAGGAGCGCGTCCACCGTCGTGCTCGGGCCGGTGCGGGACGCGTTCGGGAACCTCGTCAGCGCTGGAACGCTCGTGGGCGTGAGCGCGCAGGCGGGGACCCTGCTCGCCTCGGACGCCAGCGCGCTCTTCCCGGGCCTCGACTTGGCGACGGCCGCGGACGGCAGGGCATCCTTGATCCTGATCGCTCCGGGCGCGCCCGGTCCCGATACCCTCACCGCCGCATCCCGCGCCGGGTCCGCCACAGGAAGCCACGCCTTCACCTACGTGCCGCCTCCTTCGCTGGCCTACGTCGCGGGCTCGCTGGCGCCGGGAGCCGTGATCCCCGGGGGAAGCGTCTCGTTCGCGCTCCAGGTGCGGAACACGGGCGCGGGCGCGATCCAGCTCGGGACCGGATCCCTCTTCTCGTTCGGCGCGGGCGCGACCACCTTCACGGCGGCGCTCGGCTCACCGGCCGCGGTTGGTGCGGGCGCTACGACGACGCTGACGTTCGCAGCGGGAACCGTCCCCGCCGCGCTGACCCCCGGCGCGTACGCGCCCAGCTTTCAGGCGGCCGGCACGGGTGCCACCGGGGACGCCTTCGACTTCTACCTGAGCCTCGCCGGGTCGCAGGTGAGCGTGCTCGGGCTGAGCGTCGCCGCGGTCAGCGCCTCACCTGATCCCGCGCCGCTCGGATATCAGAATCTTTCGCTGGTCTTCGACGTCGCGAATCTATCCGGGACGCCGGGCGACCTCACGGGCGGCAGCCTGAGCTACTCGACCGGGGCCTTCATCAGCGGCGCGCCGACACCTTCCCTCGGAACGACAATCCCGGCCGGCGGAACCACCCGGTTCACGTTTCCGGTCGCCGTGCCGTCGGGCGGGATCCCTTCCGGGACGATGATCAACTCGACGCTCCAGGCGACGGTCACCTTCGCGGGCACGCCGGTGGTTGCGTCGAGCTCCATCCCGCTCAGCTTCCGCGTGATCTCGGCCGCTCGCGTCGTCGCGGTCGCGGGCAGCGGGACGCCGCAGCGTCTCCTGCGCGGGCGGACGTTCGCTCCCACCTTGCGCGTCGCGAACACGGGCGCGGCGGCGGTCACCCTCAATCGAAATACCACGCGGCTCGAGCTCGACGCGGGCGGAACGACGCTTACGACGGCGCTATCCGCGAACACCGCCGTCCTCGCTTCCGACCAGGCGACCCTCGCGTTCGACTCGCTCGCGGTCCCGGCGGGCGGCGTGCCCAAGGGGCGCTACCGCGCGCGTGTCTTCCTCGACGGCACGGAATCCGGACAGGCCTTTGCCGACACCGTTCCCTCGGCGCCCGACAGCATCGACGTTCTCGACCCCGCGCTCCTCACGGTCCTTGCCGGGTCGCTCGCTCCGGGCACCGTGAGCGCGGGGCAATCGCGTTCCGTGTCGCTCACGCTCCGGAACGACGGTGACGTGCCCTTCGCGCTCGACCCCGCAACAGCGCTCAGGCTCGGCGCCCCGGTGTCGGTCACGCGCACGCTGAGCGCCTCGCCCACCCTGAACGCCGGCCAGTCGCTCAACCTTGCCTTCACCGGCGGACCTCTGGGCTCTTCCGCCGCGCCTGGGGACGCCGCGGCGACGCTCGACGTGTTCGGCATGGAAGACGGCGTCGCACGCGCCCAGAGCCTCCCCGGGGGCACGCTCCACGCGATGCCGCCGGCGCTGCTTCAGTACGTCGGGCGCTCGACCGCGCCGAGCCACATACGTCCGGGCCAGACGGTGGACCTCACCCTCGATGTTCAGAACAGGGGCGGGTCCCCCTTCGTGATCGATCCCGCCCAGACGCGCTTCACCTTGAGCGACGGCAGCGAGGTCATGACCGGCCTCGCCTCCGGCCCCGCCTTTCTGCTCGCACCGAGCACCCAGGCCGCGCTCGTGTTCCCGGGCGTTCTCGTCCCCGCGGCGATGGCGAGCCAGCCCTATCGGGTGGACCTCGCGATCGGCGGGACCGAATGGGCGCTGGCCGCGAGCGCCGCCGCGACCTCTCCCGACAGCGAGCTCACCGTGCTCGGGCAGCTCGCCGCGATCCAGGTCCGCGGCGTCGACGCGGCCGTGCCGGTCCAGCTCGTGCGGGGCGGGCCGCCGATCCGCGCATGGGGGCTCGAGCTCTTGCCGCTCGTCCAGACCGGCGTTTCGACGAAGGATTCCCTGACGTCGGTCGCGATCACCATCGTCGCCGACGGCTCCACCGGCCTCCCGCCCGCGTCCTCGGTGTCCTCGATCTCGCTCCGCGATCGCGTGGGTGCGCTCCTCGCGCAAGGGGCGCCGCCTCCGGGCGCGCCGAATCCCTTCACCCTCAGCCTGACCCAGCCGCTCATCATGACGAACGGGCCGGAATCGCTCTTCGTCGATGTCGCGTTCCGCCCAGGCTCGTCCGCCGTCCGTGTCGCGCTCCAGGTCGCGCAGGCGAACGACCTCGTGGCCCTCGACGCGCTCACCGGCACCCGCGTGCCCATCGTGGGGGGCGGCGGGCTTCCATTCGCGGCGCTCGCCTCGCGCGAGATCACGTTCTTCGACCGGGCGCACGGCTATCCGAATCCCTTCCACGCCGGGAGCGAAGCGGTCCTTCTCTCCTACGTTCTTGGCCAGGACGCTTCGGTCAAGGTTTCCATCTACACGCTCCTGGGCGACCTGGTGCGGGAGCTGTCGCTCCCTTCGGGAGGCGTCGGTGGCGCGAGCGGCTTGAACGAAGTGCGTTGGGACGGACGGAACGGCAAAGGAGAGATCGTGCGCCCCGGTGTCTACGTCGCCCGGATCGAAGGACCGGGGGTGAGCGAGCAGGTCAAGGTGGGGGTGCTGCGATGAGAATGCGGCGATGCTTCCGTAACCGGCGCGTCCTGCGCCGCCAACTTCGCCGGGTCAACGCCCGGCGCCTGGTCCGCGCCATCTGCGCCGCGTCGCTTCTCCTCGCCGCGTTTTTCGGAACGCGGGCGCGCGCCTCGGGCCAGACCGCGGGGACGTCGGACCTTCTTTCGACGCCGGCGGGCTGGCCGAGCACGGGCGCCGCGAGCGGCTTCACAGGCGTGGCGCTCGATCCGCTCGCGATCTACATGAATCCGGCCGGCCTGGCGGCGCAGGATGAGCGCTCCTTCCTGGTCCACCACGGAATGCTCCAGTTCTCCACGACCTGGGACCTTGCCGCCGTCTCCTATCCCGTTCCCGGTCTTGGAGGCGTCGGCCTCGGCTTCGTGCGGATCGGAACCGGCGGGATCGACGCCTACGACGCGGGGAACCGGCCGCTGGGCTCGATCGTCTACCGCGAGACGGCGGCGGCCGTCAGCGTCGCGCGACGCGTGCGCGGGCCGATCTGGGGCGGGCTCACCTTCAAGATCTTGGGGCAGTCGCTCGGCGACGTCTCGGCATCGGCCCCCGCGCTCGACGTGGGTTTCCTCTACCGCCCGGCCGTGCTGCGCGGTGGTCAAATCGGCGTGTCGGCGCAAAACGTCGTCGCGGGCTCGCTGGACCTCGGCGGCGCGTCTTCGGTGCTTGACCGATCGTTCCGCCTCGGGCTCGGAAGCCCGGAATGGCGCCTGAACCCAATGAGCGCAGGAAGGGTCGTGCTCGACGTCGGGACCCGCGGGAAGGAAGGGATGAAGCCGCGCGTCGGCCTCGAGTTCACGCGCGCGGGACTGGGCGCCGTTCGCGCCGGGATTTCGAACGGGGACCCCATTTTCGGCGTGGGGCTCCGCTTCCGGCGCTACGGCTTCGATTACGCCTACCAGAGCGGAAGCGTCGAGGCGACCCAGCAGTTCGCGTTACGCATGGCGTGGGGCGAGCCGATCAGCAAGTACGAATCGCGCCGCATGGCCGAGCTTCGGCGGGCGGCGGAGGATTCCATCCGCGCGGAACGCGCGGGCGAGATCGCACGCGACCGCAAGAAGGCGGAGATCTCGGAGAGCTCGGGTGACTGGGAGACCGCGCTTGTGCTCTGGGAGGTTCTCCAACGCGCGGATCCCGGCGAGCCGAGCTACACCCAGCGTGCCGGGCGGGCGCGTGTCGAGATCGAGCGGAACGCCCAGGCCGCGATTGCCTCGGAGAGCGTGCGCCGCCTCAGGTCCACGCTGGCGGAGATGGCCCGCCAGGCGCTCTCGCGGGGGGACGTCGAAGAAGCGGCGGGTCTCGTGCGCGGGATTTCAACCGGGGGCGGCTCGGATGGCGCGTCCCAGGACACCCTCGCCGCCCTTGTCCGGGACGTCGCCGCCGCGCGCGATCGTGCCGCCGCGCGCGCTCTCTCCCGCGCCGACTCGCTTGAAGAGCGGGGACGACTCCTCGACGCCGCGGGCCAGGTGGCGCTCGCGCTGAGGCTCAAGCCCGACGATCCGCGCGCACGCGCGCTGTGGGACGCCCTCCAGGGCTCGCTCGGCAAGAGCGCCTCGGAAGCGCAGACCCTGAGCCGCAAGCTGGCCGCTCTCGGCGCACTGAATGAAGTGGCGCGGGCGTTCGCGGAAGGACGGTATGCGGAGGCGAAGGCGGCGGTCGAGCGGTCGCTCGCGCTCGATCCCACGAGCCCCGAAGCGCGGGACTGGCGCGACCGAATCCAGCGCAGGCTCACGACGCCGAAGCCCGAGCTCGATGCGCGGATCAAGCAGCTCTACATCAAGGGCATGGAGGCGTTCACCGCGGGCGACTACCGCGAGGCGCTCCGGAACTGGGAGCAGATCCTCCTGCTCGATCCTCTGAACGAGAGCGCCCGTCGGAACGTTCTCGAAGCGAGGGAGCGGATGAAGTCGGAGGCGCGCCGATGACCGCACGCGGCGACGAGACGCGTCGATGAGTCCCAGGGCTGGACCGACCCGCCGCTTCCAGCTTCGAGTCCCAGCCGAGGACCGCCATCTCGCCGAGATCCGCGACTTCATCCAGGACGTCGGCGAGAAGATTCAGATACCCGGAAAGATCCTCGCCAACACGAAACTCGCGGTAGACGAAGCCTGCACCAACATCGTGAAGCACGGTTACAAGGGGAAGACCGGCTTCATCGAAGTCGTGGTGACGGGAAACCAGCGCGAGTTCTCCATGGAGATCCGGGACCAGGGCGAAAGCTTCGACCTCCGCAACGTCAAGAGCCCCGATCTCAAGATGTACGTGGAGACGAGGAAGCGCGGCGGGCTCGGCGTCTTCCTGATGAATCAGCTCATGGACGACGTCCGCTATCGCGGGGGCCCGGACGGCAACGTCCTCACGATGTCGAAGCATCTCGGGCGACGGCGTCGGGGGGTGGGAAAAGAGGGCGGGCGTCCCCGCTCGCTCCGTTTCGCGTACACCCTTCAGGCGTTCGGCGCGATGACGTTCCTCGTCGCGGTCGCCTTCGGCGTGATCCACACGCGGCAGATGCAAAGCATCCGCGGAGAAGC
Source organism: Candidatus Eiseniibacteriota bacterium (assembly GCA_036505295.1). Lineage (GTDB taxonomy): Bacteria > Eisenbacteria > RBG-16-71-46 > SZUA-252 > SZUA-252 > WS-7. The sequence continues at coordinate 19,057 of DASXTQ010000019.1, forward strand.
GATGTCCCACGCCCGAAGCGTCGCGCGCGGGCTCGCGCTTCCGGCGGCGGAGGTGCTCTCGCGGCCCGAGCCGATGTCGATCGAGCAGACGCTCCTGAATCAGTCCATCCGCGCCGCGCTCCGGGCAAACCCGGAATACGTGTCGGCGCGCGTCCTCGATACGGCCGGGCGCGTGTGGGGCAGCAACCGATTCGAGGAGCTCTTCACCACGGAGCGAAGCGGGCTGAGGCAAGGATCCGGAGCGGGCCTCGGCAACCAGTGGGCGCCCCCCCGCTACCTCGTGAGCAACGGCGTCGGCACGATCGTCGAGCCAGTGCGGGCAGGCGCGACGGGGAAGGCGCTGGCCACCGTGCTCGGCTACGTGCAGATCGGCATCAGCGAGCAGGCGATCGGCGCACGAATCGTGGCGGCGCGCGCCGAGCTTGCGGGGATCGCGCTTCTCACGCTGTTTCTCGGCTGCCTTCTCTCGATGCTCCTGATCGGAATCTTCGTGCGGCCGATCCAGGCGCTCTCCGACAGCGTGCGCGCGATCGGCGAAGGAACGATGGTGGCCGACGTCGGCGCTTCCGGGAACGAGGAGATCGACGAGATCGCGCGCGCGTTCAACGAGATCACGGCCAAGTTCCGCGCGGCCCAGGGCAATCTCGTCGAACAGGAGCGCCTTCAGAAGGAGATGCAGGTCGCGCAGGAGATCCAGCAGAGCCTCCTTCCCCGGCGGGTGCCGGAGCTGGAGGGCTACGAGATCGGAGCGCTCTACCGCGCGGCCAAGGAGGTCGGAGGGGACTATTACGATTTCGTGCAAGTCGACGAGCGGACGGTGGGCGTCGTGGTCGCGGACGTGTCGGGCAAGGGAGTCCCTGGCTCGCTCGTCATGACGATGATCCGGACCGCGCTTCGCATGGAGGCGCGCGGGAATCGGTCGGCCTCGGACGTCATGGCCCGAATGAACACGTTCGTCACCGAGGACATGAAGAAGGGGATGTTCGTGACGATGTTCTATGTGGTGCTGGATTCGGTGAACCGCGTCGTGACCTACGCCAGCGCGGGGCACAATCCGATGATCCTCTACCGCGGCGAGACGGACTCGACCTACTTCCTGAAACCGAAAGGGATTCCCGTGGGGATCGACGCGCCGGACGCGGATCTCTTCCGCCGCACCATCAGCGTCGAACGGCTCACGCTCAAGCAGGAAGATATGATCGTGATCTACACCGACGGAATCACGGAGGCCATGAATCCCATGCGGGAGCAGTTTGGCGAGGCGAGGCTTCTCGGCGCGATCAAGAGGCACGCGCATCTCAGCGCGCAGGGGTTCTCGGAGGCGTTGGACCGGGAGATCCATGAGTTCACCGCGGGCGCGCTCCAGAACGACGACATCACGCTGGTCGCGATCAAAGAAAAGGTGCAGCCCGAGGAGCGCATCGAATCGAAGCGGCGCGAGCTTTTCCGGCTCGTCGAGCAGGAGGGGGTGCCCGTCGGGGAAGCGTGTGACCGGCTGCAGGTCGCACCGTCGACCTACTACCGCTATCGCCGCCGGGTGGCCGAAGTGGGAGGGGAGGAAGGCCTGAAGAGCATTCGCCCGCGCTCAGGGCTCGCGAAGGCGAGCCTCGAGGAAGAGGCGGCCATCCTTTCGCTCGTGAAAGCGGAGCCTCTCATGGGGGCCAAACGGGTCGCGGAGCTGCTCCGGGCGACGGGCCGCTCGAGCCCTAATTTGACCCCGGCCGCGGTCTACGCAACCCTAAGGCGTCACGGACTTAACACGAAGGAAAAAAGGCTCGAGTTCGCCCAAAACGGAACCGATAGACGTATGGCAAGGCTGGCCCAGGCGCTTTCGGGGGCTACCCGGGCCGACCGCGCCCCAGAAGAACAAGGAGGGGGAGAATGAAGGGAATCGACGTCTACGTCGAAGAGGCGTCCCAAAACCAAGGTGTGTCGATTCTGCGCGTCTCCGGCTACGTGGACACCACGACGAGCCCCGATCTGGAGCGGCGTCTCCAAGCGCTGCTCCGCGAGAAGCGCTACCATGTGGTGGTGGACCTCGCGCGCGTGGAATACATCTCGAGCGCCGGCTGGGGAATATTCATCAGCGAAATCCGCGAAATCCGCGAGCACGGCGGCGACCTGAAGCTCGCCGGGATGGCTCCCGACGTCAAGGAGGTCTTCGACCTTCTCGAGTTCGAGAACATCTTGCAGGCGTATACGGACGCCGACCTCGCGGTCGCCTCCTTTGGGCCGATCGTGCCGGCGAATACCACCACGATTCCGGGCTCTGGGGCCGGCGGGGCGCCTCATTCGGCATCCGAAGCCCATGGCCCGCAACGCAGCGAGACGGTCCTCTCCGACGAGGACCTCGTGCGCGAGATCGTGCGCCAGCACCCCGATTACGGCCTCATGAGGATCCAGAAAGATCTCCGGAAACCGGAGCGCGGCGGGCGCGAGATGAACCCTGTGCAGCTCTACGTGCTCCTCCGCAGGCTCGAGCTCGACACGCGCGAGCGCCGCGAAGCGTTCGCCAAGGGAGACGCCCCGGCGGCCAGTTCGAGCCCAACGAGAAGCTGACACTCGAGTTTCTCGGCCCCGCCTCTTCGAGACGCGGGGCCCTCACTTTTTCGGCTTGACCGGAAACGCTCGACACGCTACCTTCGAGTCACGGCCTCCTGCAGCACAGCCGCATCTCCCGTGACTCGACCCCGCCCTCACAACGCAGAGCCCGTTAGGGAACCTATCGGGATTACGATCCTCCCGAGACTCGACTCTTGAATTTCTCATTCTCGTCATCCCCCAGCATCATCGCGCTGGTACTCCTGGCCGCGGCCTTTGCCCTCGGGATCTCGCTCTATCTCACGCGATACCCGGCGCTGGCCCCGCGACGCCGCGCGATTCTCACGGCCGTCCGCACCGCCACGCTGCTGGCGCTTCTCTTCGCGTCGCTCGCACCGGTCGTGCGGTATTCCAGCGCGGCGCGCGAACGGAACCGGCTGCTCATCCTGGTCGACCATTCCGGAAGCATGGAGGTCCGGGACGGCGACTCGGCGGGACGAACGCGGCGCGAGGTCGTGGACAGCGCGGCGACCGCGATCGCGAGTGGGTTCTCGGGACGGTACGACGTACGGCTGGCGTCCTTCGACGCCTCGTTGGGGCCGATCGGCAAACCCTCGTCGTGGAAGACCGCGACCCAAACGCGCGGTGCGGGGGAGACCGCGCTTGGGGACGCGATCCGGGAGGCGCTCGACCGCGTGGATCCGGATTCGCTCGCGGCGCTGCTCGTCTTGAGCGACGGCGCGGTGAATCGCGGGGAGGACCCGGAGCGCGCGTTGACATCGACCGTACCCGCCTTCGCGCTCGTTGTGGGCTCCACGGGCGATCCTCCCACGACCGGTATCGGCGGAATCGATGCTCCTAGCGAGGTCGTCATCGGTCGGTCCGCGATCCTCTCCGTGACGGTCCGTCACGGGACTCGCCCCGCGACGCGCGGCGTTGCGCGCCTGAGCGAGGGTGCGCGGGAGCTGGGCCGGGCTTCCTTCGCGTTGGAGCGACCCGGCTCCGTGAGCCGCGTCACGATTCCCTTCACCCTCGGAGAACGCGGCAAGCATTTCCTCGCGGTGAAGCTCGACAGCTTGCCCGGGGATCCCATCACGCAGAACAAGCGGAGGCTGATCGCGGTCACCGCACGCCCGGCGAAACGCCTGGTGCCGCTTGTGGCGACGGCATGGGACTGGGACCTTCGCTCCTTCGCGCGCGGTGTGGAGGAGGATACGTCCTGGGCGATCCAACGATGGGCCCCGTCCGGATCGTCCTCCGTTGCGGCCCCCGGCGGCGCACCGCAGAGTTTCGCCCAGGTGCTGCGCGACGCTGACGTCCTTGTCCTTCGATACGATTCCCGCACGCTCCCCTCGGAGCGGAGCGCGGAAGTTCTCAGCTTTCTCAATCGCGGAGGGGGCGTGCTGTTCTGGACCGACCCGGTGAACCGGCCCCCGGCCGCGGGTCCTCTCACGAACGCTCTCGGGCTCGCGTGGCGCGACTTCGGCAGAGCGACCGGGCCCAGCACGGGCGTGGAGCTGTCTCCAGCCGGCAGGGCGCACGAAGTCTCGCTTCTTGGGGGGGATGCCGCCACCGCGACCGCCACCTGGCGCTCGCTCCCGCCGATTCAGACGCCGTACATCCTGAGCCTCAAGGGCAACGCGCTCACCCCGCTCCTCGAGGCGCGCTACGGAACCGAGACCACACCGCTTCTCCTGGCGGGGAGGGTCGGCGCCGGCCGCGTCGCCGTATTGAACGCGGCGGGCGTCTATCGATGGGGCCTGACGGCGGCCGGGCTGGGGGGCGGGGCCGGCATCGAGCCATCCTTCTTCGGCGGGCTCAACGCCTGGCTCTCGCAGAGCGCGGACGACCGGCCGGTTCGGATCTCCGCCCCCGACCTCACGCCGGCCGAGCGGGCGGTCCCGGTGCGGCTCGCGCTCGCGAACGGCGCCGTCGGCACCGGAGCGCGGGCGACCGTACGAGCGCGGCGGAGCGCCGGCGGCGTCGCCGGCGAATCGCGCCTCATAGGCTCGAACCAGGGCGATTTTGCGGGCTCGATCGCGCTTCCGGAGGGGATCTATTGGCTCGTGGGGCGCGTGGAGCGCGCGGGACGATTGGTGGGCACGGACAGCCTTCGGGTCGCGGTCGGTGAGCAGGGCGTCGAATTTGAATCGCTTGGCGCGGAGCCTTCCGTGCTCGAGCGGCTGGCTTCGCGCTCGGGAGGCGTCGCGGCACCTCTGGTCCATCCGGGACCGGTTCTCGCGAGGCTGCGCTCGCCCGATATCGCCAGGGCTCGCATCATCGAGCTGGATATTTTCCACAACGTCCCGCTTTTCATTGTGCTCGTCCTCGGCGCGACCGCGGAGTGGATTTTACGGAAGAGGTTCCATTTGCTTTAGGGCGCCCACTCGAGCCGCCGGCATCCAACACCCCGAGAGCAAAGGCGCTCCCCGAGCGCCGCCGATCCTACCGACAGCTCCCCCCGCCTCCTCTAAAGGGGGAATCCCATGCCGCTCATTCTCGGGCGCAAGCCCGCGTACTGTCTCGCCACCCTCGTCTTGCTCGCCGCGCACGTTTCGCGTTCGGACGCCGAAATTCTCCTGAACGAAGTGTTGTACGACCCCGAGGGGGCCGATGAGGGATCGGAGTTCGTGGAACTTTGGAATCCGGACACCGCCGCCATTTCGCTCCGTGGGATCGTCGTGGAGTCGGGCGATGGCTCGCGGCCCGGGGTTTGGACCCCGGTGTACGTGGGAACGGACGGCGACTCGGTGTCTCCCCGGCACGCGTTTCTGATCCCGGGGTCTGTCCTTCTCGCTCCCCTCCAGAACGGTCCCGACGCGATTCGTCTGACCCGCGCGGGCGTCGTGCTCGACCTCTTGGGTTACGGGGCGCTCACGGCAAGCGAGCTCTTTGAGGGCGCGCCCGCCGCGGACGCGCCATCCGGACAATCCCTCTCCCGTGCCGGCGATGGTGTGGACACCCAATGGAACGCAGCGGACTGGGCGCCCGAACCAAGCCCCACGCCGGGGCGCGCGAACCACCCCGACGTCCGGCTCTCCTTCACGCGCGGAAGCGCCCGTCTCGTGCCGGATGTCCCCTGGCCGGGGGATGTCGCGACCCTGCGCGCGACCGTGAAGAATCTCGGGCGCCTGGCGGTCCCGGCGGCTCGATGGCAAGCCGAGGTCGTCGTGCGTGTCGGAGATGGACCGGATCGCCCGTGGTCCGCCGCGCCGGTGGGGATCAGCCCAGGCTCGACCGTCGCTCCGGGAGAAAGCGCGAGCGTTCAATGCGCGCTCTTCGCGCCTCCGCCCGGGAGGTTCGGTCTCCGGCTTTCCCTGCGCGATCTCGGCGTCGAGCCCTTGACAGATGGGTCCGCGGTCACGGATACCGCGCTCCTTGAGACGCGGTCGACGGCCGGCCCGCTCGTCGTGAACGAAATCGCGTTCCGGGATCGAGGGGCGGGGGAATGGGTCGAGCTGATGGCGCGGGAGGAAGTCGCGGACGTGGGCCTCTTCGCTCTTTCCGACGCGGGCGGCCGCGCCTATTCGATCGATCGGGGGCCGACACCGCGCCCCGCTCACGCGGGGGCGATCTTTGTGCTCGCGCAGTCGCCCGAGATAGTGCGCACGACCTATTCGCTTCCGGACAGCGCGGTCCTGGGATGCCTCGGCGGCTGGGTGGCCCTCAACGACGCCGATGGGGATGACGGTTTCGCCGACCGTGTGCGCGTCGTCGATGCGTCCGGCGCACCGTCGGATGTCGTCCCCTATCGCGCGGGATACACCGCGCGGGACGGATCGCTCGAGCGCCTCGGAACGATGCTCCCCAGCGCGTCGGCGAGCTCTTGGACGGAATCGATCGACCCTCGAGCAGGAACGCCGGCTCGGCCGAACTCGATTCAGGCCCCCGGGAAGGGAGCGGGTGACCGGGGCGCGCTTCTCATCGCGAGCGCCCGGGTGGTTCGGAGGGCGCCCGGACTGGCGGTCGCCCCGGTCGTGCTGCGATTCAGCGAGGAGGCGCGCGGGAGCCGAGTCCGCGTCTTCGTGCACGACCTCCTGGGCCGTCCGCGGCGGCTCCTCGTCGACGGGCAGCGAATCCTGGGTGAAGGAGCGTTTCTCTGGGACGGGCGCGACGACCAGGGTGCTCCCGTGCCGGCCGGGATCTACATCGTGCGGGCCGAAACGATTCCGGAAGACCGCGAGCCCATCAGGAGCGCAGCCCTCACGCTCTCCGTGGTGGATCGGTGGACGCGATGAGGGCCGTCGCGGTCTTTCTCCTGTGGAGCGCGGCGGCGCCGACGCCGCACGCCTGGGCCGCATTCGAGCTCCGGGACGCGAGCCCGGACGCTTTGGGTGCCGCTTCCACCGATGGCGCATGGCACCCTTTCGATGATGGATCCGGCCCGATGCCATCAGGGGATCCCGGAGACTCTGCGTCGGCCGGCATGACCGCTCTTGCGTGGCGTGCTGGGGCAACCCGCGCGTCCCCCTTCGGCGCCGATGCGCTGTCGCTGAACCAGCTCGACCTCTCCCTGCAGCGAAACACCCACGCGTTCCGCCTTGAATACACCGCGCTCTCCGGCCCTGGGACAGGCGAGTCGTCGGTCCGTCTCGAGGTCCGGGAACGTGCCCCACGCCCGATCGCCCTGGCCCTCCGCGTGGAGCGGCTCGATCTTCTCCCCGACGACGCGGAAGCCTGGGGCGGCTGGGCGCTCGGCGGTTGCGCCCGGGGCGCATGGGGCGGACGGGTGGACGTGTGGATCGGCGGCGACCGGCTCTTGAGAACTCGAGCGCTGGAGCGGGGGGCCGTCCCCGCCACCCTGGAGCTGGGCGCGTCGCTGAGCGCGGGGTCAGCGCGCGCGGCGATCCTGGACCGTTGGCAGCCGGACGGGACCCATAGCCCGCGCATGGCGCTCGAGGTCCCGCTCGGGGACGCCTTGCGCCTATGGCTGGGACGCGCCTCCGCGCCAGGCAGGATTGGAGCGGCGCTCGAAGTCAGGACAGGGAACCTCGAGGCGTCCTGGGGGAGGCTCGACTATGCGTTCGGAGGAACGATCACGGGCATCCGTTTAGGGCTCGCGTCCGGGAAAAAAGGGCGGCCCGCCGTGAAGGCGGGCCGCCGCGAGTCTTCGAAGCTCCACCGCGAGCGAGGCGCGCTAACGGAGGAGGATCAGCTTCTTCGAAGCCCTGAATCCCTTCGTATCGAGCACGTAGAAGTAGGCTCCGCTCGGGAGCTGGTGCCCCTGATCATCCGCCCCGTTCCAGCGCGCAACGTACTCGCCGGGAGGCTGGACGTGACTCACCAGCGTGCGGACCAAGGCCCCGCTTACGTTGTAGATGCGGATATCGACCTGGCCCGCTTGTGCCACAGAGTAGCGGATCGCGGTCTCGGGATTGAACGGGTTCGGCATGTTTTGCCCGAGGCTGCTCCGGAACGTCGGAGCTTCCTCGCCCGATCCCTCCTCCACCCCCGAAGCCACGTAGCAGGCGTTTTCCTTGAAGTAGTTGTGGACGATCGCGTTCGCGAGCTGGAGCCTTTCGCCCCCTTCCTCGATGGCGTTGAAGCTGAAGCCGAAGAAGACGGACTTCGCGCTGTCCGCCGGGCTGAACGTGTTGTAATCGGTGGCGTAACGCGTCGCGGCGGGGAAACTGTTGGGATACGTGAGCAGGTTGCCCGACTTGCCCTGGTTCGCGGCCGGGGAAAGGGTGACCAGGTCAAACTGATTGATGATGGGGCAGCCCCCGTTCAGGTGCATGAACCGCCCCGCCGCGGGACCCCCGTTCACCCCTTTCACGACAGGATGGAGCGTGTCCTGAGGGGAGTTTTCCCAGTTATTCCGCAGCCAGGTCACGCCGCACGTGAAGGCGAGGAAGCCGTTGTAGTTGTTCGCGCCGCTGTTTGCCATGAGATCGTAGCCAACGTCGTCCCCGCTGATCCAGAAATTGCGGTTCTTCCCCGGCTGCTGGATCCAGGATTGGATCACCGCCTGATCCTGAGGCGTGATGGTGAACGTGGAGAGATCCCCCGAGTGCCAGATGATCGTGGTGTACTGAAGCAGCTTGCCGACGTCCGTCACCGGCCAGTGGTACTGGATATCGGCCGGGTCGGAGCCGCCGAGGCAGTTTCCAATTCCGCTCGTCGGACCGTTCACATCCCATGTGTCGTACTTGAACCCGAGCCCGGTGAGCGCGGAGGCGATGTACGGTTGCGGCTCGCGCCCCGAGAAGTGATTCACGAAGAGGATCGACGCGAGGCTGTCGCTGCACCCCATGGGCAGGTTGATGGCGGTCTTCACGGGCAGGATCGAAGCCGAGCGATAGTTCTGGTTCGTGATCGCGTCGACCGGGAAATAGGCGGTGACGTTCTGGCTGTCCGTCGCCGCGAAGTAGTACTCCAGCTTCGTATTCGCCGGGTAGCTTCCGGGGGGGACGTCGGCGAAGAAATGGGTCGGGAGCGCCGGCGCCACGTGTTGGAGCGGGACCGAGTTGAACGACCCGCCGTTCAATCTGTAGAACATGAAGCCGTTCTTGTACCCGTGGGACGTGCTGACCTGCACGACGGTGCTGTCGCCGAGCGGGCTGTTGAAGTTATCGTCTCGGAAGAACGGGGTCGTCTCGAACGTGTCGTTGAAAAGGTCTATATCGCGCACGATGAAGCCGGGACCGGTCTGGCCGATGACTCCGATTGCGACGTTGTCGAACAACCCATACGTGTTCGAGGGAGACGAATTGCCGCCACAAAAGATGTCGGCGTAATCTCGGAGGCCCAACTCCACCTGCACGGAATCCTTTCCGCCCGCTCCAGGCAGCGTGATGGCCTGGCGGATCCAGTCTTTGTTCCCCCCGTAATAAACAAAGAAGGTCGGGTCGATCCAATTTCCCCACTGGGCGTCACCGATGTTCTTGGTCCGAAAATTCGTGTGGTAGAAGAAGCACGAGTTGAGCGGAAGGTTTCGGTAGACATCGAAATTGAGAAAGACGGTGCTGGCCCGGTTGGTCGCGACCGGCTTGGTCACGACGAAGTTGTCCAGATGGGGAACCAAGGTCAGGGTGGCCTGGTTCCAGTCGGTCCAGACCTTCGATTGATTCGTGGAACATATGTCCTCGGTCAGGACGTTGCTTTGGAGATAGAAGAAGTCGCCCGCGCCGAGGAACGTGGACCGCGTCCAATTTCCCATCCCGTTTTCCACGTTGTCAGAGAAAAGGACGTTCTGCCCCGTCTTGACGGTGATGTTGTCGATGATCCAGCCATCTCCATCGTAAAGTCCATCTGCGGAGGAGTAACCGACATCGCTGACAAACGTGAATCGGAACGGCACCGGAAGAGGATTGTTGCCGGTGCCGTCGTTTCCCGCGCGCCATTTCGAGATGATGGAATCGGGAATGATCACCGAGAAGGTGTCGCAAAGGGAGCTATTCGGGACTTTCCCCGTAAAGAAGGCGAGCTGGGTCCAGTTGTTTATGAGGTCGTTCACTTCGACATACCCATAGTCATAAAGGGGCTCGGCGTCGAAATGATGCCTGAAGCTGAGCGTCGCGGACGACCCCGATGGGACGGAGCCCGTGGGGAAAGAGTTCGTGAGGTATTGGGTCCAGTCGTTGTCGTACCCAGCGCGATTCGAGTCGTAGATCCAGGAAGAATCGACGGTCCCGCACCACCACGAATGGTTCTGGCACCCGAGGAAGGTATCGATGTGCCATGCGGTCGGCTTCGCGGAGGCGTCGTAGTGGGTCCACCCTCCCTCGTTGTTCGGGCTGGTGTGCGTCTCGAGACTGTCGATGAACACCCAGACCGTCTCTCCCGCGGCCGCGGTGCGCATCGATCGCCCGGCGCGGGCCGGGGGCGATCCCACATCGGGCCCCGCCTCGGGGATCTGCGTCGGGACGACACCCGGGAGGATCGTCTCACCGGTCGCCGCGGGCGCGTTCGAAGAGGCCGCAGAGCTGCCGTAAAGGGATGCCGAGAGAATGAGACACACAATCAACGCGGTAGCACTACGTCGCATGGGGGAGCTCCTTCTGGATCGATCGACTGGTGCGGAAAGAAGGTGGATTCGAATCGATGCCCGATCTCGAGGGCGCTCCGGGGCGAAGGACAAGCCTGGCACGGCGGGACATCTAACGGCAGACCGGCACGGGCTGGGCATGTCGCCTCGGGGAGACCTCGCATGCTGGATAGTTGCGACATCCGCTCCCCGACCGCGACAGCCATTCGGAAGCGGCGTGCAGTATTATACTCGATCAGGGACCTCACTTCCACCGAAATCGGCTGGGCTGTTGGGTTTGTCGCATCCTTGCGAGGCTCGCGCCGGGCTCGATCGCGCTGGTCCAGGGCGGCGTTGTTGCCCCTGGGACCCTCTGCTATCATGCGCCGGCACACTCGGCTGGCGCTGTTTTCACGGCCTCTGTGCCTCTTGTTCGCCGTGGGCCTGCCCTCGGTGGCGGCGCCGGCGAGATGCGGGGCGGTGGATGGGACGGCGGTGAATGCGGCGGCTTTGGATGGGGCGAGCCAAGCACCGGCGGAGCAGGATTCCACCGACGGCGGCGATACGTGGTTGCCGGTCCCGGAAGAGGATCTCGAGACCACAGAGCCCTTGGAGGAGGACCCGGCGCCTGTCCGGCCCGGCGCGCTGCTCCGCGGCGTGGTCATGCGCGGGCAGTTTCGGCTGCGGCGGATCGGCGTGCTGGACGAGCGCCGTGGCGCGCGCGGTGAGCTTGGCTTCCTCGTGGACGAGCGGCGGTTCAGGCCGGGCGCGCGCTTGACGGTCGGCGGCGAGCGCCTCGTGTTGGCCGGAGGCCGGGTGAGCGTGACGCAGGGCCCCGCGCTATTCGCGGAAGCAATGCGCGTCACGAGGGGCGGACGCCGCGTGCGGGGGCCAAGGACGAGCGCGGCGCGCGCACAGCCCTCGCTTGGCGCCTCGGCCGGAGCGCTCGACGGAGGCGCATTCACGTGGAACGGGCCCCAGGCGATCTGGGCGTTCGCCGGGTTCCGAAGCGAGACCCGCGAGCCGATCGGGGGGGTGGGGCTAGGGGTTTCGCGTGGAAGAATTCGCGCCGCGGCAGCGCTCGGCGCGGAGCTGCGCGCCCGGGCCGCGGGCGCGGAGACGGGAGGCGGAGCGTCGTCGGCCCCACCTTCACGCTGCGGCTCGATCACCGTCGTGCGACGGGCCCAAGGCGGGAGCGTGGCGCTGGAAGCGCTCGGGTGCCGCGAGGGACGCGCGCTCCTCGCGGAAGTCGGGAGACGGGGTGGGGACGTGCTCCTCTCCGCGCGGTGGCGGTATCGCTCCTGGACGGCGAGGCAGGTCGCCGCCGAGTTGATCGCGGAAACGATCGGCTCCGCCTCGCGCGCCCGCGTGACGTGGCGTTCCTGGTCGGGCAACGCGACGGCCGACGACGGGCTCCTGGAGCTGGAGGTGACGAGGTCGCGAGGCGGCGGCGCGCCCCTGCGGCTGCGGGTGGGGACCGCCGGGTTCGGTCGCGAGGGCAATCGGCTCCCGGCGCTCGAGTCCTACGGGCTCGCCGATGCGACCCTGGCCCGCGATGACCGGCGCAGCCTCGCCGTGCACGTGCTGAGACGCGGTTCCAGGAATGCCGGATCGAGCGCGTCGAGCACGACATTCGGTTCGAGGCTCGACCTGCGCATGAGAACGCTCGGCAGGCACTCGGTGCTGGTCGAGGCGACGCGGATCCGGAAGGGCGCATCGGCATGGGGCGTCGAGCTCACGCCGTCCGGTGAGACCACGTTGCGGACGCGATCGAAGCCGGGCCTCTGGGTCTCCGCGCGCGGTGGGTTCGGGCCACGGCTCTGGCGCTTCGGATATGCGCTCGAGCGCGGTGAAGATTCGGGCGGCGCCAGACCCTGGAGCGGAACCCTCTGGCTCAGGTTGACTCGGTCATAGGAGACACCATGCGATATGCGGACCGGATGAATCAGCTCGGTACCGAGACGGCCTTCGAGGTCCTCGCGAAGGCGAGGGCCCTGGAGGCACAGGGCCGCTCGATCGTGCACCTCGAAATCGGAGAGCCCGACTTCGATACCCCGGCTCCGATCCGCGCCGCGGCGGCGCGTGCTCTCGACGAGGGATTCACGCACTATGGCCCCTCGGCGGGGCTGCCCGAGGTGCGCGAGGCGATCGCGGCCTTCATCACCCGCGACCGGGGTCTCAGGACCACCCCGGCCCAGGTGGTCGTGACCCCGGGAGGAAAACCGGTGCTCACGTTCGCGATCATGGCGTGCGTGAACCCGGGGGACGAAGTCGTCGTGCCGAATCCGGGCTTTCCCATCTACGAATCGGTGGTCCGGTTCATCGGCGCGAGGCCGGTTCCCATGGTGTTGCGCGAAGACCGCGGATTCCGGGTCGGCGCCGCGGATCTGGAGCCCCTGCTCACGCCGAAGACGCGGATGGTGGTGCTCAACTCGCCCCACAACCCGACCGGCTCCGTCCTCACGCCCAAGGATCTCGACGAGATCGCAGCGCTGCTCCGCGACCGCGAGATCTTCGTTCTATCCGACGAGATCTATTCGAAGATACTCTACGATGGGGTCCACGAGTCGATCGCCACCCGTCCGGGAATGGCCGAGAAGACGATCCTCCTCGACGGATTCTCGAAGACCTACGCGATGACCGGCTGGCGCCTCGGATACGGGATCATGAATCCGACGCTCGCGAAGCACGTCGCGCGGCTCGCCACGAACGTCTACTCCTGCGCGACCTCGTTCGTGCAGCGGGCGGCGATCGTGGCACTGGGCGGGGCCCAGACTGAAGTCGGAAGCATGATCACCGAGTTCCATCGGCGGCGGGACGCGATCGTCCAGGGCTTGAACGCGATCCCGGGTATCCGATGTTCGAAGCCGGCGGGTGCCTTCTACGTGTTCCCGAATATCCAGGCGCTCCAGGTGACGAGCGCCGACGCGGAGCGGATCCTCCTCGAGGAGGCCGGCGTCGCAGCGCTCTCCGGGACCGCGTTCGGCTCGCACGGCGAGGGCTACATGCGCTTCTCGTACGCCAACTCGATCGAGAACATTCGCGAGGCGCTCCGCCGCATCGGCGCCTGGGTCCAGAGCCAGGTTCGGGCCGCGCGCTGACGGATGACGCCGCGCGAAGTCGAGCCGCGCGCAAACAGGCTTCCTCGGTCCGCCGTGATCACGCTCGGCGGCAATGCCATTCTGCCCGCCCGAGGGACGGGCACGTTCGAGGAGCAGCTTGCGATAACGCGCGTGACGATGCAGCCGATTGCGCAGCTGATCCACGAGGGGGTCACCGTGGTGCTGAGCCACGGGAATGGGCCGATCGTGGGAAACATTCTGATCCGAAACGAGGCGGCGCGGGATCAAATCCCCCCGATGCCGCTCGACGTATGCGGAGCCGATTCGCAGGGCGGCATCGGCTACATGATGCAGCAGACGCTCCAGAACGAGCTTCATCGGATCGGCATCGACCGCCCGGTCGTCACGATGGTGACGCAGGTGATCGTGGACGAGCGGGATCCGGCGTTCCGGCGCCCCACGAAGCCGATCGGTCCCTTCTATTCCCACGAGCGCGCGCGAACCCTGGCGAAGGAAAAAGGGTGGACCGTGGTGGAGGATGCGGGGCGGGGTTACCGGCGCGTCGTTCCTTCCCCGAAGCCGCTCGAGATCGTGGAGATCGCCGCGATCCGGAAGCTCGTGCAGGATGGAAACGTCGTCATCGCAGCCGGGGGAGGCGGGATCCCGGTCTCGCGCCAGTGGGACGGAACGCTCCACGGCGTCGAGGCGGTCATCGACAAGGACCTTGCGTCCTCGCTCCTGGGGAGACTGCTCGAATCGGAGGCGCTCCTGATCGTGACCGGAGTGGACCGCGTCGCCGTCAATTTCGGAAAGCCCGACCAGCGGGACCTGACGACCGCCACCGCATCGGAGCTTGAACGATTCATGGCCGAGGGGCATTTTCCTCAGGGGAGCATGGGTCCGAAGATCCAGGCCGCGATCGAGTTCGTGCGAAGTGGTGGAGGCTCGGTTTTCATCACCTCGCCGGAGAGGATCCGCGAGGCTTTGGAAGGGACGGCAGGAACCCGGATCGTTCGGGACTGACGGGCGCCCAGTTCGCGGGCAGGGTCGGGCAGGGACGCGGGAAGGGGGACGGGAGTGAGCGGGAGAAGCGCCGGACTCAGGGTGAAGGGCCTCACCGTGCCCGATGGATCGCGGTGGCTTGTGCGCGACCTCGACTTTGAAGTGAAACCCGGGACCGTGCACATGATCCTGGGAGAGCGCGATACGGGGAAGACCGCGTTGCTCGAGACCATGGCCGGGCTGCGCCGCGAGGAACGCGGCACGGTCAGGCTCGGCGAGGACGATGCCTCCCTGCGCGATCGGCGGCGCGGCACGCGATTCCTGCCCCGTGAGCTCGACGGGACGCAACTGTCGATCCGCGAGCGGTTGCTCGTCGCTCGACCTCCGCGGCGGTTCGGGATCGCGATCCACGGTCGCAAGGCGGAGGAGTACGCCCGAGCGCTCGCGAAGCGCGTGGGGCTCGAGGCTCTGCTGGACGTCGCGGTCGAGGCGCTGCGTCCGCTCGAACGGAGGCTCCTCGAGCTCGCCGCGGCGTTCAGCGAATCCCCCCGCGCCGTGTTTCTCGATGAGCCGACGAGCGAGCTGGGCCCCCATGAGGCACGCCATTTACTGGGGGTGATCCACGCGATCGCGCGGGACGACGGGGTCCCGGTCGTATTCACGAGCACGTGGGCTCGTGACGGCTACCCTGACGCGGACGCGGTGACGATCCTCTGGCGGGGCCAGGCGGCCGCCACTGTTTCGACCGCCGACGTCACCGAGTCCGCTTTGGTTGATCGCTGGACCGGGGGCGGGCTCCGCAGGGCGCCGACAGGACCCCACTCGGCGGGGGATGCGCTGCTTCGCATCGAGAACATCGTTATAGCGGGACGCGGCCGCGAAACCTCGCTCGCGGGCGTCGCGTTCGAGGTGCGTGCAGGTGAAGTCCTGGCGATCGTGGGAGCCCCGGCGGACGGCCTTGATCTGCTCCACGCCGTGCTGCTCGGCCATCGCACACCGGATCGCGGGTCGATCCAGTTTCTGGGAAAGGAGCTGGCGGGCACCGACCGCCGCCAGCGAGTCGAGGCAGGCGTGAGCTTCGTAAGCCCACCGCACGCGCGCGATCAGTCGCTGGGGAATTTCTCCGTCGAGGAAAATCTCATCTTGGGTCAGACCCGCCGCGGCCCGTTCGCGAGGCGCGGCTGGCTCAAATTCGAGTCGATCCGAGGGAACGCGGTCCGCTCCCTCAGCGATTTCGAGGTGCCGGACGCCAAGCCGCGCGACCGATTCGCCCGCTTGAGCCTGGGCGCGCGGCAGCGGATCGTGATCGCGCGAGAGGTGCTGCGCGATCCGGTGCTCCTCGTCGCACGGTCCCCCGCGCAGGGGCTGAGCCTCGAGGCTCAGGAGTATCTGCGTAAAGCGCTGGTGCTGCAATGCGAACGACGGAGCGGCCTTCTCTGGCTCTCCGAGGATCCCGAGGAGGCGCTTCGGGTGGCCGATCGGCTCGCGGTCCTTGCGGCGGGCAGGCTCGTATGGCTTCCCGTGACCGAGACGCTCACGCGCGAGGCGATCATCGACGAAATGTCGGGAACGGCGGCGTGATCGGCACGGGCGTATTGCGGGGGTGTCTGTGATCCCGGGTCGCTGTCGAGGCGGCGCATGGTCTCTCCTCGCCAATGTGGCCGCATTTGTCCTGCTGGCCGCCGGCACCCAGTTCCTTGCGCGCCAAGGTTCGCCGTGGAATCCCGCCGCGTGGGCCGCTCCGTGGGCCGGCGATTTCGTTTTCGTCGCGGCGGGGCTTCTTTTCTTGGGACTTGGTTTTCTCATGCCGCTCCACGCCGGTGTCCTGAACCTTGGAATCCACGCGCAGTTTCTCGCCGGGTTCGCCGTGGCCGCGGCGATCGTTCGGACTCCCTCGATTGATCCCGCCGCCCGGGCGGGGCTCGCGCTCGTCGCGGGTGCGGGTGCGGGTGCGCTCGTGGGAGCCGCCATGCTTTGGTTGCGCTGGCGGTTTGCGGTTCACGAGGTCATGAGCGGGCTTTTGCTCGGAGGCGCGATGGTTCCAATCGCGCAGGCGGTTTCCCTCATGCCGGCCGCGCTCCCCGCGCTCACGTTCGAGCTGAGCCATGCTCCCGTTCTCCTCCGGTGGACCCCGGGCCTCGGTCTCGGGAATACCTTCCTCCTGACGTGGGGGATTCTGGTCCTCGCGCTCGGCCTTCTTATCGCGCTTGCCTTCGCGCACGTTCTGCGCAGGTCCGCTCACGGATTCGATCTCAGGACGGTCGGCTCGAACCCGCTCGCTGCCGTGGCGGCCGGCGTGGACGTGGTCTTGGTTCAGCTCTGGATGCTGGCCGCCGGCGGAGCCTGCGCGGGGCTGACCGGGGCGCTCCAACTCTGGACGCACCCGGCCGTGGCGCTCGAACGCTGGCCTTTCCCGCTCGCATTTGCCGGGATCACGATCGCGCTGTACGGCTCGGGAAGCGTCCGCGGCGTCCTCGTGGCGTCGGTTGCTTTCGCCCTTTGGCTGAACGCGCCGGGGACCCTCGTCTCGCTTGGCGATCCCCGGTGGGGCACGGCGGTTTCGTTGCTGCTCGTGCTTCCGGTTTTGTGGAATCTGCCCCGTCTTCTCCCCGATCAAGGAGCCCCCCGCGCCCTCTGGCGTACTCGGCATCGCGAAACGTTCTGATCGTCCGTTCCACCCGATGGTTCCAAAGACGCCCCGACGAAACCGCGCTACGGCGCAAGGAGAATGCACATGGTTCGTTGGGGAGGTGTCGTGTGGGCGCTCGTGACTGCCGTCGCCGCGGCGGTCGCGATCGAGGCGGTATCGGTGCGTGATGCGGAGGGAGACGGGCGGGCCGGGGCCGGGCTCAGGCTCAATGAGATCCTCGCGGCTCCGGCGCGCGATTGGGACGGGGACGGGCTCTACGATTCGAAGGACGACGAGTGGGTCGAGATCCAAAACGTGGGCCCGGACGTGCTCGCGATCGACGAGTACCGGCTTGGCGACGGCGTCAGGACGGTGCGTTTCGGCTTCTCGGGAACGATTGCCCCGGGCGAGGTGAAGCTCGTCGCGGGGAGCGCGGCGGTGGCGTGGCAGCGCTCGCGGGGGCTCACGACGGCAGGCTTGAGCCTCAACAATTCCGGAGACCAGGTGTACCTGTTGCGCGTGACGGGACCCGACACGACCACCATCGATACCCACGCGTACGGAAGCATCGAGGGTGGAAGCGACCGGTCCGTGGGTCGTGCGAGCACGGGGAGCGAGGACTGGATTCTCTTCGACTCACTGAATCGCTACACCGGGACCGGGACGCCGGCGGGAACGGGCTGTTCGCCCACTCCGGGAGGCGTGAACGGGTGCACGACGGACGTGAGCTCCAAGACCTGGGGGGCGATCAAGAGGCTGTATCAGTGATGCGGGACTCCTTGACTCCCTTGCGGGCCGGGCGTACCATAATAATGTCAAAGTGTGCCGCAATCGGGACCCCCGCAATGATATAGCGTCCTGGCACAATCGATGGACCACCAGGCGCTTATATCATCCCACCCATTGGAAGCTTGGTATCGTCGCACCTCTGGTGGCCGATGGTGTACCAATGAGAGGGGGTCCTGTGCCACGTGAGAGACGGGATCGCGCCATGCAGCAGGAACGTAGGGATTCGAACTCGGGCTCGAAGGTGACGCTGAGCCGCCCCGAACTGAGCGGCGATCGGTACCGGGTTATCTTCGAGAAGCTCCCGCACCCCGCATGGGTTCTCGATCTCGCCACGCTGCGCTTCCTCGCGGCAAACGAAGCGGCGGTTTCCAAGTATCGCTACTCGTTGGATGAATTCCGCAACATGTGCTACCTCGATATTCATCTTCCAGGGGACGCGCCAATCGTGAAGGAGAGATTGACCAACGGGCAATCGCCTTCGCCCGGGACCTGCGTCTGGCGCCATAAGACAAAAAGGGGAGTCCTGGTCGATGTTGTCGCGGCATGGAGCCCCATCCCATTCGACGGTGTGCGCGCGATTCTCCTCACAGCCGATTCCGCGCACGAGGGCCCGGAGCAGGAAACGGGGAACGACCGGGAACGCCTCGGAGCCCTCTCGCGGCGGCTCGTGGAGCTCCAGGAGACCGAACGAGCCGAGATCGCGCGCGAGCTTCACGACGAGATAGGGCAGCTCTTGACGGGACTCAAGCTCATGCTCAGCGCGGAGGAGACGGAGCCTCGGTCCGGCGGCGGGCTGACGGACCCAGGGGGATCACGCCGCGATCAGATGCTGCAGGTCGTCAACGAGTTGATGGGACTCACCCGAAGCATATCGATGGATTTGCGGCCGCCGATGCTGGATCAGCTGGGGCTCCTCCCGGCCCTCGCCTGGCATTTTGAGCGCTTCACCGAACAGACCCGGGTACGCGTCTCGTTCAGCCATAGAGGCATCGATACCCGATTCCCCAGAGCCTCAGAGACCGCTTCATTTCGCATCATTCAGGAGGCCCTCACCAATGCGGCTCGCCATGCCGGCATCGAGACCCTTGAGGTGGAGGTCAGGGCCGATTCGGCATCCTTGATGCTAAGGGTTTCGGACAGGGGGTCGGGGTTTGATCTGGAAGCGGCGTCTGCCACCTCCTCGCCGGGCCTGACCGGCATGCAGGAGCGGGCGCTCCTGGTCGGAGGGCATCTCAGAATCGAATCTTCACCCGGGGCGGGCACCCAGGTCACGGCGGAGCTGCCGCTTCGGAAACGCTCGGAGTCGGGAGATTGATCGTATGAACCTTGGGAGCTCACCCACGACGATCGTTTTGGGAGACGATCACAAGATCGTTCTCCGGGGGCTACGGGCGTTTCTGGAGGCCGAGCCCGGATTCGCCGTAATCGGCGAAGCCGCGGACGGGCTCAGGGTCCTTAGTCTGGTCGAGCGACTGAAACCGGATGTTTTGGTTTTGGACCTCATGATGCCCGGTCTTGGCGGGTTTGATGTAACCCGGCGCGTGGTGAAGCGGTTCTCCAAGACGCGCGTCATCATCCTGTCCATGTATTCGAGCGAGGCGCACGTCGTCGAGGCTCTACGGAGCGGGGCTTCGGGGTACGTCCTCAAGGATGCGAGCGCAGAGGAGCTCACGATGGCGATTCACGAGGCAGCCGCCGGCCGACGCTACCTGAGCGCCCCTTTCTCCAATGACAGGATCGATTCCTACCTCAAGCGCCCTATTGCCATCGATCCATACGGCACCCTCACGGCGCGCGAACGCGAGGTGCTCCACCTGGTCGCGGAGGGCCTCACCAGCGGCGACATCGCGCGGCGCCTGTTCATCAGCCCTCGCACGGCCGAGAGTCACCGCGCGAATCTCATGCGCAAGCTCGGTCTCCGGAGCCGCACCGATCTTGTGCGATTCGCCCTCCAACGTGGCATCGTGCCCCTGGAAATGTTTGAAGTCACCGGCCCGCGGTGAGCTGAGCGCCGTCCATCCCTGAACAAATCGCGTAAAAAATCGAAGACGCCCCTGGCTGCTTGCTGCCCTTCCAGAGGCGTCCTTATCTAGCGTCCCCTCGCTCTCGTCGAAGAGACATCTATGTCAACCGGCTCGGCCCACATGGCAGCGGTCCCGTGAGTCCGTTCACATGGTGGCTGTCCCGTAGACCGTCCCGGGCTGATATTGGGGCTCGATGGGACTCGGGCCTCCGAACCGGTGCTCCCGCAGGGAGCGTGCCAGGGGAGACCCTGGGAGGGTCCCCGGCTCCCAAAGTGCCAGCCCCATATGGTTCTACGCGCCGGAACGCGAGCGTGGCTCGCGCCGGAATCGTCGCCTCTTGAGCCTCGAGGGACGCACAGATGAGGGCACGTCGTGTGTCTCCCGGTACGGTGCGGTAGGCAATAACCCTGAGATTTCGCCGGATGGTCATTTCGCCCTCTGCCTGAGAATTGCCTGGGCGTAAAATTTTCTTCGTCCCCGCTCGATCCGCGCGTTGATCCTCGTCCCGATCGCGCTCTACGGCGCATGGGTCGAATTCCTTCCCAAGGGCTAACCACGGAGGGTACAGTCTTGGCTTTAGACGAGCCGCTTCGGAAACACCTGACGAAGCTCCTCGATTGGGAAGATGCGCACCTCGGGTTCGAAGCCGTGGTGGAAGGGGTCGACGCCGCCCTCCGAGGCGAGGTACCGCACGGCATGCCCCACTCCCCGTGGCAGCTTCTCGAGCCCTTGCGTCTCACGCAGCACGACATCCTCGATTTCTGTCGGAACCCGGCGTATTCGGAGCGCGCGTGGCCGAAGGATTACTGGCCGTCGAGCGCGGCCCCGCCTACGGCGGCGGCGTGGGATGAAAGCATCACGGCTTTTCGCCGGGAGCGGGAAGAGCTGAAGCAGCTGGCCCAAGACCCCGCTTTGGACCTCTTCGCACGCATCCCGCATGGCACGGGGCAGACGTATCTACGCGAGCTGCTGCTCGTCGCCGACCACAACGCCTACCACATAGGTCAGCTGGTACTCGTCCGGCGCTCCCTGGGAATATGGCCGCCGAAATAGCCGGGGGCGGCCCTCTATGACCGCCGCGGACTCCAGCCACCCCATCGCGTGCAATCTCCACGCATTTTCCGCGCGGGAGCGGGAGCGGCATGCATCCTTACTGCAAGGGGTGAGCGCAAGGATTCTCGAAACGCGCGAGCTTTCGGACGGCTTCGCATTCCGATTCGCGGCGGAGGGCGAAACGATTGCCGAGCTGGCGGAGTGGATTGGCCTCGAGCGAATGTGCTGTCCCTTCCTGCGATTCTCGATCGAGGTTGAGGCGAACGCGGGCCCGGTGTGGCTTCGGTTGACGGGGAGCGCCCAGGTCAAAGCCTTCGTCGGGTCGGCCTTCCACACGCAACGCTAACCCCCATGAGCCTCAAACGAACAGCCCTCCTATCGGCGGCGTCGGGTTGTGCATGGGGGGCGATTGCCTATCTGCTCGCGGGTCGTATGGTAGGAAAGGGCATCTGGGGCGGCGTGCTGGTCTCGCCCTTGATCGGGGTCCTCGTGGGCCTGACTGCGGCAAGGCTTCGCAAGCTGCCGGCCGGCGGCCGTGCCTTCGTCTCGCTCGTGGGTCTCTACGGCGCCACCTTCCTGTTCGGCCTCGCAGTCGGGCTGGGCGGCCTCGCGACAGGCGTGAACCGCGGCGAGGGCTCGCACCGTATCCCAAGCGCGGTAATCATGCAGTCGGCGGTGGGATTCCTGTGGGGACTCACATTCATGGGTTACATTCTCGTCCTCTGGCCTCTCTCGTACCTGAACTGCTGGCTGATCTGGAAACAAGCCGATGCGCGGAATGAGCCCATCGAGTCAGGGGGGTAATCCATGAGCCGTTCTCTGCCAGCGATTCTTCTCGTGGCGCTGTTCGCAACGTGCCCACCCGCGCGGGCCGCGGAGCAGTCGACGCCGGCGGGGCACGACGCGGGGGATGCTCGAGAACGCGACAGCCCCTCCGACGGACGCACGCTTGTGCGCCTCGAGAATGACTGGGCCAGAGCTCTGGTACGGCGTGACGCCGCGACGTTTCGCCGGCTCCTCGCGAAGGGGTTCGTGTACACGGAGAACGACCGCGTGATGGGACGTGACGCGGTCGTGCGTGAATTGACCGCCGGGGCCGACAGTATCCAGTACGCACGCAACAAGAACATGCGCGTTCGTTCGTTCGGCACGACCGCGGTGGTCACCGGCTGGCTGGTCGTGCGCGGGCGTAACGCGGGTGTTCTGTTCCATCGCCGGTACCGCTTCACCGACACGTGGGTCCGTGGCCAGGATGGGTGGCAGATTGTGGCCGCGCACGACTACCTCGCGCCGAGGGGCGCTCGATCGAAATCCGACTGAAGCGGGCGGATCGCGTGCCGAGGCTCTCGCGCCGTCGAGTCGCGTTGGTGCTCCTCCTTGCCGTTGCGACGCTCTCATGCGCCAGGTCGCAGGAGGAGGGCCGGTGGGGCCGTGGACGGGAACCGGGGAGGCTCAATCGGCTCGACCGGACCACGCTTGCCGCCCTGCGCGACTCCTTCAATGCCGCGATCGATCGCCCGAGGATCCTCGTGATGCTGTCGCCGACCTGAGGGACGTGTCTGCGGGGGGCCTCCGCGGTGGCGGCGATTCTCAAGACCCGTGCGGGCACGCCGGTCCGCGCCTTCGTCGTGTGGGAGCCGGTCCTCTGGACCGATGCCTTCCGCCCGTCCGATGGCGTCCTGTCACGGTACGTCTCCGACGCGCGAGCCACCCACTGGTGGGACCCGGACCGGAGCCTGTCCGAAGAGATTCTTCGATCCCCGTGGACGAGGAAGTACCCCGTTCGAGGGGGACCGCTGAAGACCGTGTGGGACTGGGTGGCGTGCTACCCTCCTGGTGCACGGTGGGAGGCGGACTTCCCCGAGCCGATCGTCCAGGATTTCCCTGTCGTCGATTCCGCCGATCGCGTGGGCGATTGGCTCGGCGGCGCTGCAGCCGCCGTGGGACCAGATCCATAAAACGGGAGTGATCAGGGTGAATCAGAAGCTCGACCAGAACCCCCGGCTGGAAGAAGAAGAATCGCTCGATCCGCAAGACTGGAGCGACATGCGCCGCCTGGGCCATTGCATGGTGGACGACGTCATGGATTATCTGGAGCGTGTCCGCGAGCGTCCGGTATGGCGACCTGTTCCGGAAAACGTCAAGGCCGCGCTGCGCTCTCCGCTTCCCGTCGAGGGACAGGGTGCCGGGGCGGTGTATGAGGATTTCCGCCGCACGGTGTTCCCGCACGGAATGGGGAACGTCCACCCTCGTTTCTGGGGCTGGGTGATCGGGACGGGGACGCCGCTCGGCGCTCTCGCCGACATGTTGGGTGCCGCCATGAACCCGAACATCGGGGGCGGCGACCAGGCCCCGAACTATGTCGAGCTCCAAGTTCTGACCTGGCTCAAAGAGATGCTCGGCTATCCGGCAGCCGCGAGCGGGCTCTTGGTCAGCGGCGGCTCGATGGCGAATCTGGTCGGCCTCGCGGTGGCGAGGAACGCAAAGGCAGAGGTGGATATCGCGCAGGAGGGGGTCGCCGCAGCGGGGCGCACCATGACGCTTTACGCGTCGGCGGAGACCCACAACTCGGTGAGGAAAAGCGTTTCGCTCCTCGGGCTCGGGCGCGCAGCATTGCGGGAGATCCCGGTGGACGATGCCTACCGGATCGATCTCGCGGCGCTGCGCCGGGCGATCGACGAGGACCGCAAGGCCGGACGGCATCCGTTCTGCGTTGTGGGCAACGCAGGCACGGTCAACACCGGCGCGATCGACGATCTATCCGCGATCGCCGAGATCTGCGCGGCTGAGAATCTCTGGTTCCACGTCGACGGCGCGTTCGGCGCGCTCGCCGCTCTCTCGCCGCGACTGAAGCCGCTCGTCCGAGGGATGGAGCGTGCCGACTCGCTGGCGTTCGACCTCCACAAATGGATGTACATGCCCTACGAGGTCGGATGCGCTCTCGTTCGTTGGCCCGAGCAACATCGTGCGGCGTTCATCTCACCCGCCGATTACCTCGCCCACTTGGACCGCGGCCTTCCCGCCGGCCCGATCTGGTTCAGCGAGTATGGCGTGCAGCTCTCGCGCGGCTTCCGGGCGCTCAAGGTGTGGATGTCGCTCAAGGAGCACGGCATCTCGAAGTACGGGCGTCTGGTGGCGCAGAATTGCGAGCAGGCGCAGTATCTCTCCGCGCTCGTGACCGCAAGTCCGGAGCTGGAGCTGATGGCGCCCGTACTCCTCAACATCGTGTGCTTTCGCTTCGCGCCTCGGGGAACGGACGGCGACCGCCTCGACAGGGCAAACGAGGAGATCCTCTTCGGTCTGCAGGAGAGCGGGACTGCGGTTCCCAGCTCGACCCGCTTGGGCGGACGGCTCGCGCTCCGGGTCTGCATTTGCAACCACCGTACCCGTCGCGAGGACCTCGAGCTGCTCGTGCGCGAGGTCATCGAGCGAGGGCACAAGACCATGAGCGAATCCGTCCGTCGATAACGCAAATGAGCCCGAGCGAAGTCCATTCCCCGCCTCGCCGCCGCTGGTTCGATCGCCGATTCGAGCTCGGGCTCCCGCGGGAGGCGTTCCTGGATATTCTCGAGCGCGTTCGCGGCACCCCCGCGCGTCTCGAAGAGCGCGTTCGCGGTCTGACGGCGAGTGTGCTGGTACAGAGGATCGGCGAGGCGTGGTCGATTCAAGAGAACATCGGACATCTGCTTGATCTCGAGGAGTTGTGGGCTGGCCGGCTCGATGACTTTCTGCATGGAGCCAAGCAGCTCCGCCCCGCGGATCTTCAGAATCGGAAAACACACGAGGCTCGGCACAACGATCGGCCGCTCGAGGACCTCCTGACCGCGTTCCGAAGCGCTCGCCTCACCACGGTCGAGCGACTCGAGGCACTGGGGCCGGCCGACCTGGATCGCACCGCCCTTCATCCACGTCTGGCCCAGCCCATGAGCGTGATCGACCACTTCTTCTTCGTCGCCGAGCACGACGATCATCACCTCGCGGCCATTGGCGGGCTCATCCGCGCCCATCGGTCGCGAGGAGTGGGAGCCTAACGCAGGGATTCGTCCGGCCCGAAACGCATCAACCAACCTAGGAGATCGCGTCCGTGTTCATCGGTCACTACGGTGTGAGCTTCGCCACAAAGAGCGGCGATCGGTCGATCCCTCTCTGGGTTCTTTTCATCGCGGTCCAGCTGCTCGATGTCGCCTGGGCTCCTTTCGTGCTTCTCGGGATCGAGAAGGTGCGCATCGTGCCGGGGTTCACCGCGACGAATCCGCTCGATCTCTATTACATGCCTTTCACCCACAGCCTGGTCGCCGCGCTGCTCTGGTCCGCGGCAGCGTTTGCCGTGTATCGACTGGTCGCACCAGGCAAGAGGGCTTCGTCGGCGCTCCTCGTCGGCGCGGCCGTTTTCTCGCACTGGGTTCTCGACCTTCTCGTTCACAGGCCGGACCTGCCACTCTACGACAACACCGCGAAGGTGGGCCTCGGGCTCTGGAATTTCCCCGCCCTGGCCCTCGGCCTGGAAGCCGTCCTTCTCTTCGGCGGAATGTGGCTGTACTTCCGGAGCGGGGCGGTGCGGCGGACCGCGATCGTCGTGTTCGGCCTGATCATGCTCGGTGTGCAGGTGTACGTGTTCTTCGGCCCGCCTCCTCCCTCGGGCAAAGCGGCCGCGGTCATGGCGCTGGTGGCCTACGCGGTCTTCGCATTGGTGATTCGAATGCTGGAGCGGCCGCCGCGCCTGAGACAGGCAACGGCCATTTCCGCCCTCCTGGTCACGGCGTGTGTCGTCGCCGGCTGTGCGGCCGGCACCGGGCTTCACCCCGCGATCGATGCTCCGACCCATTTTCTGGTGCGGGGGCCCGAC
Organism: Candidatus Eiseniibacteriota bacterium; assembly: GCA_036505295.1. Taxonomy (GTDB): domain Bacteria; phylum Eisenbacteria; class RBG-16-71-46; order SZUA-252; family SZUA-252; genus WS-7. Next base: position 44,969 of record DASXTQ010000019.1, read on the forward strand.
GGGCGGGCTGTGGAGCCCACTCCAGGCGCCGGCTGCCACACTCCAATGATTGATCCGCGGGACGGCGCTCCTCTGATCCTGATCCGGTCCGCGGGCGGGCAAGGCGACTATCAGGTTCCCGTCGCCCGATACGGTGTTCGCAAGGGAGAGCTTCTGCGACTGGACTGCGCCACAGGGAACGTGATCGGGATCATCCGACGCTGATGTCGGGAAGTCGGATTCCGCGTGGCGCGGGCCGCCGCCGAACTAGCGCCCGCCATTGATCGCGGGCCCAAGGCCGCGTAGAGTGCCGCGAATGCCCGAGACCCTGTACATGGTGGTCGAACACTTCAAGAACAAGGACCCGAAACCGATCTATCGTCGCTTTCGTGATCAGGGCCGGATGGCCCCGGACGGGCTCGCCTACGTCGCAAGCTGGATCGACGACAAGCTCGAGCGATGTTTTCAGCTGATGCGGACCAACGATCGAGCGCTGCTGGATACATGGATGGCCCGCTGGAGCGACCTGGTGGATTTCGAGGTGTATCCCGTCATCACCTCGCCAGAGGCCGTCGAGCGGGTTGGGCCGTCGCTCTGAGCTCCAGGAGACCAGAATGAGGCGGTTCGTCCTTGCGATTGCCGGCCTTCTCGTCATTGTCATGGCGCTTTTCCCCCCATGGGAGCGCGTCGCCACGACGGCACCGGGGGTCGTCGTCGTCCGCCCGGCGGGTTACCAATGGATCTTCACGCCGCCCGAGCCGGCTCCTCCCGAGCCCGCTCGTTCCGAGATCCGCTGGTTTGACTATGAGTCCGCCCGCGATGAGGGCCACACCGACGACGAAATCGCGCGGTTTCTCTCCGAGGCTCAGCAAGTGCACAAAGGGGTCTACATTTCGAAGGAAGATTACGCCGCCTATTCGGTGAAGGCGAACGACCCGACCTCCAATCCCGCGGCCATCGCGCCTTTTGTAAAGCCTCGCCCGCTCGAGGAAAATATCGCCGCGTCCTCGATCCGCAAGAGCGGGGATCTTCTGGGTCAAAAAGGAGTGCGCCTCGATGTCGTTCGCCTGCTGGTCCAGCTGCTCGGAGCGGTGGGCGTCGCGTTCTTGGGCTTCGCGTTGCCGGCCGGTGGCAGGTCGGGGATTGAAGAAGACGCGAGCGGACGGCGGCGCCTCTAGGTCCGTTCGGCGGCGCTCCCGCGTAACCGCCCTCGAACTACAGCGTCTTTAGAAACGCGATTACCGCCTCTCGCTCTTTCGGGGTGAGCGCTTTGAAGCGGTCCCGCGCGCCCGATCCTTCGCCCCCATGCAGCTCGATCGCCTGGTCGAGCGTGGCGGCGCGGCCATCGTGGAGGAAATGGTGTGCGAGACGCACGCCGACGAGAGGCTCGGTCCTGAATTCGGACGGGGCCGCGAGGCCGAGGCAAATGTCCGCCAGGTCCGGGCCCATGTCGTGGACGAGAAGGTCGGTATAGGCAAAGAATCGCTTCCGATCGAGCGCCTGTATGGGGTTTTCCCCCGTGCGAAGCGTCGGAAAATGGCACGAAGCGCACCCGATTCGATCGAATAGATAACGGCCGTTTCCGGCCGCCCCCGTCTGTCGCAGGGGCGAGGGCGGGGCCAGGAAGCGCACGAAGTCGTTCGTGAGATCGAGCGCCTCTTGGTTGATCTCAGGGTCGGGGGTGGGATCGACCCCGTCAGGAATTGGCGCTCCACCGATCGATTCCTCGGTCGGGACGGCTGGATTCGTGATGCCCTGCTCGATGACGAATGCGCCCGCGTTGAATTCGCTCAGCGTCGGCACGAATGCCTTGCGCCCGAACCGCCCGATGCGCCCATCCACGAAGCGGTTCAAGCGCCCGGAAATCCCATCGTGGTTCCTGTCGTCGGGATCGGCGTAAGAGACGAGGTCCGAGTCGGGCACGGCATCGAGCAGACCACGACCGAAAATCGCCAGCGAGGTTCGTAGGCCACGCCCGGTGGCCTCTTTGGGGAGGGGTTCCTTGTCGAGTCCCAAGGCAGCCTTGAGCGCGGGCGTTGCGTCCTGCTGGATGACCGGGCCACCTTCGCCCGCGAGCGGATCGCAGTTCCCGTCGGCGTGGAATGCCGTGGCGTGCACCTCCACCTCATCGCCGCTTCCCCCCGACACGGGATCCTCGTGGCACTCCCCGCAGGCGGTGGAGTTGAAGAGCGGGCCAAGTCCCGTTTCGGGCGTGAAGACACTGTCGAAGACCGCCCGGCCGCGCCGGAACCGGTCGCGTTGCTCGGCGGTCAGACCGGAGATGGGATCGCCTGGGTGCACGGGCTTCGCGCAACCGCTCGCGACGAGGGCGACGAGAAGGAGGACCGATGCGGCCGGCGCCAGCCTCAACGCGGGCCAACCTTCTCGATGCGATCCGCGATGAGCTGTTTGCCGGAATAATGGCATTGCACACGCACGATGTCGCCGCGCTTCAGCGCGCTCATCGAAACCGCGGCGCCTCCGCTCGCGAGGGTGGGCGGGACCGAGAGGTGCACGAGCCGCAGGGCCATGCCGACCCCGGTGACCACATCGAGGGATCCGCTCTTCGGCTGTAAGGCGTGGACGGTGCCTTGAATCGAGGTATAGGCAGGTTGTTGCTGCGCGGCGACGGCAACGAGAGTGGATGCCAGAACGAGAAGGAGCGCTGCGCTCGCGATCCGCTTCATGTGAGGCCTCCCTTCAGGAAACCACCCGTACCAATCCTACCCCCGCACGCGAGTTGAGGATCCGCCAATATATCACCAAGCCAGCGGCGTGGCTTGGATCGACCACGCCGCCGCGTCCGTCAGGGTTTCCCCTACCCATTTTGGAGGATTCCCCCGATGGCGCATTGCGGTCACCTCAACGACCATCCGCAACAAGTGGCAGGCACGCTGGCATCTCGGTAAGCGCTCGCTGGCGACCTAAACCTAAACAGATCCCCCCAATTGCCTCGGGTCCACTACGAGCGGCGACCGGAGGGCCGGCACCTGCCACTTGCTCCTCTTTTACGCATCCGCCCCCGTTGGTATGCTCCCCCGAATGACCCGCTTTGTCCTTTCGGTGTATCTCGCGCTCGTGGCGGTAGCGGGCGTCGCAGCCGCGTTCCGACTGAGCCAGTCAAGCGACATGCCCGGACTTGCAGCGATTGAGCTCGTCCTCCTAGCCATGCCGTGGAGCTTCGCGCTTGGCGTGGAACCGATGTCGCGTCTGGGCTGGGCAGGCATGGCCGGCATCGTCATCGGCGGCATCGCCCTCAATGCGCTGCTGATACGATCGGCGGCCGCCTGGGCGCAACGACGTTGGCAGCGGCGCTGATCGCGCCGAGGGCACGGTCTTCAATGATTGCTACGTGGAAGCCAATCCTCTGGCAGCAGTTCGGGGCCTCCATCGACATGTTGGAGAATGCGCTGCTCGCTTGTCCCGAGGAGCTGTGGAACGACCGCTCGCGGCAACCGGAGTACTGGTATGTCGTTTTTCACACGCTCTTCTTTCTCGACTTCTATTTATCGGACTCGTCCGAGGGCTTCACTCCGCCGGCCCCTTTCACGCTCGACGAGCTGGACCCAGCGGGGTTGCTTCCCGAACGGGTGTACACGAAGGACGAGCTTCGAACCTACCTCGCGCACGGGCGAAGAAAGTGCCGAGCAAGGATCGAAGCTCTGACGGAGGAAAGCGTCGGCCAACGCTGCGGGTTCGAACGGCCGGATGTTACGGTCTCGGAGTTGCTCCTCTACAATATGCGCCACGTTCAGCACCATGCCGCACAGTTGAACCTGATCTTGCGCCAAACCATCGACTCTGCCCCCACCTGGGTCTCCAAGACGAAGATCAAGCTCCGTGGTGACTAGACGCTCGGGCGACTGCATCCACTCCCGGTTTCAACGGAAGCGAGGCACTCGACATGCCGGTCACGTATGCCCTGGTAGGGGCTCTCCTCAAATTGGATCTTGAGGGCCGTTACCGTCCCAAGGACATCGTCGCGCAGTTTCTTGCGGGGCTGGCTGATCCGAGATGCCCCGACAGGGTCGCTCTGTTGCTGGACGTGACACGTTCGGAATCGCTGGAGACGCGAGAACCGCATGAGATCCGGCGCATCGCTCAGTTCTTGGGCCCGTATCACGCGCGAATTGGTGGCCGCTGCGCCGTGGTAGCGAGAACGGACGTGCACTTCGGTCTGAGCAAAATGGGGAGCGTCTACAGCGAGTCTGTCGGAGTAAGGGCCGCAGTTTTTCGCGACTCCAAATCAGCGCTCGATTGGCTAGGGGTCCCATCCTGAGCGGTTCGCAACGCGAGGACAGCCTGCTCCGCCAGATCAGGGCCATCGCCGCGATGCTCGCCCGCATTGCCGGTTTGCGAATGGCCGGCCAGATCGAGGAAGCCAAGGCTGAGCTGGAGCGGGCGTACACCCTGCTGCTCGGGTCACAGACCGACCTGGTCCGACGGGTCGATTCATCGACGGCCGCCAAACTTCTCGGCTCTTCGGATCGGATTCAAGCGCTCGTCCAACTGCTTGACGAGGAAGCTGCGCTGGAAGGAGACGCGACCCGGGCGGCGCGTCTGAGGGTGCGCGCAGCAGAGCTCAGCGCTGAGGCGGCGCGCCGCGCGTGATGGGGGAGGTCGATGGAGCTACGAAGCAGAGGCTCTATCACGCCTAAGCGTTCCACGCGGCCGGACCGGATGAACGTCTCATGCTACAATGATCATCGTGTGGGTGAGTCGGGTAACCGCTTCCTTGCCCGGCATTTTGCCCTCGGTGTTCTGAAGGGGAGGTGGCGGTGACCGAGGCCTTGCTGTTTGTCCATGTTGCGCTCGCCCAGGAGGCGGAATCGTGATTCGTGCCCTCATCGCTGATGATCATGCCGTCCTTCGGCGGGGCCTGGCCGACGTGTTGAGCGAGGAGCGCGACATCGTCGTTCGAGGCGAGGCGGGGAGTTGCCGGGAGGTCTTGGCAAAGCTCCGGCAAGGCGAGTGGGATGTGGTCGTGCTCGATCTCAACTTTCCCGACGGGAACGGCCTCGACTTGCTCCGCGAAATCAAGCGCGAGCGCCCGAAGCTCCCGATCCTCATCCTGACCATTGCCTCCGAGGACCAATACGCGGTTCGCGCGCTCCGGTCCGGAGCCTCCGGATACCTCACCAAAGAGAGCGCGCCGGAGGAGCTGGTCCAGGCGGTCCGGAAGGTCGTGGCGGGGGGGCGCTATGTGAGTCCCAAGCTGGCGGAACGTCTCGCAGTCATGATCGACCGCGACGCCGAACAGCCACCGCACGACCAGCTTTCCGAGCGGGAATTCCAGGTATTCCGGCTCATCGCATCCGGCCGCGCCGTCTCGCAAGTTGCCGAAGAGCTGCACCTGAGCGTGAAAACCGTCAGCACCTATCGCGCGCGCGTCCTCGAGAAGATGAATCTCCGCACGAACGCCGAGCTGACCGTATACGCGGTCCGTAACCACCTCGTCGAATAGCTGACCGGCTCCGTCGCTTCGCTCTCATAGCCGCCCTCTGTCCGATTTCGTCCGACACAAAATTCAGTGGAACGCCGATTTTCGCGATCCGCACGTTTTCGTATCATTCCTAGGTAGAGAACTACATTGGGGGGTCTGCCCACCAACGGTCCCATTGCGATGAGCACCGAACCCTCCCCAAGGGGCCGTATTGGGTGGTTGGGGACTCGGCGCCTCCGGGCGCCGAGTCCCACATACAACGCGCGCCTCAGCCCAGGCTTGGGCGAAGGTCGAGGCGGGCGACGGTAACGAGGAGTGGGGACCCGCCGGGCTCACGGAGAGTTCGGCAGGTTCGAGCTTCGATTCGAGCAGACGGCGCGCTCTGGGTGTTCCAGCGCTCCGACTCAGTCCCCCCGGCTGATCGGGCGCGTTCTTCTTGGCTGACATCGCGCGCGATCTCTCGATCCGGCTCGATCCCACTCCTCGTTCTATTCTCAGCCTACACCCCAGAAATCCTCTGTTACGCTGCAGCGGTGCCGACCAAGGCTATCGTCGTCAATCGTTCTCCCGTCTTGACGCTCTGGGCGAGTATCGTTGCCGAGCGGCTTGGTTACGCTCGGCCGACCGCGTTGACACTTGGCAAAGCAGTTGCCGGGCTCAACGCCCAGTCCAAGGGGCGTCGGCTCGGGATCTACGAAGAGGGTCCATCGAAGGCGCCCGGGCGGAAGCCCAGGAATCCTTCGAAGCCGGTCTCGGGAACGGTCCTGCTTCTCGGCCGCGCCGTGCCCGTGGTCGAGACCCCGGAGGGCCCGCTGGCAGCAGCGAACAACCGCGTCGAGAGCCCGGACAGTGTGCGGCGGTACTAGGAGCAGAAGTTCGGCGCGGCCCTGCCGGAAGTCGAGGCCGCGATGCGCGCGCTCGCCAAGTCCTATCCTCCGCAGCAGCTGGAGTCGATCGGCTTTTCTCTCTACGAGGAGTTCCGCCCCGAAGTGCCTCGAGGGGTGAAAGGATGGGGCGCCAAGGGACGCCTGGATTTGAATCGTCTACGAGAGCTCGCCCGTTCGGCGCGGGATCACAAGGCATGAACAAGGTGGTTGAAATACGTTCCTATAACTTGAAGCCCGGGAGCCGCGGCGAATTTCATCGCTTGGTGGTGGAGGTCTCTTTACCCATGCTGCAGCGTTGGGGTGTTGATGTGGTCGCCTTTGGTCCTTCCCCTCACGACGACAGCTCCTACTATCTCATGCGAGCTTATGACAGCCTCGAGCACCGTCAATCCAGCCAGGACGCCTTCTACGGAAGCTCCGAATGGCGGCAAGGCCCACGTGAGAAAATCGTTTCTCTAATCGACAGCCATACGTCGATTGTCATCGAGCTGGATTCGTCGGCAGTGGATTCCCTTCGCAAGAGTGCTCCGCCCATGGAGGATCGACCGTGAAGGATCTAACCATCGCGCTGGAGAATCGCCCCGGCGCGCTGGCCGAGATGGGTGAGGCGTTGGGCCGCGCTGGGGTGAGCGTCGAGGGCGGGGGCGCTTTCGTCGTCAACGGCGCGGGTGTTGGCCACTTCCTCTTCGCGGACGGAGCCGCGGCCCGCAGGGCTCTCGAGGCAGCCGGCATCCGCGTCCTCGAGGAACGCGAGGTCCTGGTGCAGCGGCTACGCCAGGGGGAGCCCGGCCAGCTGGGCAAGATCTGCCGCCGGATGGCCGAGGCGGGCGTCAATATCGAGGTCCAATACAGCGATCATGACCACCAGCTCATCCTGGTGGTGGACGACCTCGAGAAAGGACGGGCGGTTTCCGAGGCGTGGACACGCGAGCGCCGGTCCTGATGCCCGTTGAAGCATCGGCCGGGAAAATGCGAGGGGGGCGGACTCTGGTCCGCCCCCCTCAAGCAAATGAACCGATCGACCTTAGACCGGTAGTGCAGCCGCGATCTTGTGGAACGTCGAGTTGGAGACCTCGTAGGTATCGATCCGAGGCGTCCCCTCAACGAACTTCGCCAGAAGCTTCACGACTTCCGGGTACGTCTCGCGGTTGTAGGTATCGGCGTTCTCCGACTTGTCCCACAGGCTGATTCCGAATGCCTTGGCGCCGCCCGTGGCGACGAAGGTGATCTCATCCTGGAAACCCTTCTGCTTCCGAAGCATCGGGATGACTTCCGTCTCGAGCTTCTGCGTCAACTCCAAGGAGCTATTGGGCTTAAGTTCCATGGAGACTCTGCGTGCAAACATGGCAACCTCCTAGGTTGTCTGGCCAAGGGGGGTTGTTTCAGATAACCCAAGCTAGTTTAGCCCGCCTGAAGACTCCCTTCGTCCATTAACTAAGATAGGTGAATTATTCTGTATTGTCAAGTGACACAGAGAATTATTTTGACTACTTAATCATTTTGAGTTAATCAAGCGGAGGGTACTCAGTTAGGGGTGCGTCGCGGTGGCAAGGCAGCCCCCAATTCTCTGGACGCCCAGGACTTGATCCAGTGGAGGCATTCTGTGGACGTTTCCCTAGCGATCCGACAGCGGCTCGACGAATTGGGGCTTGATCAGAAAGGTTTGGCGGCTGCCGCTGAAGTCACGGAATCCTACATTTCCCAGGTGCTGACTCGGAAGAAAATGCCCCCCGCGCCAGACCGAACCGACATCTATGCGAAGATGGAGAGATTCTTGAAGGTACCCGGCGGTTCGCTTTCGAAGCTGGCGGACCTTCAGCGCAAGGACGAATGGAAGAGAACCTTTGGCGACCCACCGTTGCCTCTGTTGCGAGAAGTCCGCGAGTTGATCCTTCGCAAGTGTTCGCCCGCTAAGGAAAAACAGGTACGCGCCATCTTTGAGAAGGAGCCCTTCGGTGAGGTCGAACGCCTCGTCACACAAAAGCTTTTGGACGTGGTCAAGAGGGTTGCCAAGGAAGAGCTGGAGAGCGAAAACTGGCTCCACTTGATCGCCAGGCTCAGCGGGCGCAGCTATAAGCAGATGCGGGTCCTCGTCCTCGAGTTCCTGGACGCCGATGTCTTCAACCTGTCGGCTGAGAATTGCGTCTCCTTTCTGGACCCTCTGATTGAATCCTGGGATATCGACCTCGCCAGCTTCGGCATGGAAATCGTCCTGAACCGGCGACTGGCCCCAGGGAATCCTCATAAATTTGAGTTTGTTGAGAGAGAGCCTGACCAACCGCTCGAGGAAGAGGCGGGGCTCAAGGAGTTTCTTCGTGACCGTTCCCTCAGCGGGGATGCTGCCGAGGACGAAATCGAGTTCCTCAAGAAACTGAGGTTCAAGAAAAAGAGGCCAACCGCACTCTATTACTATCGGGAATTGCAGAACCTCAGAGATCCGCTCCACTTTCGCAGGCCGGCCCCGGGAGCGGGGAAACGAGGGGATTGAACAGCCAGCGCGGCAAGAGAGCGAAGCCATGAAAGCAGCGGTCAGGGTAATCCTCAGCCTTCTCCTCATGTGCGGCTTGGCAGCATCCGCTCATGCGCAGGGTACTGAGTTGGAGACCCTCAATCGAGAGATCAAGTCGCTCTACCGCGCCGGCGACTACGGCCGTGCGGTGATCGTCGCCAAGAAGGCGCTGGAGGTCGCGGAGAAGAGCGTGGGCCCCGATCATCCCACTGTCGCTGCGAGCCTGAGCGAGCTGGCGGCGCTGTATAGGATCCAGGGCCAGTATGCGCAGGCCGAGCCGCTTTATAAACGCTCGCTGGCGATCCGCGAGAAAGCGCTTGGCCCCGACCATCTCGATGTGGCCGTGAGCCTGAACAGCCTCGCATTGGTTTACGACCGCCAAGGCCAGTACACGCAGGCAGAGCCGCTCTACAAGCGCGCGCTCGCCATCCGGGAGAAAAATCTCGGCTCCGACCATCCGGAAGTGGCCACGAGCCTGAACAACCTCGCGGGTCTCTACCACGCGCAGGGCCGGTACGCGGAGGCCGAGCCGCTCTACAAACGCTCGCTCGCGATCCGCGAGAAAGCGCTTGGTCCCGACAATCCCAATGTGGCCTCGAGCCTGAACAATTTGGGCGGGCTCTACTACACACAGGGCCGGTACGCACAGGTCGAGCCGCTCTACAAGCGCTCGCTGGCGATCCGCGAGAAGGCGCTCGGCCCCGACCATCCCGACGTGGCCTCGAGCCTGATCAATCTCGCGGGGCTCTATCAAATCCAAGGTCGGTACCCGCAGGCCGAGCCGCTCTACAAGCGCGCGTTGGCGATCCAGGAGAAATCCCTCGGCCCCAACCATCCAGAAGTGGCCACGAGCCTGAACAACTTGGCGGCGCTTTATACGTACCAAGCCCAGTACGCTCTGGCCGAGTCGCTCTACGGGCGCTCGTTGGAGATCCGGGAGAAATCGCTCGGCCCTGACCACCCCGATGTGGCGATGAGCCTGAACAACCTGGCAGAGCTTTATAGAACACAAGGCCAGTACGCGCGGGCTGAGCCGCTCTACAAGCGCTCGCTCGCGATTCGGGAAAAGGCCCTAGGTCCGGACCATCCCGACGTGGCGATGAGCCTGAACAACCTGGCGGGGCTCTGCCACAGCCAGGGCCGGTACGCGCAGGCCGAGTCGCTCTACAAGCGCTCGCTGGCAATCAAGGAGAAAGCCCTGGGTCCCGACCATCCCGATGTAGCCACGAGCCTGAACAACCTCGCGGAGCTTTATAGGGACCAGGGTCAGTACGCGCAGGCCGAGCCGCTCTATGTGCGGTCCCTGGCGATCATGGAGAAGGCTCTTGGCCCCGACCATCCCGATGTGGCCACGAGCCTTGAGAACATGGCAACGCTCTACCGAGCCACGAATCGCGCTGAAGAGGCGGAAGTGCTCATGAAGCAGGTGGCACGCATTCGCGCCATCAAACGATAGTGGAGGCCAACTCTCCGGGTCGAAGTCATGGACCTGGGTCAACATCCAGACAGGCGACACCGAACCGGGAGGGAGCTTCTTACGCGATCACCGCGATTGGTGAGCTCCTCCTCGCTTGGGATGGGTACACCACCCAGACATTGGCGTTAGTAGGCGACGACCACCTCGATGGGCGAAGCAGTCGTGCCGACTTCGCCGGCGTTGGCCTCCTCCTGAAATGACGTACAGGCGGGGACGCCAAAAGTTGGAGACGGAGTCAAACGGACCCCTCCTCGACGAGCTTTTGGAGCCGGCGCAGAGCGACGTCCCACCGCTTCGAGATCAGATCGAGGTACCGGTGAGCCACGATGAGCTGATGGGGCTCGAGTTCCCAACGGCTCTCGCGGCCCAGCCGCCTTCCGCGCACCAAGCCGGCATCGGCGAGGACGCGCAGATGTTTCGTAATCCCCTGGCGCGTCAGAGGGGTGCCCCGAGTCAATCGCGCGATGGACTGGGGCCCGCCCTGACAGAGGCGAGCCACCAGTTTGAGGCGCGTCGCGTCCCCCAACGCTGCGAAGATCGGAGCAGAGCTCTCGAGCCCGGCAGGTTCGCGATCAGGCGTCACGGGTTCCGGCGCAGATAGGTCTCAATGGCGACCATCTGCTCGGCCCAGCCGCCCTCGTTCGCCTTCAATGCGTCAGCTCGGCGAGCGAGCGGGATCCCGTCGAAACCCGACTCCACGAGTTTAAGGAGTGTGCCTCCTTCCACTTCTTCGAGCGTGAACTCCACGAGCGTCGTGGGCTCCTTCGAGTAATCCAGGCTCGGATCCACGGCGTTGGGGTGCCACCGAAAGGAGAAGAGCCGCTCCGGCTCCATTTTCTCGATGACGAGTTCGAACTTGAGGTGCTCGTAGCCGGGATAGGTGATCCGACCATTGAGCCGGGCGCCGGGCCGAAACGGTTCCGTAAAGACCGACTGAAACCAGGTGCCGAATTCCTTCGAGTCAGTCAGTGCGCGCCACACGCGGCTCCGTGGCGCTTTAAGCAAGATCTCCTTCGTGATGCGATCGGTGGTTGTCGTGCTCATCGTCATTCTCCCTGTCGGGCTCCGCACCATGCGCAACCCAATGGTTGCATATTAAATGGGGTGCACCCGGAAGTCAATGGACAAAGGAGGGCTTATCAGCCCCTTGGAACCCAGATCTTCCCCGCTTCGACCACTTCGCAGGTGCCGGGGAGCAGGAGTGGCTCTCGGGACCTCGCGTAGAAGGCGAGGCCTTTGTAGCTCGTTAGATAGCGGTGGCCGCGAACAAAGAAGCCGCCCCGAGCATGAACGACGACAGCTTCCGGATTGTGATTCAAGAGCTTCACGAACTCTCCCGCCTCGACGCGGACTATGGCGCCCGATGCCTTGATCGCCCGCACAAGAGCTGCTGCTGCTGCCGCTGCGCCTCCATTCACTTTAGGGGTCCTCCAGTTTAATCAACGACGACTAGACTGAAGCGGGTGTCAGAATATCCTGATTAGCCTACTCTAGTCGGCGTCTACTCGGCCGGGAATCCAGCAGGCGGGGCAAGGAGGGGGCGGTTGTCTAACGCAAGCTTTCAGCTGGTGGGCGCGGCCGAGTAGGTTGCGTCTGCCGGGCGGGCCACCAGTGGGCGCCCGACGAGGGAAACCGACCGTGGATGTTCGCTTCGCCGCGAATGCTCCTGTCAATGGGGAGGACCTGAACGCCCTATTCTCGGCGGCCTGGCCGGATCACAGGTCTCGCGACTTCGGTCCTGTTCTGGCGCGAAGCCTTACATACGTCTGCGCTTTTGCTGGCGATCGCCTGGTAGGTTTTGTCAACCTCGCGTGGGATGGCGGAGCGCACGCGTTTCTCTTGGATCCGACGGTCCATCCAGAATTCCGTCGTCAGGGAATCGGCAGCGGGATAGTCAACAAGGCGGTCTCGGAGTGCCGTGAACGCGGAGTCGAATGGGTGCACGTGGATTATGAGCCCGCGCTTGCCGTCTTCTATCGGCGTTGTGGCTTTCGGTCGACATCTGCGGGCCTGATCAGGTTGGCGGGCCCGCGCGCCCTCCGTTGATATGGTGCGGAAGGGGGGAGACCATTTGTGGGGGTTTCGGGGGGTTCCGGGGAACCTCCGAAACGACAAGTAGTTTGCCCGGAATGCGGTGCGGTGATTGACGTTCCGGCGACCGAGGCGAGCGATCACAAGTAACCCCTCCTGATCGCGTTTGCGCCCTGCTGTAGTCCCGATTTGATCCCGATGGGTGCGCTGCTACCGCGCCGGGGAGCGCCATCGTTGACGCCCGGCGCGATGCCACATAGAGTGCCGACACTGGATCGCTGCCGACCGAGCGCAGGGCAGATCCTGATTATGCTGGTCAGCGTATTCGCTTACGTGGTTCCGTCGATTATTTGCCGTGAATGACGTGATGCTGGCGCCCGATAGACGGCTCGCATACGAGGTACCCGCTGACCATCGGAGTCCGGCTTACAAGGTTCCCCGCACCTTCGACGAAATCGCCCACGACAGGTACTGGAATTTGTGGTTCGACGACAACGTGGGCTCATTCCTGGTGATCGTGCGAAAGGCGGACTGATCACGGCACAGATCAAATCACCGCAACCGCATGACATCCGGCTGAATCCGCCGGTCAGTACTGTGACGCGCATTGCGATGGCAATGCGCGGGCCGTTCCGCCCGCGGGTTAGCCGAGCGTTGGGCAGCTTTCTTGTCGGAGGCCGTAAGATGCCGTTCAATGAGAAGACTTATGCGATCGCGATTGTCCATCCAGACGGCCGAAAGCATCTGTTCGGTCGCGTCCGCCGATCCGCGAAAGGTGACGTCTACGTCGTGTGGGCTGAGGATCAGTCTCCCCGCAATCTTGGAAGGGGATCGAACCCTCACGCCTCCTACCATGCATCGGGCCGGCTGCATTCGAAGAGCTACAACATTAGTGAGATCGAGAAGAGCCGGCAGGTTCCCGGAGCAAGTTTCAAGGGGACAGAGCCGCACGAGGCGACCAACGCCGACCGAGGTCTTTCACCAACGCTTCCTGTGCTCTCAGGAAACTTCGACGGTGTATTCGAGATCGACGCGGCCCAAATTGCAGCGAGCCGGAACCCGTCTATCACCGTCGACGTAAGCGAACCTGGTGTTCCGCCGATCCGCCAGACGGGAAGGGATCGCGTGATCGCGGACAAGATCTTCAAGGACGACACTCCGTGGATCATTGTGAGCCTCGTCGAGCCGCCAACTCGACTCTGAGTCGGCCAGGGCCGCGGTCCGGTCACGATCTGGCCACCATTGGGAGTGTCAGCGGCCGCCTCTTGGGGAAACCATGATTTCAACTGTGTCGGTCAGCGTATTTGGATATTCAGGTCCGCCCAACTGTAGTTCGCCAGACAGACGCAGGGTGCATGGCTAACCGGCGTCTAAGCGCGACAGAGGTGGCGGAGATCTTTCGTCCTATTCTCGAAGAGGTTCGTGCAAAGCTCCGTGGCACTAGCCGCGGTGACGAAGCCCTACACTGGGCGCTCCGGCGGAAGCTCACCAAGGAGTTGATGTACGACGAGCGCGGCAAGCCGCTGCACCGCGTGAAGCTCAAGGCTCTCAAGCGCGGAGAACAGGGCGGGAAGTGCGCGTTGTGCCACTGCGAACTGCCGGAAAGGAACGCCGTCCTCGATCGCCTTGAAGCTATGAAGGGATACACCGCCGACAACACGCGGCTTCTCTGTCCGGACTGCGATCATAAGGCTCAAGTCGAGCGCGGGTTTGCTTGAAACCTCACCGCCGTCGAACTTCGCGGTGCACCGGACCGGGGCTCGCGTCGCTCGCTCCGGCCGGTGACCGCGAGCGTTAGGCGACATAGGGACGCGGATGCCCACGTCGAATAGAGAGTTCATACCGAACCAGGTGTTCATAGGGCTCCCGTGGAAAAACGTCCGACCGAAGTACGATCGGATCGTCCCGGAGCTCGAGAAGAAATACCCGCTTTACTTCACCATCGTCGGGCGGGACGACGGGCAGGACGCCAGGGCCCTTTTCGAGGTAATCAAGTCGCGGATCGCGTCGTCGAGCTATGCCGTATTTGATGCGACCGCGGGCAACGCTAACGTATCTCTCGAATACGGTTACGCAGAGGGAATCGAGGTGCCGCGGGCAATCTTTCTGAGCGCTCACAAGGCCGCGCAGAGGGTGTCAGCGGGCGACCCGATCATCTCGGACCTAACCGGAATGCGAAGGGTGCAGTACAAGACGGAATCAACTCTCGCTGCCGAACTCCACAAGTTATGCCGGGATCACGACTACACGAAGCGATTCGAGAGAGCCCTGCGCAAGATCCAACGAAGGAAGACCAAAGGGGCGAAGAAACGCGGTAGGGCGCTGGCTCTCAAGGCGCTGAAGGCTCTCGGGGGTAAGGTCAGGGTACGCCGTGCCGAGCTCGTGCAGCACCTCCAGGCACAGAATTACTCCGAGAAAGAAATCGATGCGATGCTCAAGGGCCTCCATACAGCAGGAGTATTGAGGTGCACGGTAGGCAAGTACTCGGATGTGTATGTCGCCTAACAGCGCCGTGAAGCTGCCGGTCCACGCTGTCATGGGCCGTGCTTCCGCACGCCCCGCGCCAGCGCGTCCCGCAGCTACGGCGAGGGTTAGCCCGCGAGAGAAATGCAGCTAATCATCTTTGACGTTGACGGCACGCTGACGCGCAGCACCTCGATTGATGCCACCTGCTACGCGCGTGCCGTGGCGGAACATCTCAGGATGCAGGTCAACACGGACTGGTCCATGTACCGCCATGCAACGGATGCCGGGATTCTAAGTGAGCTTCTCGAACGGCAAGGTATCCCTGAGACGCGACCCGATGTCGCAGCGGTCCGCGCGCGGTTTCTGGGATTGCTCTCCGCGGCCCTTACCTTGGACCCCACATTGTGCCGCGAAGTGCCCGGCGCTCGTGCTGCGATCGAATCCCTTCGAGAGGTCCCTGAATTTCAGCTCGCGATCGCCACTGGTGCTTGGGCGGACTCGGCTCGTTTGAAGCTTCGCCATGCTAGCGTAGGGATCGATCAGATCCCTCTCGCCTCGTCAGACGATTCACCTTCGCGTGAAAAGATTCTCGAGATCGCCTTCGAGCGGGCGGCCGCCCGGTCGGGACAGCGACCTGACGCCGTCACCTATTTTGGCGATGCCCCGTGGGACGTATCCGCGGCCCACTCATTGGGCTTCCGTTTCATCGGTATCGCGTGCGAAGGTGACATGGGTCAGCTCCGGTCAGCCGGAGCTTCGGTCATTCTTCCGGACTTCACCGATGAACTCTTCGCGGGCTAACAAGACGTTGGAGCGGACCGATGGGATCGGCGGTTGTTCATGCCATCGTTCACGTTCGCCGGCCGCTCAACGCCGGGTCGATAGACCTCGGAGGGTTAGAAAGGAGAGAGCTTTGGCAGCAGACGATCTGAAACTTCATTTTCACCTCACGCTTGGGGGTGGCCCTTCGGAGCGCTCTAAGGCATGATGTAAGGCGCAGGTAGGGGAAGCCAATGAACCCAGAGAGAGACACCCAAAGCTTCGAGGAATTCACTCCCGAGGAGCTTCTCGGCCCGCTAAACGAGGTCGAGAAGAAAAACGCTCCCCGGCGCCTCTTCATTGCAGGGGACCGAGGACTCCTTCACGGTGGGCCGCGCGTCTCCATCGTGGGCTCCAGGAAGGCCTCGGCAGGGGGGATTTCGGGGGCCCGCGGTCTCGCAAAGGGCCTCGTCGCTCGTGGTGCGGTCGTGGTGAGTGGCCTGGCCGAGGGGATCGACACGGCCGCCCACGAAGGAGCGATCGAAGCCGGGGGACGCACCATCGCGGTCTTGGGCACCCCCCTCGATGAGGCGTTTCCCGCGAAGAATCGAGCACTACAGGCGCTAATCATGCGCGAGCACCTGGCGGTCTCTCAGTTCGCCTCCGGCGTCCCCTCGCAGCGGGGGAATTTCCCGATGCGAAACCGCACCATGGCGCTCCTCTCGGATGCGACGGCCATCGTCGAGGCAGGGGAGGGTAGCGGGTCCCTTCACCAGGGTTGGGAAGCCCTCCGGCTCGGGCGGCCGCTTTTTCTGAGCGAGGCGCTGCTCGGAGACGCCTCGCTTTCGTGGCCGGGTGAAATGGAGCGCTACGGTGCGCAAGGTCTCGCCCTTGAGAACCTGGAGCTCCTCTTCGAGTTCCTTCCTGAGAGGGCACGTGGCGGGTCCCCCGAGCTTGCTTTCTGAGGTTCGGTTCGGCGCCTTCCTCGTTTACTCCCCCCGCGGTTCCTCCGAAGTCTCGAGGCGCTCGCGCGTGTGGCGTGATGCCATCAAATACGATCGGCCTCCTGGAATCGCTCATGCCGTCGAGCAGCTCTCGCACGAGTTCGCAAGCACGCAGCTAGGTGAGATCCTCGGGGCCGGAGTCACGCTCGTGCCGGCCCCCAAGAGTTCGCCGCTCGTCGAGGGTGCGCTCTGGCCGGCGAAGCGTATCGCTGACGAGCTCCTCGCGAGGGGTCTCGGAAGGGAAGTGATTCCGTGTGTTCGGCGGGCCGTCCGTGTCCCGAAGTCGGCGTTCGCCGCAGCGGGAGAAAGGCCGACCGCGAAGACCCACCTCGAATCCTTGACGGCCGAGGGCGAGCTCGCGCGCCCGGCGCGCATAGCTGTGGTTGATGACGTGGTGACGAAGGGGGCGACACTCCTGGCCGTCGCTTCGCTTGTTCAGGACCTCTTCCCCGAGGCGGACGTGCGCGCGTTCGCGATGCTGCGGACCATGGGGCTTCAACCTGAGGTCGATCGGATTCTAGAGCCGTGCGTAGGAACGATTCATCTCACGGTGTGGGGAGAAGCCGACCGGCAGCCCTAAAATGCCGAGAGGGTCGCAGGTCGTCGAGCGCTTCTGGTCGAGGGCAGGCCGCGAATGAACCGGGCAGGGATTCTTCAGTTGCTCGAGCAGTTCCCCGAAAGGCACCTATCGGCACTTGCGTGGTTCGAGCAGCATGCGGGCCAGGAGGTTGCGTGGCCGAAGCCGCTGCCGGACGGGACCCTCCTGGCGGCGAAGGCGAAGGGTATTTACAAGCCCGCTTGGTCGAAGTACGCGCTCTCTGTGCGACAGTCTCTTGGCGGTCCCTATCCCGACCGCGAGATCGAGATGCGACCCGATGGGGGCTGGCGACTCGAGTACTTTCAAGAGGATCTCGATCCCGGACGCCGTGATTCGCAGTTCACCAACGTTGGACTGATGGAGTGCTGGAAGGATGTCGTACCGGTGGGGGTCTTGGTTCAAAGTGTCGCCAGGCCGGGCCCTCGGTACCGCGTCTACGGCCTAGCGCTTGTGACGGGCTGGGACGGCGGGTACTTCTACCTTGAGGGCCTTGCCCGCGGGGATCGCGGCTGGTCTCTCAAGGTGGTGCCGACGGCGACGACCCGTGCGGATCTCCTCGCGGAGGACTTCGAGCCGACCTCGCTTGAGGACCGCCGGCGCGAGACGAACCGGATGATCGTCCTTCGTCAGGGTCAACAAGGCTTCCGTCGGGCGCTGCTCTTGGCTTACCAAGGGCGATGCGCAATTACAGGCTGCGATGGGGTGCAAGCCCTCGAGGCCGCGCACATCGTACCCTACCGCGGGCTCGTGACGAACCACCCCACGAACGGACTTCTCCTTCGTGCCGACATCCACAACCTGTTCGACCTGGGACTGCTCGCCATTGACCCGGCGAACCTCAAAGTGTTGTGGAGCAGCGAGCTTGATGGCACTTCCTACGTGCCGGTGTTGAGAGGGGCGACGGTCCGACGGCCGGTCGACTCGGGCCTGGCACCGAGCCAGGCTGCGCTGCGAATCCACCGGGAATGGGCTTGTCTATGACGGTTAGTGAGAGCATTTCCGCAACCGGGCTTTCGACGAGCAAACTTGGCGGATGAGCGCTGAAGCCGCTGCTTCAGGGTCTCGCACGATGTCGGTCTCCCACAGGCGCGTCACCGTCCACCCGAGGTCGCGGAGCATTTTGGTCACCCGCCTATCGCGAGCACGGTTCGCTAGGATCTTGGGGATCCAATAGTAAGGATTGGAGCCACGCGCGAGCTTTCGCCGCCGCGAGGGCCATCGGTTGCCGTGCCAGAAGTCCCCGTCGCAGAACACAGCCACCTTGGCGGAGACGAACACGATGTCGGGGCGGCCGGGAAGCGCCTTCGCGTGAAGGCGGAAACGTGCCCCGAGGCGCCAGAGGGCCCTGCGGAGGAGAATCTCCTGGCGAGTGCCTCTCGC
Source organism: Candidatus Eiseniibacteriota bacterium (assembly GCA_036505295.1). Taxonomy (GTDB): domain Bacteria; phylum Eisenbacteria; class RBG-16-71-46; order SZUA-252; family SZUA-252; genus WS-7. Next base: position 63,502 of record DASXTQ010000019.1, read on the forward strand.
GACGTTCCGGCGCTTGAGGGCCGAGGCCCCCTGCGACGACGATACGAAAGCAGCAAATGAAGGAACCTTCACCGGTGTGGCCTCTCGTGCGTCGGAGGCAGGCTGGCCAGCAGCTGATCCTCGCTGCCGCGGATGAGATCCCGAGGCCTTACCGGCCGCGATGCTCCGAGGTCGGAGCGGAACCGCACGTCAGTCACCCCGAAAGGGGGCGCCTCTTGGAGGCTCGGCACATCCTCTGCGCGGAAGTAAGCGAGTGACCCGCGCGCGGCTTCGCGATCGAACCGCTCGCCGATTGCCGCACGAAAAGTCGAGCCGAGTGTCGCTGTGACGATCGACTCAGCTTTGAGCATCAACTCAGGCGAGGGAGCCAGCGTCGCGCGAAGCTCGGCGAGGAGATCCTCCACGGATGTGCCTCCGCCCGCCCGCTCCACCAACACGGAAGCGATCAACGCACGAACTCCGGCCGGTGGACGGAGCTGGTCGAGCGAGAAATGGTGAACACGCTCCCCGCCGCTTGCGCTCTTCACCTCGACACGTGCCATGCGTGAGCTGAAGTCAAAGCGATCGTCGGTCGCAACATGCCAGGCGGTCACGAGGTCTGCAGATCGCGGGGATTCCGCGATGAGCAGCACCTCCGCCCACAGGCCCTGAACCGACTCCCGCGGTGGAGCCTGAAGGGCGCGAAACAACTCGGCCATCGTCTCGACGGCGGAACCTATCGACCCGGGGTGTGGCGGCGAGGGGCTCGCCGCGATCAGAGTCCCAGCGACGAGAAGAAAGTGGTCCTGCAGAATGGTGTCCACGCTCATACAGGAGAAGATCGTGAAGACACCTTCCAGGGTTGTGCCGTCAGGGTGTCGCACGCGACACGGCCGAGCGTGCTCGATCCGAATGTGTTCCAAGGCCAGCGGGGGCAGGGAACTGGTCGTCCCGTCGCTCTCAAGGAGCACAAGCGCATGGTTTCGAGAGTCACGGGCGACCCGGAATCCGGGGCGTCCGGGCACCTGGTGGGCCACGAGAACAGGAGAGTCCAGGGGAGAAGGAGGGGGACTCGGCAAGCTCGCAAACAGGGGGCGAAGGTCCAGCATAACCACTCACACAGGTGAGTCTGTCTGGACCACCCATTCCTCCGCCATAGCTCTCGGGACCCAGACCGCAAGCGCGGGGACCTCGCGAGCCACGACCTCGCCAGCGTCACTCGAGAGGGTCACCCAGTGGACCTGCACCGTGAGCATCTCGCGCACGCAGATCTCACGGTCGCCGGGATATACGACGGGGCCCGTCCTCGGGTTCTTGCCTTGGAAGAGTTGGAGAATCTCGCCTCGGCCATTTAGGGAGCGATCGCGCTTCTGACCGCTGCTCATGATGAAGACAGTACATTGAGCGTCACGATTGCGGGCGAGGAAATCCTCCACTTGGAGCTGAAGACCGAGGTAGGGGTACTGGTCAAACTGACTTGTGACCATGAAAGGAACGAGCAGATCTTCGTAGGCACGGCGGAGAGGTATCGTGGCAACCAGGTGCCGCTGAATTGGCGTGCGGTCCGGGTGGCCGTCGTTCTCAGTCAGAGCGAGCGGGGCAATAAACCTTTGCACCACCCCGCGGTTGTTGAGCACGCCGTCGTCAGAATGATGGGGGGCTTTGGGCTCGAACCACTTGTCTGAGAAGCTGCCTTGCTCGTGGACGAGGTCAAGTACCTGAACCCGAGTAGGACGCAGTGCGCCGTCGAGGAAGAATCGCCGGCGCCAGTCCGAGAGAGGCAGGGACCGGTGCTCGAGATCCTCGAGTTGACGGCGGATGTCCTCCTCATGACGAACGTAGCGGCCGTAAACACGCAAAACATCTGCCTCCAGAAACACTCTGCAGTACCCGACGTAGGACAGCTTGTACCCGAGGAAGCGCGCCCGCTGCTGAATCGTGTCGGCATTGCCGACTCCCAAGGACCTCGGCATATAGGTGACGGTGAGGCCCTCCACGGTGAATCCTCGGTCCATGGCCTGGCCCCCAACGAGGATGAACGGGTAGGCCTGCCGCCACTCGACCTGCGGTGTGGCGCCGGCTCTGGTATTGACTTCCTGAACAACAGTGCTTCTGAGCACCCGCGGGAGGGCGCGGCAGAGGTCCACAAAAGGGGGCAGGTCTGGAACGGTCCGGCTGAGGTCGTCGTTCGCGTGGGCAAAAACGGCGATTAGATCCTGCCTGTCCGGATCCACCTCCGGGAGGCTGAGAATGCGCTCCCACTCACGCTTGGCTTGGCTCACCCAATGGAAGTACTCCCCGTGGGAGAGCACCTGCTGCGATGGGTGCACCAGCATTGTGCGGCTGCCCCAGGGAGGGCCGGGAATGTGGCCAGCAGCCGCGCCGAGGAAAAACAACCGCATCGCGAAGAGCAGGGTTGGCGGAGGCTGATGGAGTGGGGCCAGCGGTGTGGGTATTTCGCTGAGAGGGATCTCCCGAATCTGGCCGGGGCGCTCGAGGAAGAGTTCGCGACCACCTATGTACTCGGGGCCGGACGTCAGGAGCTTCGCAAAGCGCGGCGATAGAACGTCAATGAGGTTGATGAGAAGTGGCGCCTGCGGCGTTGCCGTGTACTGCAGGTATGAGTGGTGGGGGAGGGCTGCACGCAGGTCCAGCAGCTGTCTGTATGTAGAGCTTTGCTCAGCTTGGCGAATCCGCGTATTGAGGCCCGCCTGGTCCGCCTCGTCGTCGATGATGAGAGCCGGGACTGCCTCGAGGTCAAGGGCCCTCAACAAGGCAATCAGGTTCGTCAGGTGCCGGTGGTTCTTCATGACGGTTACGAGGATCGTCTGACGCTCGGCAGCAGGGACTGTGTCGTCGTGCCATTCGGCAAGACGCGCCCGCATTACCTGCAACTCCACGACACCCGGCCCGGGATTGGAGAAGAACTGCCACTGCCGGTCCGGGCGCGAATCGAGACGAAGGTCTCGTCGGAGGCGGTCGGTGGACTGACGAAAGAGGGGTTTGGAGACTCCTGTGATGACGATCACAAGGCGGTAGCCATTGTCCCTTGCCAAGGCGGTCACTGTCGTGAACGACATTGTCTTTCCGCTCTGGATGTGACCGATGACAAGCCCGGTCTGAGAATCGCCCCGTTCGGCGGGGGGTGTGCACCTGCCGAGCACCGTCGCCGCCTCGCTAAGTAGGCGCTGCTTACTTTCTAGAGATAGCTGTGCGAGGTTGTGGAGAAGTTCACGCGTCTCGCGACCCTGCGTAGGCCGCCAGCGGCACCCCTGCGGGACATCCGGGGACAATTCGATTAGCTCCGCGGGCTCTAGGCTGGGCGTTACTGAATCATGCATTGGCTCACTCTGCTCCTATGGTCAGGATTCGGAAAGGGCATGACGCAGCAGCTCATTGACGTTCCGGCGGAAAGTCCCAGCCATCTGGACTCCACTGTCCCGCGCGGCTACCTCGGACAGCCCGATAGCAGCGCCGAGGCGAATGAGAGGCTCGAGCTGCTCGGCATCGCTCCCGGCGAATCGCAGCATAAAGGGATGACTCAGAGCGACCCTGAGCCCCAGCCGGCGCCTGATCGGCTGCGAGGGCGTTCCGGGTAGCGCGGAAGTGTCGGAGATCACAAGCCACTCATCCACAGCGGGGTCGTTGGTCATCTCGAGGTGGATCTCCCATGGCACGCCATTAAGCTCGACGTTGATCTGCCTGCGCGTGATGAGGGGGGCGATAGCGAGGGCGCCGGGAGGATCGGCTCGGTCCGGCGAGGCCTCCAACTCCTGAAGAACAGGGCCCGCGTGCTCCTCGAGGGCATGAGCCGTGCGCTCCGTCGCGGCCTCGGCGGCGGCTTGGATCTCGTTTCGAGCTCGAAGAGCCCGATACTCCTCGGCCTGCTCAAGAAGGGCCAGCGGCTCTTTGTCCAAGTGCTCCCGAAGAAGCTCAAGAAATGTCTCTTCGTTCTCATCCCATGCGAAGCCGTCCTTGGTGTGGGTGACGGCAAAGCCCTCCAGTTCAAGCTCTCCGAAGAGCCGCTGGTAGCGGTAGCTGTTGGGGCGTCCGAAGATCTGCTCCGGCCGGTAGCCTTCGTCGGCGCTACCCTGGATGAGGCGTCGACGACGAAAGAGGGCAAACCCGGCCTCCGAGGTGCTCGCACGCTCACGGAGGGCGGCAAAGCCGCGGACGCCGAGTCCACCTCCAAGATCGAAGTCGATCTCCTTCCGCCAGGTTACGGCAGGCCCGCTGAGGTCCGCGTAATGTGGAGCATGAAGTATCCGCGGCTCCGAGTAGATGAGCAACTCCCCGTTAAAGGTGAGGCGAAGGGAGCCGTCGCGAGTGAACATTCGGTAGATCCCGGCCAGATGGTTCTTCACTTTTCCTAGCGTTCGGCCCTGGGGAACCCGGTAGAGCCCCTCCATGACGATCTCCGTGAAATGCAGTCCTGGCGGGGCTGGGCGGGAGTGGACGCTAAGCTCCTCAATGCTGTCGCGCACGATCGAGGAGATGTCGAACTCCACCGTCTTCTCGGTCGGCTCACCAAGGGCCGAGGTGCGGACTCGCCACCGGGGAGTAAACCAGCAGGCTGCGCTTTTCATGCCCATGCCGAACTCAGAGAGGCCGGATCGATCGGCTGGAATCTCCGCAGGCCGGAATGCCCGCGGGTAGACAGCGTCTTCGATGCCGGCGGCATTATCTCTGACGATTAGACTGCCCGGCGGCTCAGGGTCGAGGGCGATCTCCACCGCCAGAATGGCCTGGTCCCCGCCAAGCTCAGCGCGCTTAGGCATGAAGCTCTGAAGGGCGTTGTCAACAAACTCGGCAAGGGCGAACCAGGGTTTATAGTTCAGGTGCCGAAGCACCGAAAGGACGGTAACGCCCGGACGGATGTTGACTGTGGTTGGAGTAGTGGCCGTACTCATGCGCTAGTCCCCGGGTGCTCCTCAAGCGTCGCGATCCATGCCTCCAGGTCGCCCTCGGACTCGTGTGCGCGCCCGGTGAGGAGGCGGGACGCGATGGCGGAGGCTACACCGGTGTGGACCGCGTTCCCAAGCGCTGCGAAGGCATTCTCTCTTGACTTTGGAAGGTTGTGGGAGTCAGGGAACCCCTGAAGCCTCAGACCCTCTACTCGAGTGATGAAGCGTCGCTCGGGACCAAGGATGGGAGTCTGCGTCGTGTTCAGGGCGACGAGAGCCGGTGAGCTCGTGTACCGCTTGGCGCGCAGGCCTGACGGCCGGAACTGAAGGACGCACTGCCACAAATCGCGGACTTCGCCGTTGCAGTTCCACTCAAGCTTGCGGTGCGAGGCCGGCAATGAGGCGAGGTCCTCGAGCCACTTGGCGGGGAGATAGCCTCGCACTCTCCTGAAATAGTCGCGGTTCTGCTGGATGAAGGCGACCTTCCAGGCGGGGAAGACGCTTTCAGTCGAGCGGGCATAAGAAGGGAGGAACGAGATGAGTTGTGCGCGAGTTGGGCGAGGGCGATACCGGTGCCGGATGACTCGCTTCAACTCGCTCATTGGCGATACGTGGGGTGTGCGTTCGCTGAAGGGGTAGCGCGCTCCAAACTCGTCCCCCCAGAGTGGGAAGGAGGGGAGCTCAACACACCTCGGAACCGCCCTGACGAACCTATTCCAGTGCTTGATGCACTCAATTCTGGCTGGAGGCAGAGAGGTTTCTTCACGATCGGCAGCCCTAAGCTCCCGCGGGCGCATGACGATGTCGCCCAGCGTCGTAACGCGAGTGCGGTCCGCCTTGGGGAAAGGATCTTCGCGGAGCTGGTTGAGGCTTGCGACGATGAAGAAACGTTCGCGGGACTGGGGGTAGCCGAGATGGTGCGGGGATATGAGCCCGTGCCCGCCCGAGGCAACATGCGTGGTTCCGCGAACACAGTATCCGAGCCGTTGCAGGGTCTGGCGAACAATTCGCCAAGTGCGCCCGTAGTTGTGGCGCTCAAAGTTGCCGACGTTCTCGAGGATGACGTACCGCGGAAGGTGATGCTCGAGAATAGCTGCGATCTCGTGGAAGAGCGTGCCCCGCCTTCTGTCGCGGCGTCCACGTTGGTAACCGGACTTTGAAAACGGCTGGCAAGGAAACCCTGCACACAGAACGTCATGACGGGGCACTCTGTGGGCGAATTCCCTGATGTCTCCGAATACTCTTCTGGCGGAGTCAGGGAAGTTGCGCGCGTACAACTCCCGCAGTTCTGGGTCGATCTCGGAGGCGAAAACGCACTCGTGTCCGAGGGCTCGAAGGGCGTAGTGAAACCCCCCGAGTCCAGCGAAAAGGTCAACGAATCTCATGGCGGCCATTCATGTCAGTTCGACCATAGCGTCCTAATGTAGTTGCGCGGGTCCAAGAGACGGCCTTGCGGTCCAGGACAGCGCGGAATGCTTCGAGAATGTCGGCAACGGCGAGTTCGTCTGCTTGGCGCGGGATGAGGCCCTTTTCTGGCTCACGGGGCGGGTCGTCCAAGACTCCTCCGGGAGCGCCCGGGCTGGGCACTCCCCAGGTACGTGCTAAACCCGATTATCACGTGCACGGTAGGGCCTATAGAGCAGGCGGGCAAGAAGTAAACGTCGGGGGTGGAATGTTGTGAAAGTTTTCACCATGTCAGCTTGTCAATTCGTCTATCTTTCGCCAGGCGAGGTTGTTACGAGAATTGATACGGCGTGCAAGAATGTTCGTGAACCGCTTCACAACCCACCCATTTCGTGTGGACTTCGTGATACGCCGGGCCGGCTAGGCCGAATTCGGCTAGACGCAGGGCGTTGTGCTGAGGATGGCGTTGATCTGAAATCTGCCCAATCTACCCAGTTCGACCATTCGCCACCTTGTTCCCGCAACGAAAGTGAGCAGTCGACTTGGCAGGTGGCGACCCCAGTCGCGCCGGGACTTGGCCGGGACAATCCCCTAGCCAAGAGCTAGTGGAAGGGCACGTTGGGCAGATTGGGCAGATTGGTCAGTTTTTTCCCCGATAAGAACGGGTTTCCACAGGTGAAGCACGTTGCGACGGCGGCCAGCTAGGCTCTTACGGACTAGGTTCCCACGCTTTTCATCCCTTGATGCGAGCAGACCCCTTTCCGCGAGCCGCTTGTGGAGCGTTTTCCGACCGACCGTCAACTCCTCACCCTGCTCGCGAGCGAGTCGCTGAGCGACAGCAAAGGACGAGTCTGGCTCTAGGTAGATGTCCTCACCAGCCGTCCAGCCGACCAGCTCACCCATAGGACGCAATTCGGCGAGCGGTGGTCCGTTCAAACGCCCTGCCTCCTCACGCCAGCCCAACGTCTCGGGGGATTCGGGCCGGCCCCCGTCCACGGCGTCCAGATGTGCGCGCCCACTCACCAGAGCGGCCGAAACTAGATCCAGAAAGCGAGTCGTCGGTTCCGCCGCGGCAAGGTGGTGAGATTGGGCCGCTGCAGCGTGGTGCAATGCCGCGGCGACGCGTCGCCGCAGGGTGTCAGCTTCCACCGAACTGAGAGCGCCGGCGTGCTGTGCGAACTCCATGAAGTGTGCCCAGCCCACGGCGAGGTTCGCGAAGATCTCGGGCGCGCGCGGGTGCGAACCCGAAAGGTTCACGCCGGCACGTATTTGAAAGACGTAGGACCGAAGATTGCGACGCACCATCTCGAATCGTGGCGACAGCCAGCGAATGTAAGCGGACATCGCTGAGGAGAAGCAGCCCTCAGCCGCGTCGGCCTGCGCGAGCGTAAGGAGATCCAACCTGATCGCGCCTTCTTCGATCTCCAGAACCCATACGCGCGCCCTTAGTGACTGACCGTTCGGGACATCTTCACCGGTGGACAGAATGAGGCCGCGCGGCATCTTCGCCGGGTTCAACGTAGCGTCTGAATGCATCCGCAACCTACCAGCTCGGTTGCCTTGAGCCCGCAGTAGCCGATCGGCCTCGCGGTGCTGGCGGCGGGCATCGTTGACCGTACCGGTGGGTGCAAAATCATCGACGACCAGAAGCGCATCCTTCGCCACGAATGCAAGAGCCTCAAGGGCGTTCCCGGTCCCTGCCCAAGACGCTGGCAGGTGCCTCGCATCAAGGCCGTCGCCCCAGAACTGCTGTTTCAAGGCGGCGACCTCGGTCTTGTACACCCCGGTCGGACCAGACAGGTGGAGCGAGAAATCGGTCTCCCCGAGTGGAACCCGCCAGACTGCGCCGAGAAGAGAAACCATAACGTGATCGGGACCGAGATCGAGCAGCTTCAATGTGGACTTGATGGCGGCAACTAGCGCGGTGCCCTCTGGTGGAGCGGGGAGCCAAAAGCGCCTGAGAGCCTCGGGCAGCTGGACCTCAATCCCATTCATCTGCCCCTTCGGCCCAATGGCTCCACCGCCGTGGAGGTACATCCACTCGCCGAGATTCTCCCGCCAGCCTGTGTGCACGTAAATGCGACGCTTTGCCACCCCGCCGGAAAGGAGTTGGATCGCGGTCCTTGCGTGATCCCTCGTCGCGTACCCCGGATATACGATTGCTTCCGGGCCAAGATGTTCCGTAGGCCAATTCATGCCACCAAACTTCGACGCCGGGATCGTGAAGCGGTGCCGAATGCCTTTCAGGACGACCTCAATTTGCATCCAGCGCTGGGTCTCAACGCCGTCGTCGATTACCACATCGGCAACAATCTGTGCAGTGAAGTTCGTAAGGAGGAGAACGGACTCCTCGCCGTGCCCTGATCGCTTTCTCCGCTCCAGGCCGTTCGGTGTCTCGGCATAGGGGCACTCGAGGCGCGTCGGGCCGTTCGATGCCCCATTTGGGAGCGCGCGTGGAGAAGTCCCCGGCCCTGCCCCGGAGTGCGGAGGGTCCCGTCTCGATGACTCAGACGAGGGCATGCGGTAGGGTTACGCCTCGCGGGCGGGATGGCGATTTTTGGCGATGAACCGCGCCAACTCGATTCGCTCGATCCTCACTGCTCGGCCGCAACTGACGCTCCCGAGTCGGCCCTCGCGGATCCACCGGCGCAGGGAGGGAACTGACATCTGCAGTGCGGCCGCAGCCTGTCGAAGCGACACCAGCTCGGAGCTTCCATCGCGGACTTTCATGTTCCGTTCCATACGGGCGGTCCTCCTCTTGACCAAGTGTGTACCATTTGGAGTATAACTGTCAACCTGTATTATGACGAATTACCGTTAATATCATTGTAGTCACCAGCGATCCCCTGGTAAACTCTCGTTGGAGGTGATCCCAGGTCTTCAGGAGGGTGCGCGTATGTCAGTCCCTGCTAGGTCGCGACTTCCGCGGCCGGAGGCACAGGTCGCGTTCGAGATTCTCAGGGAAATTCTGGAGGAGAGGGAGCGTCTGGACCACGAGGCCCTCTCTGAGCGAATAGACCGATTCGTCGGGGCACTGTTGCTGCTCGGCGGGGAGACAGCCCGTTGGAGATTCAATATCGACAAGAAGACGCTGGGCGACATCTCCAGGTCGCTCCAGGTCGGCATTGGCCGGCTTGGGTCGGCCCAGCCGTTCTATCACCCATTCAAAGGTGAGATAGATTCTGAGGACGGGATTGCCTGGAATCGAGCTCATGCGTATATTTTTCGGCTTCCATCCACAACCCCGAAGAGATTGTTCTTCGACCTCGTGTTCGATCTGCTAGTAGAGGTGGGACCCTGGTTGAGGACCTGCCAACGCCCCGGGTGCGGTCGACTTTTCCTTTATAGGCGACCGAAGCAGGCTTACTGCAGCGAGAGCTGTGCACAGCGGGTCCGGATGGCCCGCTTCCTCACGCAACGGAAGGCCAAGTCGTCCAAGCGATCATCAAAGCCCGGCCGGCGACCGCGGAGATGATCTCTGCGAGTGCCGGCGGAGAGAGGTAAATCACGACATGGCCGTAAAGAAGACAGCGACGGGATACCAGATCCGCTGGTACGACGCGGAGGGAAGGTCCAGAAAACGCAGGTTCAGGGGGATAGGCCGCGAAGAAGCCATTCGGCTCGAGCGCGAAATTCTCGCCAAGCGGGACCGCGGCGAGCCCTTTCTTGACCGGCGCAAGGTCCCCACGTTTGGTGACTTCGCCGACCAATGGATTGAAGAAGGGCGCGCTCGTTGGAAGTGGTCGACCCTGGCTCAGTATAGAAATGTGCTCGCGAAACAGCTTGTCCCGGCGTTCGGGCGGCTGCGCCTGACGGCGATTACCGAGTCCTCAATCCTCCAGCTTGTAACGGCGTGGAGTGACGGCGGGCTCTCGCCGCGGCGAATTAACCTCATCGTGGGTCTACTCAAAGGCATCCTGAAGGCGGCGACACGACGCCACGTAATCATCATCAATCCGTCGGCGACAGTACGCTTTCTGCCGGAGCCGCGTACCGAGGTCGATCCCTTGTCGCTTTCGGAAATCGAATCCTTCCTGCAAGCCTGTCCTGCATTCTGGCGGCCATACTTCATTACCGCCTTCAAGACAGGTGCGCGCCCGAGCGAGATGGCGGCGCTCAAGTGGGGCGATGTGGACCTCAAGCGCGAGACGGCACGAATCCGTGCCGGTCGGGCGCGAGGCCACGAAGGGGCACCTAAGACACCCAGCAGCATTCGCGACCTCCATCTCCTGCCGGAAGTCGTCGACGCGCTCCGAGACCGGCGCCGAGAGCAATCGAGGCGGCGACTCAAGTCAGGCGTGGGGCGGCGGTGTCGGCCCGAAGACTACGTCTTCGCAGGGCCGCAGGGTGGACACCTCAACATGAATTTCATTAGAGACCACATCTGGTACCCAACCCTCGAGAAGGCGAAGCTACGGCGCCGCATTTTCTACCAGACGCGTCACACGTTCGCTTCGAATGCGCTTCTGACTGGAGAGGATCCGAGCTGGGTGGCCCGAATGCTTGGGCACAAGACGCTAGAGGTGCTTTTCGAAACCTACGCGCGCTTCATTCCGAATCGGACAAGGCGTGATGGCGCCGCTCTTGCCCGCGCCACGCTCGTCGCGAGGGCGAGCCGTAGTCCCGATTTGGTCCCAGGGGGTCGTCGGCGCGTAGCCAACCGCGGTCCTCGTGAGGAGATAAGAAAAATAAGTGCGGAAGGGGGGACTTGAACCCCCACGAGATTGCTCCCACTGGACCCTGAACCCAGCGCGTCTGCCAATTCCGCCACTTCCGCACCGAAAGTGTTCTGGCTGGGCCGATTAAACTACACTAGGATGCCCGACCGATCAA
>DASXTQ010000020.1:0-48987 GCA_036505295.1 Candidatus Eiseniibacteriota bacterium
TGGCGGTCGCGATGCCCGGCGCGCCGATCGGCACGGCGCTTTGCGAGGCCGCGGGCTTGGAGCTCGCGGAGCGCGGGATAGATCTGCCCGTAGCTCTCGCTCCAGAAGTAGCCGATGCTCGAGGCCGCTTCCTTGCGGATGTCGTAGCCCGACATCGGAGCGAAGCTCAGCATGCCGAGGATTGCGTATGGTGTGGAGCGGGTGCGCGCTGCCATATATATCTTCAAGATATATATCTGATAGCTATATGTCCAGTATTATCTCTCGCGACCGCCGGCACCCCGGACCTCACTTCCCGCTAACCATCTTCCGCCCCCCCGCCGATAACCATGTAGGCGGGGGTCGGAACCGCCTCAACTGAAGGCCCCGCAACAAGCTCGGGGGAGCCATAAGCGTATGAATCTCAACGTCGCCGTCATCATGCCGCCGGGGAACGAACGCGATTCCCTGGTCGAGCACATCACGAGCCGGGAATGCACCGTCCGTGTCGCGGACCACGTGCCCCAATATCTCGCACGGGGGGGGAACGATTCCTGCGAGATCGCGCTGGTCGACTTTGGACCGACCGCGTCGGGGTTGCCGGCCGCCATTACTCAGGCGCTGGAGCAAAAGCGGGCGGCGATCCGCCAGCTCAAGGATCACTGGCCCAAGCTCCAGCTTGTCGTGCTCGCGGACCGCGACACCCAGCAGGCGACCGAGACGCTCGAGCTCGGCGTGCGCAACATCTTCCTCAAACCGGTCAACCGCACCCAGCTCGACGCCCTTCTCAGCGCGGCGGGCCGGTCCGTCGCGCAGCTGGCGCGCCAGCTGCGCGAGCACGCGCGCATCGAGCAGGAATTCCGTTTCGACCGCATCGTCGGACATAGCCTCGCGATCCAGGAATCGGTCGATCTGGCGCGTCGGGTCGCCGAGTCGAGCGCGACGTCGGTTCTCATCCTGGGCGAGTCTGGAGTGGGAAAAGAACTCTTCGCGCGGGCGATTCATGGCGAGAGCCCAAGGAAGCAAGGGCCATTCATGGATGTGAACTGCGCCGCAATCCCGCGCGAGCTTCTTGAATCGGAGCTCTTCGGCCATGAGAAGGGCGCCTTCACCGACGCGACGCAAACGCGCATCGGCCTCTTCGAGGCCGCCGAAGGGGGATCCGTCTTCCTCGACGAGATCGGCGAGCTTCCGCTCACCCTTCAGGCGAAGCTCCTCAAGTTCCTCGACTCCAAGATCGTGAGAAGGGTTGGCGGCTCGCGGGATATTCCGGTCGACGTCCGGATTCTGGCGGCGACGAATCGGGAGCTGATCAACGAGGTGAAGCAGGGACGCTTCCGCGAGGATCTCTACTATCGCCTGAACGTCGTGCCCATCGAGATTCCGCCCCTGCGCGTGCGGGAGGGGGATCCTGTGCTCCTCGCGCGGATTTTCGTCGAGCGCGTGGCACGGAAGCTGGGACGCACGGCGGGTCTTTCCGCCGACGCCGAGCGAGAAATCGCCCGGTACGTCTGGCCGGGCAACGTGCGGGAGCTGTCGAACGTGATCGAGCGAGCCGTTCTTCTCGCGCGTTCGGAAGAAATCGGGCCTGCGGAGCTGGCGATGCCCCACACCAGCGTTGATTCGGGGACGGAGGATCTCTCCGGCTTCAGCATCACCATACCTCCCCAGGGCGTGTCGCTTCCGGCCGTCGAGCGGGCCGTGATCCAGGCGGCGCTCGACCGCGCGGACGGCAACGTCGTGGAGGCGGCGCGACTCCTCAAGATCGGCCGCGGGAGCTTGCGGTCGAAGATGCGGCGCCATGGCATCGACCGTCCGCGCGAGCGGCGGGTGGGAACCCCGTCCGAGGCGGACCGTCTCAGCGTAGTCTGAAGCTTCGTAAAAATTGCCCTCCCCACCCTACCGGGCAGTCTGCATTGCTTGACACCGCAGCGCCGCCCCCATAGCCTTATCTACAAGCGTTTTTTTACCCGAACCGGCTCCCCACAGGCAGAATCAAAGGAAGGCGAGGAACGAGAGTGCCCGCTCCTACCGATGAGGAACTCGTCCGAAAATCCAAAGAGGGCGACGAGAGGGCCTTTGGAGAGTTGATTTCCCGCTATGAATCGAAGGTCTACAGTTTGGCGCTGAAGATGGTGCGCAACCCCGAGGATGCGGAGGACGTACTCCAAGACACGTTCCTCCGCGCGTATCGCGGCATCAAGTCCTTCCAGGGTGCATCCACGTTTTCAACCTGGGTTTACCGCATCACCGCGAACTCCGCATTGATGCGTTTGCGGAAAAAGCAGCTTCCCACGGTCTCCATCGAAGACGCCGATGAGCGTGAGACCCCGGTCAACATCGCCGACTGGACTCCGGGACCCGTGGAGCAACTTCTCAACCGGGAGCTGCAGCAGGTGATGGACGAGGCGATTCAGGCGCTTCCTCCGGAATTTCGACAGGTGTTCGTCCTGCGCGATATTGACGAGATGTCCAATGCAGAAGTGGCGGACATTCTGGATCTATCCGTGGCGGCCGTGAAGTCGCGGCTTCACCGGGCGCGCCTCAAGGTGAGAAACCGTATCGCCGGTTACTTCAGCGAGAACGCCAAACCGAAACGTGTCATGGGAGCCCACTGATGCTGACGTGCAAGGAGGTCCTCGACTCGATATCCGATTATCTCGATGCGGACATGAAAGCGGACCTGGTCGCGGAAATGCGAAAACACATCGGTTCCTGCTCCGACTGCCGCGCCGAATTCGACACCCTCACCATGACGATCAAACTCTACAAGCATGAAAACGACGCGAAGCCGCAGATCATGCCCGTCGGATGCCATGACCGTCTCGTGAAGGTGATCGAGATTGAAAAGCTGAGGTTGAAGGGCGGCGAGCCGCCCAAGATGGTTTGAGCATGTCCGCGGCCGAGCCGGCCCCTTCGGCCTCGACCCGAATTCACCTCTACCGCCCCCAGAATCAGCTCGGCGATCTCCTCCTGAACGTTCCTGCGATTCGCTCGATCCGAGAGCGATTCCGTGACGCACACATTATATTGTTCGTCGGGCGGCAGAATGCCGGCGCCGTCCTCGGCCAGCCTTGGGCTGATGAGATCCGCGTGGTCGACACGCGGAATTTTTTTGGCGTCGCGCGGGCCGGGTTGCGTGGGTGGCCGGGTCCCCGACCCGACCTCGCTGTCTACTTCACGACCGTCTCGTATTCGAGGAGCGCGGCCATGCTCGTGCGGTGGTCGGGGGCGCGCGACCGCGTGGGCTTCGACGCCGCGTGGTATCGAGAGCGCGATCGAGCGGATCTGACGCGGCCCGTGGCGTACCCGGGCGCGGCGGGCGGCGCCGGCCCTGCCCGCGGCACGGGAGTCGCGCCGTCTCTCCACCAATCCGAGGTGACCTTGGCGCTCGCGCGCGCGGTCGGCGCGGGTGCTACTCCCGAGCCTCCCTACTACATCCCCGATCCCACGCTCCTCGCGCGTGCGCCCGAGAACGCCGTCTATCTCCATCCCGGCGCAGGGAAGCACCACAACCGCTGGCCCGCCGAGCGGTTCGCCTCCCTCGCCCGTGAGCTGGTCGGGCGCGGGCATTCCGTCTGGTGGCTCGAGGGGCCCCAGGATCAGGGTACGGTAGAAGCCGTGAACTCGGCGCTCCGGATGACGCTCCCCGTCGTGCGGAACGAGCCCATCCCGACGCTTGCGGCGCGGTTCGCGCGCGCCGCGCTCTACATTGGTAACGACACGGGGCCGCTCCATCTCGCGGGGGCGACGGGCTGTCCCTCGATCGGGATCTACGGGTGGACCGACCCCGCCGAGTGGCGCCCGGTCGGGCGCTGCGTGCGCAGCGTGCGGGCGGCGGATGGTAAGCTGGAATCGGTGGAGCCGCGCGACGTCCTGGACGTAGCGCTGCCGTTGCTCTCGGAGGATCGATGCGCGGTGGGGTGAGGCCGGCGGTGGTGGGCAGCGTCCTCCTTGTGTGTGCTCTTGCGCCCTTCGCGGGGGCGCAGGCTCCCCCGGCGCCACCCCAGGCGCGCGTCGCATGGCTCGAGCGTCGCGCGGCCGAGCGGGATACCACAGGTCTTGCCGAGGCGCTCCTTCGCGACCGCTCCGCCGTGACGCGTGCGGCCGCGGCGCGTGCGCTCGGGCTCATCCAGGAACGCGCCAGCGTTCCCGCGCTGGTCTGGGCACTCCGCGATGGATCCGCCGCCGTGCGCCGCCAGGTCGCGTTCGCGTTGGGGCTCATGGGCGATTCGACCGCATCCCCGGTTCTCGCGCTCCGCTGGGAGCGTGAGCCGGATCTGGGAGTGCGCGAAGCGATGGTGGTGGCGCTCGGCTATATCGGAGCGCACGCCAGCGTCCCGACGATATCGCGGGCCCTGAGTGCCAGGCTCGAGCCCGAGCGTTGGGACGCGGCCCTCGCGGCCGCGCGTATCCGCGATCGGGCGCTCCTATCGCCGCTTTCCGCCCACGCCACCGACGCGCGTCCCGAAATGCGATGGCGCGTCGCCTATGCGTTGGGCCGAATCGGCGATCGGGCCGGCGCTCCCGCCCTGCGAACGCTCCTTCGCGACAAGGTCGAAGTCGTGCGCATGAGCGCCGCCCGCGCGCTGGGCGAGGTGGCGGATTCATCTGCGGCCGGGCTTCTGGCTACGCTCCTGCGCGATCCCGCGTGGCGCGTGCGGGTGAACGCGGCGCACGCGCTCGGGGTTCTGGGCGCGAAGGGGCATGCCGGCGGGCTCCGGTCGCTCCTCGCGGATCCGAGCGCGCACGTCCGTTGGGAAGCCGCCCTGACGGCCGGCACGCTTGGAGACAGCGCCTCCGTCGCGGCGCTCACCCGGGCGCTCTCCGATTCCGCGACCGGCGTCGTCCAAGGCGCCGCGATCGCCCTTCTCAAGATCCAGGGCGAGCGGGCGATCCCGACAATCGCTCAGCCTCTCGATCTGCTCCCCGGATTCATGCGTGCCGGACTGATGGAGGCTCTCGGGCAGGTGCCCGGGCCGATGGCGCTCCAGACGCTCCTCGCGCGCTCGCGCGACTCGACCGACGCGCCGCAGGCCGCGGGCGCGGTCGCGGGTCTCGCGCAAAGAAAAGCGGATTCCACCAAGGTGATTCCCGCCCTCCGGGCGCTTCTCGGCGCGCGAGACTTCACCGTGGTCAGCTCGGCGGCGGACGCGCTCGGCCAGCTCGGGGACAGTGCGTCGGTTCCGTCGCTCGCTTCGCTCCTCACGCGCGTCGGCACGACCGAGGACGCCGACATACGCGCATCGGCCGCCTCGGCGCTGGCCGCGATCAAGACGAAAGACGCGCTCGCGGCGCTTGCCCGAATGCGTCGCGATCCCGAGCGCCGGATCCGCGAGACCGTGTGCTTGGCGCTCGGGCTGCCGCCCGATTCGATCGGCCTTGTGAGCAATCCGCTGCTGCGTGCGGTGAGCGTGAGCCCGGTGCCGCGAACGGCGCTCATCCACACGGAGCGGGGCATCGTCACGCTCGCGTTCGATCACGCCCGCGCGCCCGGAACGGTCGAGAATTTCGTGAAGCTCGCGCGCGCGAAATACTTCGACGGGATCGCGTACCACCGCGTCGTTCCGAACTTCGTCGTGCAGGACGGCTGCCCGCGGGGGGACGGATGGGGCGGCCCAGGTTACATGATCCCGTGCGAGTACAACGACCGGCCCTATGAGACCGGGACCGTGGGGATGGCGCTTGCTGGAAAGGACACCGGCGGGAGCCAATGGTTCATCACGCTCTCGCCGCAACCGCGGCTCGAGGGGCGATACACCGTGTTCGGGAAGGTCACGCAGGGGATGGAGGTCGTGGAGCGCCTCATGCCGGGGGACCGGATTACGAAGATCACGTTGCGGTAGGCGGAGCCGCGTCGGTGGACGGCGGGCCGGAGTCCTGGACCGGGCCGCTGGGCGTGGGTTCCTGCGCGAGCCGCTTCACGATCCCGCCCGCCAGAACCCCGTTCACGATGTCGATCGCTGCGTGGAGCGCCTGCCCCGGGACGAGGCTCTTCACCGCGACGAACATCGCCCCGAAGAGAACCCCCAAGATCCCCGTCGCCAGAATTCCTTTCCAGCCCTGGTACGCGTGGCCGAGCCCGAATAGAACCGCCGCGACGACCACGCCGATCCAGATCGATCCGAAAAAGGCCCCGAGGAACGTCACGAGCCACCCTCGGTAGAGGATCTCCTCGCAGATCCCCGCGGTCAGGGCCACGAGGGCAAACGCGGCGACTTCCGTGGATTCGACCGGCACGAACTTGCGCGCGCGCTCCACCGAGCGCTCGAGCTCCTCGCGTTCGGCGCGGCGGATCTGCCGGGCGTTCAACCCGGTGATCGCGGCGAGCCCAAGAAAGCCGACCAACATGGCGGAGAGCGTGATCGCGGGATTCCCCAGCCGCTGTCCCACGTCGCCCAGCGTGAGCCCGTGGTGATGGAGGACCGCGAAGGTCAGCGCGACGAGGGCCCACTCCATGGCGACGATCGTCGCGTAGAGCCGGAGCTTGGTGCCGGTCGGGAGCCGATCGGGGCCCGACTTCAACCGCCCGTAGGCGAGGACACCGTGAAAGGGGACCAGGCCGGCCAGCACCAGGCAGAGCAGCCACGCATCCCACGCGTGGAGAAGGGGACCCATGGCTACGCCAGCGCGAGGATCAGCCGCTCGATGACCGAGCGGAGCGCCGGCGCGACCGCGGCGGCGCCGGCCGTGACGTCCTCGTGCTTCAGCCGGGCGGGGTTTCTTCCCGCGGCCCAGTTGGTGATGCAGGAGATGCACGCAACGGACAGGCCGATCTCGTTCGCCGTGGCGACCTCGGCCGCGGTGGACATGCAGACCGCGTCGGCGCCCATGCGCTCGAGCATCGCGATCTCGGCGGGCGTCTCGTAGGAGGGCCCGAGGGCTACGCCCAGGATCCCGCGCTCGGCATGGACGCCCGCGTTCACCGCCGCTCTCGTCGCCTTGGCGAGAAGATCCGGCGAGTAGACCGCGCGCGAGGCGAGCCCGCGCGGGTTCGTCGGCCCGGAGGCGCCCATGCCCGGCGCTGCCTGCGCCTCGCCGGAGGGGCCCTGTCCAGGCCGCCCGGGCGCCTGCCACTGGAGGTTTACCTGATCCTCGACGAGCATCAGGGTCCCGGGCGTCATCCGCGGGGAAATGCCCCCCGCCGCGTTGGTCAGCACGAGGGATTTCGCGCCGAGGGTCGCGAAGAGCCGCACGACGCGGGTGACCTCCTCGGCGGTGTACCCCTCATAGAGATGGGCCCGGCCTTGTGCGACCACGACCGCGCGCCCTGCCCAGCGCCCGAAGAGGAGACGCCCCGAGTGTCCTGCCACGGTGGAGCGCGGGAGCCCCGGGATCTCCTCCGTCGGCAGGCTCGCCACCCACGCAACCCCCTCGGCCAGGACGCCGACGCCGCTCCCAAGCACGAGCGCCACTTTCGGCACAAGGTTGGTGCGGCGGCGGATGACCTGGAGCGCCTCGCCGGGATGGAACGGCGCGGGCCGATCCGAACGCGCGAACGCGGCTTTGGCCCGCGTCACAGAACGTCCGCGTCGAGGCGCGACTGCCGTGATCCCGAAGCGCGGAGCGCGCGGCGGGAGAAGAGGATCACGTAGAAGAGCGCCAGCACGAACGGCGCGGCCTCGAGGGCGATCGCCCCCGCCGTGTCGGCCGGGACGTAGGGACGAAGCGTGCGCAAGATGGCGGGGCCCGCGGACATCAAGATAGCCGGCAGGAATCCCCAACGTCCGGCGACCACGCACGCGAGCGCGACGTACCCCAGCCCGAACGGAGGAGAGGCCGGATGCGCGCGGAGAAGGATCGCCGCCGCGGGCACGGCCCAGAGCGCACCGAGCGCGGCTCCGGATAGGCGCACCCACACGACCCGTCCCGGCCCTCGGCGCGCAAGCGCGGGCGTCTCGGAATAGGCGCGGAGCCTCAAGCCATAGGGCGTTTTCAGCATGATGAACCCGGCGAGCGCGAGCACCAAGGGGGCGGCGAGCAGCCCGGGGCTCGCGATCAAGTCCTCGGCGTACGTGCCCGCGAAGATCGTGCCGCCGATCAGCCCGGGGGGAGGCGTCTCGGTCATGATCCTCAGCGGGCCCGCGCGGGAAAAGAGCACCAGGGCGCACGCGGGCACGAGGCTCAGGCAGAAGCTTCCGACGGTCGGATCGGCGCGAAACGCGAGCAAGAGCGTACCGGCGACCAGGGCGAATGCCACCGCACACCCGGCTGCCGCGCCCGCTGCGACGGCGTAGCTCCCGCTCCACTCGTATCCCAGGCAGAAGCCGAGCACCGCCGAGAGCACGCAGCCTTCGATCCCCACCCCGCTCAGCGCGGAGCGCTCCCAATAGATCGCGCCGGCGGCCAAGAGCGCGATCGCAGCCCATTCGAGCGGGAAGTTGACGAGCGGGACCCAATCGATCACGGCCTCATCCTCGGCCCCGGTCGTGCAGGATTGAGCCTTGCGCTCATGCCGTCTCGGCGAGGAGGGATTGGATCTTGGTCTTGATGAGGTCGATCGCGACGAAGTTGTACCCCCCCTCGGGAATAACGAGGTCGGCGTATCGCTTCGAAGGCTCGACGAACTGCAGGTGCATCGGACGCACGCTCGATTCGTACTGGCGGATCACCTGATCCAGCGTGCGGCCGCGCTCGGTGAGATCGCGCTTCAGCCGCCGGATGAATCGAATATCGGGATCGGCGTCGACGTAGATCTTGATGTCCATCAAATGGCGGAGCCCGGGATCCTCGAGCACCAGGAGTCCGTCGAGCATGATGATGCGGCGTCCTTGGATCCGGAGCGGCTGGCTCACCCGCGTGTGGGTGCGCATGTCATAGATCGGCATGTCCACCTCCCCCCCCGCGAGAAGCTTCTCCAAGTGGGCGCGCAAGAGATCGCGATCGAACGCGTCGGGATGGTCGAAGTTCCGGTTCTCGCGTTCGCCGAGCGGAATGTGGTGGAGGTCCTTGTAATAGAAGTCCTGCTCGATGAGCAGGACCGACTCGCTTCCCAAGTCCTGGGCGATCGTTTGTGCGACGAGGGTCTTCCCGGCTCCGGTTCCGCCCGCGATTCCGATCAGGATCCCCCGGCGCTGCGAATCCGAGACCATCGGCTACGCCGCTCCCAGGGAGCGGGCGGTCGATCGGGGCAGGAGCTCCTCGGGGGAGAGTGCGGCGACGTAGGGGAGGTGGCGGAAACGCTCCGCGAAATCGAGACCGTAGCCGACGACGAAGCGGTCCGGAATCTCAAATCCGATGTAATCGATCGGCACCGGGCACTCTCGGCGCGGCCTCTTGTCGAGAAGCGCCACGGTCTTGAGCGAAGCCGGGTTTCGCGCGAGGAAGGTGCGTCGCAGGAACTCGAGCGTGTAGCCGGTGTCCACGATGTCCTCGACGATGATCACGTCGCGCCCCGCGATGTCGCGGTCGATGTCCTTTACGAGGCGCGGCGCCCCGGAGGACTGCGACGAATGCTCATAGCTGGAGACACTGATGAAATCGATCTCGTGGGGAATGGGGAGGCTTTTCATGAGGTCGGCCATGAAGATGACGCAGCCGCGAAGCACCCCGATCAGGAGCGGGACGCCCTCCGGATGGTCGCGCGCGATCTGCCTTCCGATCTCGCGGACCCGGCTCTGGATGGCGTCGCTGCCGATCAGGACTTCCATGGAAATCCGGGCCTCCCACCTCGAATGGAACGCACAGTAGCATCGGGTTCGAAGCCTGTCAAATCAGGCGCAAGTTCCTTTGCCATTTGCCGATACTTGGCCGGACGCTTCATCCCCCGCGATCGGATTCGAGGAGGATCGATGGCGAAGTTCGAAGGATCGGACCGGCGGGGCGTTCAGCGCCGGCGCAGGGATCGGCGCGCGGCGGCAAGAGCCGAGCAGCGCCTCTTTTGGCTCCTCTGGCTGGTCGGAATCCTCAACTTCACCGACGCGGCCCAGACGGTCTACTTGCTGAATGCACGATTCATGATGGAAGCCAACCGGATCATGGCCTTCCTGCTCGAGCACTCCCCCTACATCTTCTGGCTCTACAAGACCTTAGTTCCCACCTTCGGATGCGTCCTCCTGTGGCGATACCGGAAGCGGGTGAAGTGGATCCATGGAGCTGTGGTTACGCTGTTTGCCGTTTATTTCACGGTGGTGATGCGGAGTTTCCTCTACATGTTGCTTCCTCACCATATGTGAGAGGCCGGCCAAAATTTTGGCGCCCAGGGTTCTGTGATGTTAGAATGATGCAAGCCTAAAAATGTAAAGCGGTTATCCTGAATCAAGGTTGCCGTCTCGAGGCAGCCGAAATATGCGAGCGGGGTGGCATGGATCGTGCGAAAAGCACAAGTGAACCCGTGCCATGGGGGCATCAGGGTAACGGAGAGCAAGACAGTGAGCGCTAAGTCCTACATCAAGTTGGCCACGGACCTCGCGACGATCGCGAATCCCTCACGGGAAGACGTCGGCTACTTCTTTATCAATAACTTTCTCCTTTCGCGAATCGACTCTGAGATGCCTTCCGACCTCAAGGAATATGATGAGGACGTGAACGTCTATACCGCGTCGCTTCTCGCGGGCATCGTGACGGGACAGCACGATCTGCTTCAATCGGATTTCATCTCCACGCGCGATGCGGACGTGTTCGCGCGCGTGCAAGAGACGAAGGACCAGAGGCTGCGTTACCGCGTGTACAAGGCGAACGCGGATTTTCTCTACGTCTCGCTCGGAATCTTCGGTGAGTCGTCGCTGGTTGGGGACGTGCCGGAAACGCCGGATGACGCGCAGAGTCGCCTCACCGGCCGCGGAAAATCCTACTATCAATTCGCCTCAGCCTACGCGGAGCGTCTGTACGGACGTGGCGCCGCTATCGCCGAGGTGATGGACAAGCTCTCGCGGAATTTCGAAGCCTATACCAAGGTCATGGTGTGGATGAGCGGCGAGTATCTGCATCTCCTGGATGAGCTCAGCTCGGGCGAGATGTATCACCTCGAGCACGACACCCAGGAACACTTCGAAAAGTCGCACAAGACGAGCTCCTGGGACGAGCTCCTGGATAGTTACGTCGAGTGGCACCGGACCCACAGCAAGGACGCGCGCAAGAGGCTCGCCCGCGCCGCGCGCGAGGTGAAGCGCGTCGATCCTTCCTTCTCGCTCAAGGCATTCCGCGAGCGCTGGTCCATTTCGCGCCGCGACGACGAGTTGCGCCGGCTCTCGGCGTAGCCCGGGGGCCGCGCCCGCGCGGCCGTCTTCCGGGCGTCAACCCCCGCGTGGTTTGACAGCCCAACACCCCTTCGGTAGCCTCCGAGGTCTATGCCCTCCTCCGTGGTTCGCATCGGCCTCTTGGGATGCGGGGTCGTCGGCCAAGGTTTCCTCAAGCTCCTCCGCGAGCGCGAACGCCTGATCCTCGACTCCGTGGGCGCCACGCTCCGCGTCACCCGCGTGGCCGTGCGCGATCCCGCCAAACGCCGTGAGTGCGACCTCTCCGGCATCCAGGTCGCGACCGACCCGCTCGAGGTCGCCAACGCGGAAGACGTGGATCTCCTGATCGAGCTGATCGGCGGGGAATCGATGCTCGAGCCGGTGCGCGCGGCGCTCACGCGCGGAATCCCCGTCGTCACGGCGAACAAGCATCTCCTCGCGATCCACGGGGAAGAGCTGGAGCGGCTCGCGGCCGAATCGAAATCGACGATCCGCTCCGAGGCCTCCGCGGGCGGCGGAATCCCGGTCCTCCAGGCGCTCGAGCACGGGCTCCGCACCGAGCGCTTCGAGTTCCTGGTCGCGATCCTGAACGGGACGACGAACTACATCCTTTCCACGATGGAGCGGGATGGCCGCGACTTCGCCGAGGCGCTCCAGACCGCGCAGTCGCTCGGCTTCGCCGAGGCCGACCCGACGCTCGACCTCTCCGGCGCGGACACCGCGCAGAAGCTCGCGATCCTCGTGCGCCGCGCCTTCCGGACCGACGTCCCCCACGGCTCGATCCCGACAGAGGGCATCATCGGGATGGAGCTGGAGGATCTGCGGCAGGCGGACCGCTTCGGCTATACGGTCAAGCTCCTCGGGATCGCGCTCCGAAACTCCGAAGGGCTCGATCTCCGCGTGCACCCCGCGTTCATCCCCAAACGGTACCTTCTCGCCGCGGTGCGGGACGAGTTCAACGGGATCTATCTACGGGGCGAGGCCACGGGGTCGATGCTCTTTTACGGAAAGGGCGCGGGCGCCCTCCCGACGGCCCAGGCGGTCCTCGGGGACGTCATCGTCGCCGCGCGGGAATTCGTGGCCGGAGTGAGGTTCTTGGGCGGCGCGCAGAAGTCCGAGCCCGAGAGACGGCTCCCGCTCGACGCGGTGCGCACGAAGTACTACCTCCGGCTGATCGTGGAAGACCGGCCCGGGGTGCTGGCTCAAGTGGCCGCGTGCCTCGCAGGGGCGAGCGTCAGCGTGGCGCAGATGTTTCAGGCGGAGGGAATCCGCGGCGAGGCGTCGATCACGATCCTCACGCACGAGGCGCAGGACCGCGACGTGCGCGAGGCAGTGAAGGGGATCGCCAAGCTTCCGGCCGTCCGGAAAACGCCGCGCGCGGTGCGGATTTTCGACATATGAGCGCGGCGAAGGAAGGGGCTCCGGGATCCGTGGCGGCGTGGCGCGGCGTCGTACGGGAGTTCCGGGCGATCCTCCCGGAGATTCCCGAGGACGCGGTCGTCACGCTCCTCGAAGGGGGCACGCCGCTCGTCCCGATGCCGGCGCTTTCGCGGCGCGCGGGCTTGGGTCTCGACCTCCACGTGAAGATCGAGGGGCAGAACCCGACCGGCTCCTTCAAGGACCGCGGCATGACGGTCGCGGTCTCGCGCGCGAAGGCGCGCGGCGCCAAAGCGGTGCTCTGCGCTTCGACCGGGAACACCTCCGCGTCGGCGGCGGCGTATGCGGCGCGCGGAGGGCTTCGCTGCGTGGTCGTGATTCCGGAGGGGCAGATCGCGCTGGGGAAGCTCGCGCAGGCGATGATCTACGGGGCGCGCGTGCTCGCGATACGCGGGAATTTCGACCGCGCGCTCGAGCTGGTGCGCGCCATGTCGGATGAAGGCAGCGTGGTGGTGGTCAACTCCATCAACCCGGACCGCATCCAGGGGCAGAAGACCGTGGCCTACGAGGTCGTCCAGGCGCTCGGCGGCCGCGTGCCCGACGCCCACGCGCTTCCGGTCGGAAACGCAGGGAACATCACCGCTACCTGGAAAGGCTACGACGAGCGGGCCGCCCTCGCGTCCGCATCCGGAGGCTCGGGGTCCGCCGCCTCGGCGTCCGCCGGCGCGCGGCCCAAGATGCTCGGCTTCCAGGCCGAAGGCGCGGCCCCGATCGTGCGCGGCGCCCGGGTGGAGGATCCCATGACGATCGCGACCGCGATCAAGATCGGGAACCCCGCCTCGTGGAAGGGCGCGCTCGATGCGCGCGACCGCTCCGGGGGGTTGATCGAGACCGTGACCGACGACGAGATCCTGGGCGCCTATCAAGCCCTCGCGGAGGTGGAGGGGATTTTCGTCGAGCCCGCTTCCGCCGCGAGCGTCGCGGGTGTCCTGAAGCTCGGCGCGCAGGGCCGGCTCAAGGGGCTCCACACGATCGTCTGCACCGTGACCGGGCACGGCCTCAAAGATCCCGAGCGCGCGGTTTCGGTTTCGAAGGCCGTTGAGAAGGTCGAGGACGACCCCAAGGTGCTTCGCAGGGTGATCCTCGAGTGACCCCGGCCCGAGCGATGGCCCGCCCGCGAAGGGGGAAGCGGGCGCCCGTCCGTCCGACGCGATGGACCGCCGTGGCGCCGGCATCGACTTCGAACCTGGGGCCCGGGTTCGACTGCCTTGGGTTGGCGCTCCGGCTCCCGATGAAGGTCTCGGCCACGAGGATTCCCTCCGGGTTCTCGATCCGCCGCTTGGGGGAAGGCAGCGATCTCGCGATCGATCCGCACCACGATAAAGTCCTCGGGGCGTTTCGCCACCTGTTCCGGCTCGCGGGGGGGCCGGTCCCGACGGTCGCCCTCACGATCCGCTCGGATATCCCGCTCGCGCGAGGCCTGGGCTCGAGCGCCGCGGCGATCGTCGCCGGCCTGACCCTTGCGAATCACTGGATCGGCAGGCGATACACGCGCGAGGAGATCTTCCGCGAGGCGATCCGCCTCGAGGGACACCCGGACAATGTCGCCGCGGCGATTTTCGGCGGGCTCACCCTTTCCATGCCCCGTCTCGACGGGAGCGTGGAGGCACTCTCCCTCCCCGTTCCCCGCGGCCTGGCGATCACGCTGGTCATCCCCGCGATCCGCGTCAGCACCGAAAAGGCGCGCGCCCTCCTTCCCGCCTCGGTGCCTCTCCGCGCGGCAGCGGGCAACACCGCGCGCGCGATGGCGCTGACGCACGCCCTCTCGACCCGCCGCTTCGAACTCTTGGCCGAAGCGCTTCGGGACGTGTACCATGTCCCCTACCGCGCGCGGCTGATTCCCGGGTTCGATCGAGTGGTGGAGGCGGGGCGCCGCGCCGGGGCATACGGCGTCACGATCAGCGGGAGCGGCCCGACGTTGCTGGCGTTTCACGCGCCGCGACTCGGTTCGCGCATCGGCGGGGCGATGGTTCGCGCGTTCGCCCGCCAGCGCGTGAAGGCACGCGCCATCCCGGGCCGCGTCGCGACGAAGGGCGCACACGCTTCGACTCTTCTCTAGGGGCGCATCTCCGAAATCCATGGCGGTGCTGGTTCAAAAATACGGCGGGACCTCCGTCGGGTCGCCGGAGCGCATCCAGCACGTCGCCGAGCGCATCGTTCGGACGCGCCGCGGCGGCGCGGAATTGGTCGTGGTCGTCTCCGCGATGGGGGATGCCACGGATGACTTGATCGGCCTCGCGCGCAAGGTCTCGGGCCGGTCCCATCCTCGCGAGATGGACATGCTCCTGACCGCGGGGGAGCGGATCTCGATGGCGCTCGTGTCCATGGCTGTAAACGACCGCGGGCAGGAGGCGGTCTCCTTCACCGGCTCCCAGAGCGGCATCGTGACCGACACGTCGCACACGCGAGCGAAAATTCTCGAGGTGAAAGCGGACCGGATCCGCGAGGAGCTGAAACGGGGCCGGGTCGTGATCGTGGCGGGATTCCAGGGTGTGAGCAAGGACCGCGAGGTCACCACCCTCGGCCGTGGCGGGTCGGATACGACCGCGGTCGCGCTCGCCGCGGCCCTCAAGGCCTCAGAATGCGAGATCTATACCGATGTGGATGGGGTATATACGGCTGATCCGCGGGTCGTCCCCGGGGCGCGCAAGATCACGCGGCTCTCCTACGACGAGATGCTGGAGCTGGCCTCCCTCGGCGCGAAGGTTCTGCACAATCGCTCGGTCGAGATCGCGCGCCGGTTCGACGTGCCGCTTCACGTCCGGTCGAGCTTCAACTGGAACGAAGGATCCCGAGTCGTGAGGGGAGATTCGATGGAACAGGTTGTGATCCGAGGCATCGCGCACGATGCCGATGTTGCGAAAATCGCTTTGGTGGGCGTTCCCGACCGTCCCGGCATCGCGTCGGAAATTTTCCAGGCGGTCGGCGGGCAGGGGGTCAACGTTCGGATGATCGTGCAAGCCGGCGGATCGGACGGACGGAACGACGTGACGTTCACGGTGGGCTCCCACGAGGTGAACGCCGTGCTTCCGGTGCTCGAGGAAGTCCGCAAGAAGATCGGCGCCCGCGCCTTCCTGTACGACCCCGACGTGGCGATGCTATCGGTCGTCGGCGAAGGGCTCGCGACTTCCCCGGGGACGGCAGGCCTTGTTTTTGCAGCACTGGCGGCCGCGGGGGTAAACATCGACCTGATCAGCACCTCCTCGATCACGATCACCTGCGTGGTCCGCGAAGCCGACGCGGAGCGCGCCGTTCGGTCGCTGCACGAAGCACTCAAGCTCGAGCAGGAGCCATAACGCGAGGGACGCGCTATCGATGCAAGTTCAGGATCGGCCATCGGTTCTCAGACGGGGTGCCGCGCCGCCGAGCGGAAGAGCCTGTCTCTGGTTTCTCGCCTTCGGCTGCGGGCTTCACCTCGTGCTCCTGAGCTTTTTTTGGATCAAGATCGCACCCGGGAAGGAGTACGCGATCGCGGGGACGACCGGTCCCGTCACGCGGGCGCGCTTGATCCGCATCGCGCCCCTCCGGAGCTTTCCGGCGGCGGAAGCCCCCGCCGAGGAGGCTCCCAAGGCGCGGCCCAAGCCTGCCCTCATGAAACGCTACCAGCCCGGCGCGAAGGTCGTGATCAAGCAGGAGCGCGTCTCGACCAAGAAGGGGGCCAAGGAAGAGTCGAAGTCCACCGCGCGGGAGGTCACCCCCGCGCCGGCTGCGGATCTCGTGCCGCGGTGGTATTCCGCCGACTCCTCGCGGGCCACCAGCGTACGGACCGAGGGGGATTTTCGCTTCGCCTACTACCTGGCGGCGCTTCGGAACAAGATCGGCTCGCGATGGGTACCGCCTCAAGGGATGGACAGCGGGCGGCCGGTACGGACCGTGGTCTATTTTCGGATCGGGCGTGACGGACAAGTTTCGCTCACGCAAATCGAAAGCTCCTCCGGATACGCGTTTTTCGACCAGACGGCTTTGCGCGCTCTCCTGAGCGCGACGCCCCTACCGCCCCTGCCGGCGGGATATGCGGACCAATACCTAGGAGTCCACTTTGGATTCGAATTCGCGCAATAGCCCGCGCCCGATCCCGACCCGAGGCGTCGCGGCGCTCCGCCCGCGAGCCGTCTTCATTCTCGGCGCCGCGGCCCTGCTTCTCACGGGCACGTTTCTCTCGACGCGGGTCCTGCGCGCCCAGACCCAGGTGAGGATCGGGGTCAAGGCGACCGGCACGATGAAAGCGCCTCTCCTGCTCGCGCGTTTTCGTGGATATGGGCCCGTGGGCTCCCTGCCGAATCAGGGACGCGCGATCGCAAGGAACGATTTCGAGCTTTCCGGGGTCTTCGTGGTCGCGGACGTGGAGCCGGTGGAAGGCAAGCCGACCGCCGATCCCTCGCTCGCCGGAACGGTCCGGGTCGAGGGGCTCGTGGAGGTCGGCGGCGGAGGCGGGTTCTTCCAGTTCCGCGGGCAGGCGATCGACGTGGGGACGGGCGAGATGGCCCTCGAGCGCTCGTATCCCTTCACGCCGGGGACGCTCCGCCAGACCATGCACCAATTCGTGGACGACGTGCTCGAAGCGCTGACCGGAGAGCGCGGCATCGCCGAAACGAAGATCGCGTACGTGAAGCAGGATGGCCGCGTGAAGGAGATCTGGATGATGGATTACGACGGTCAGAATGGCCGTCAGGTCACCCATGACCATAGCCTGGCGCTCTCGCCCGTATGGGCGCCGTGGGGGAGCGAGCTCGCGTTTACCACGTTCAAGCGCGGCAATCCGGATCTCTATCTCTTCGACCTGAACAAGGGGGCTTCGTATCCGTTCTCGACGCGTCCCGGCCTCAACACCGCCCCAAACTATTCCCCGGACGGGAAATGGATCGCCTGCACGCTCTCGCGGGACGGGAACGCGGAAATCTACCTCATCAGCCGGGATGCGCAGACCGCAAAGCGCCTCACCCGTAATACGGTAATCGATACCTCCCCCTCCTTCAGTCCCACGGGGCGCGAGATCGTATTCACCTCCAACCGAACCGGGTCGCCACAAGTATTCGTCATGGACGCGGAGGGTTTGAACCAGAGGCTTGTCACGATGGAGGGGAGCTACAACGACTCACCCCAATGGTCTCCCAAGGGGGACAAGATCTGCTACGCCGCGCGTCACGACGGCATCTTCGACGTGATCGTCATGGACGCGAACGGCGCGAATCCGATCCAGATCACGTCGAACGCGGGGCACAATGAGAATCCCCACTGGTCCCCCGACGGCCGGAAGATCGTTTTTAGCTCAAGTCGAGAGGGGAGGCGGCAGATCTATATGATGAACGCGGACGGTAGCGATGTCCTACGTCTGACGAGCGACGGGGATTGCTTCAATCCGTCGTGGGGCCCGAGGGCCAAGACCCGCCTTGCGTCCCGGAGCTAGGGGCTCGGGAAAGCACCGGCCTTCCATCCGCGACGCTTAGGGCCGGTTCGGGTTGACGCTTCCCGGGGGCTGTGATAGGTTGGCAAAAGTTCTGGAAGTTGTTGTCGTCCAACTACCTGAAACGGATGGGAGGCACAGTATGCGCCTAACGCCAAGGATTGCGTCCGCTACGTTGCTTGGGCTTGCGATCGTGCTCGCGGTAGCACCGGGCTGCGCTTCAAGGAAGAAGGTCAGCTCCCAGGGACAAATCGAGCCCCCGCCGACGGAAACAACCCCGCCTCCGTCCACTTCCGAGGAGTCGCCGCCGCCTCCTCCTTCGGGCGAGACGGGCGAAAGGCTCTCGCTCGCAGACGCGTTTTTCGATTTCGACGATTTCTCGCTCCGCCAGGACGCCAAGGCGGCCCTCGAGAGAGACGGCAAGTACCTCGAGCAGAACTCAGGCACGAAAGTCGTGATCGAGGGGCATTGCGACGAGCGCGGATCGGTTGAATACAACCTTGCCCTCGGCGAGAAGCGCGCCCGCGCCGCCAAGGACTATCTCGTGAGTTACGGCGTCGCGGGCAACCGGCTCACGACGATCTCGTACGGCAAGGAGCGCCCCTTCGACCCCGGCCATGACGAGTCGTCCTGGGCCAAGAATCGCAGGGCTCACGTCGTTCCGAAATGAAGACGAGTTCTCGATACCTCGCGTGCGCGGTCGCCGCGGCCATCGCGGCGGCCGGCTGCGCGCCCTCGGGCTACTACCGCTCGACCTCCAGCTCGCTCGACAGCCTTCTCACGACGCAGGCGCAGATGCAGCGCCGCCTCTCCACGCTCGAGCAGAAGTTGGAGAGCACGCGGGAGGGCGTGCAGGCCACGAGGGCGAGCTCCGACACGCGCCTCTCCGAGCTGAACCAGCGGATGGACATGCTGCAGGGAAAGCTCGAGGAATCCGGAATGCGCTTCACGCAGCTCGCGCAGAAGGTGGAGAACGTGAAGCAGAGGATTTCGACATCGGATAGCGCCCAGGTTGCTTCCGGTGGGCGCTCCACGCGCGATGCCGCGGGCATGGGTCCCGAGGAGGCCTACCAAGCCGCGTACTCGGACCTCGCCTCGGGCCGTTACGGCCTCGCGAAGGAGGCGTTCACGGAATACCTGCGCCGCTATCCCGACACGGAGGTCTCCGACAACGCGCAGTACTGGATCGGCGAGTGCGCGTACGCCCTGGGGGATTTCCAGGGCGCGATCGAGGCGTTCAAGCAGGTCGCTGAGAAATATCCCAAGGGAGACAAGGTTCCCGCCGCGCTCTTGAAAACCGGCATCGCCTACGCCCGCCTCAAGGATATGGATCAGGCGAAGAAGTACTACGGCATGGTGATCCAGAGATTTCCGAGGAGCGACGAGGCCCGCCTCGCGCGCGAGCGCCTCACCCAGAAAGGCGGCTGAGCCGGCGTGCCGCGCGTTCTACGCGGTCCGGTGCCGGCTCTCCCCTACGATTTCCTTGCCGCGAGCGAGAGCGCGTGCCCGAACCGCGTCTGCTTGGCGTGCCAGCGGGTCGTGTTGAGCCCCAGGCGATCCGTGAGCCACCGCCCGTAAGGCAAGAACCACCACCCGACGATCGGGTTGTGCGCGCTCAAGTCCACTTGCCTCAGGCCGGCACGTTCCGCGAGGCGCCGGAAGCGTCCCTCGGATAGATCGTCCTCGTAGCCGAAGATCCACTTCCCACGCCGTTCGGCGATCCATTTCCCGAGACGAAACGGCAGATCCAGCGCGTTCGGAACCACGATGAGGAGAAGACCGCCGGGGCGCGTGATCCGATACATCTCGCGGATCAGCGCCACCTTTCCCTCGTCGGTGAAGTGCTCGATCACGCCCCCGTTCCAGACCACGTCGAAGGATCCGTCTTGAAACCCGAGGTTGAGCCCGTCCTGGATCGCGTACTGCGCCCGAAGCCCCAGCCCCTCGAAATGCCTGCGCGCGAACGCGAGCGATTTGGGTGAAATGTCGACCAGCGTGATCTGGGCGTCCATCCGGGCCAGAGCCGCGCTCGTCGTGCCGGAGCCTGATCCGACTTCGCAAAACGAGCGCCCCGCGGGCGGCCCGACGCATTCGAGGAACCGTTGCATGTTCGCCTGGTGGTCCGGCGCGGCGAGATCGATGTTCCGGTAGCGCTCGGAGACCTTGTCCCAGACTTTCACGAGATCGGGCTGTTGGTAGGAGGGGACCTGGGTCATCGCGCCCCCGACTCTATGCGGGGGAGACCCGCCGATCAAGGCCACGGTGGTTGTATACTCTCCCTCATGCGCTTCGACCGTCTCACCACAAAGAGTCAGGAAGCCCTCGGCGCGGCGCAGGAGCGCGCCGACCGCGCGGGTCACCCTGAGATCGAACCCGAGCACCTCCTGGCCGAGCTCCTCGAGCAGAAGGACGGCGCGGTCCGTCCGATCCTCGAGGCCGCGAGGATCCCCCTCGATCGCCTTCAGAGGGCGCTCGAGGCGCGATTCAAGCAGATCCCCAAGGTGTCCGGCGCCAAGCAGGTCGTCGTCTCATCGGCGCTCCGGCAAATCATCGAGAACGCGGAGGCCGAAGCGGAGCGTCTCCAAGACCAGTACGTCAGCACGGAGCATCTCCTCCTCGCGATGGTGGATCCCGCCTTGCCGCAGGAGGCAGGCCGCATCCTCCGTGACGCGGGCGCGACGCGCGAGGCGATCTATCACGCCCTCCAGAGCGTTCGCGGCGGCGAGCAGGTCACGGACCCCAACCCCGAGGAGAAGTACCAGGCGCTCGAGAAGTACGCCCGGGACCTGACCGATCTTGCGCGCAAAGGGAAGCTCGATCCGGTGATCGGCCGGGACGAGGAGATCCGCCGCGTGATCCAGGTGCTCTCGCGGCGCACGAAGAACAATCCCGTCCTGATCGGCGAGCCCGGCGTGGGGAAAACGGCGATCGTCGAGGGGCTCGCGCAGAGGATCGTGAGCGGTGACGTGCCCGAGGGTCTCAAGGACCGGCGCGTGGTCGCCCTCGATCTGGGCGCGCTCCTGGCCGGCGCGCAGTACCGCGGGCAGTTCGAGGAGCGGCTCAAGGCGGTCCTGAAGGAAGTCACCCGTGCCGAGGGGCAGGTGATCCTTTTCATCGATGAGCTGCACACGCTGGTGGGCGCGGGGGCCGCGGAGGGCGCGCTCGACGCCTCGAACCTCTTGAAGCCCGCCCTCGCGCGCGGCGAGCTTCACTGCGTCGGCGCAACCACCATCGAGGAGTATCGAAAGCGGATCGAGAAGGACGCAGCGCTCGAGCGCCGCTTCCAGCCGGTTCTTGTCGGTGAGCCTTCGGTCGAGGACACGATCGCGATCCTCCGCGGCCTGAAGGAACGCTATGAAGTCCACCACGGGGTGAAGATCCAGGACGCGGCGCTCATCGCGGCGTCGACGCTTTCGCATCGCTATCTGCCCGACCGTCAGCTCCCGGACAAGGCGATCGATCTGATCGACGAGGCTGCCTCGCGGCTGAGGATCGAAATCGACAGCATGCCCGCTGAGATCGACGTCCTCGAGCGAAGGAAGCGCCAGCTCGAAATTGAGCGCCGGGCTCTCGAGCGTGAGCGCGACCCGGTCTCGAAGGAGAGGCGGCGCGAGATCGAGGAGGAGATCGCGGGCACCGAGAAGGAGCTGGCGAGGCTGCGCGCGCATTGGGAGAAGGAGCGCGACCTGATCGGAAAGATCCGTCAAACGAAAGAACGGATCGAGACCTTGAGGCTTGAGGAGCAGCGGGCGGAGCGCGAGGGGGATTTGGGCCGCGTCGCGGAAATCCGCTACGGATCGATCGCCGGGCTCGAGAAGGAGCTCAAGAAGCTGAGCGCCGACCTTGCCACGCTCCAGAAGGATCTCAAAATACTTAAAGAGGAGGTGGACGCGGAGGACATCGCCGAGGTGGTCGCGCGGTGGAGCGGCATCCC
Source organism: Candidatus Eiseniibacteriota bacterium (assembly GCA_036505295.1). Lineage (GTDB taxonomy): Bacteria > Eisenbacteria > RBG-16-71-46 > SZUA-252 > SZUA-252 > WS-7. The sequence continues at coordinate 21,932 of DASXTQ010000020.1, forward strand.
GGTGCAACGGCTCCTCGAGGGGGAGCTGGAGAAGCTCCTGCACATGGAAGAGCGGTTGAAACAACGCGTCGTGGGACAGGACGAGGCGGTGCGCGCCGTCTCGGACGCGGTCCGCCGCGCCCGCGCCGGGCTCCAGGATCCCAACCGCCCGCTGGGCTCGTTCCTCTTCCTCGGCCCGACCGGTGTGGGGAAGACGGAGCTGGTCCGCGCGCTCGCCGAGTTTCTCTTTGACGATGAGCACGCGATGGTGCGGATCGACATGTCGGAGTACATGGAGAAGCACTCCGTCTCCCGTCTCATCGGCTCTCCGCCGGGGTACGTGGGCTTCGAGGAAGGCGGGCAGCTCACCGAAGCGGTGCGCCGGCGTCCCTACTCGGTGGTTCTGCTCGATGAGATCGAGAAAGCGCATCCCGACGTCTCGCAGATCCTCCTTCAGATCCTCGAGGACGGGCGTCTCACGGACGGACAGGGCAGGACGGTCGATTTCAGGAACACGCTGATCGCGATGACGAGCAATATCGGCAGCGATCTCATCCTCGAGTCGGGCGGAGAGTCCGGCGAGGCCATGCGAAACCGCCTCATGGCGGCGCTCCGGGGGCATTTCCGCCCGGAGCTCCTGAACCGAATCGACGAGGTTTTGATTTTCGAGCCGCTATCGAGGGAGTCGCTCCGGCAGATCGTCAGGCTCGAGCTCGCGAAAGTGGAACGGCGCCTCAAGGAGAAGGAGATCGCGCTGGAAGTGGACGACGAGGTTCTCGATCTCCTGGCCCGCGAAGGATACGACCCTGTGTTCGGCGCGCGTCCGCTCCGCCGCTTGATCGAGCGACGCATTCAGAACCAGCTCGCCGCGGGTTTGCTGAAGGGAGAATTTCATCCGGGGGACACCGTTCACATCGGCGTGAAGGGCCGCGGCGGGGAGATCCAGTTGGAGAGGCTCGCCAAGGCGTTTTCCGCTTGACGGTTCCCGAGCACGGCGGATAACGTGGCGGCTCGCCGTCCGAACAACGTGATCCGCCCGCCCGTTTCGTCTCCGAGCCGAGCCTCGGACCAGCCGGAGAGCCGATGCATCTGTCCGAATTGCTGAACGAAGACGCGGTCTCGCTCTCGCTCAAGGCTCGCGACAAGGAATCGTGCATCAAGGAGCTGGTGCAGCTCCTCGAGTCCGCGCACCGCGTGGACACGAAGGGCGAGATCTTGAGCAAGGTGCTCCAGCGCGAGTCCATGATGTCGACGGGAATCGGGAACGGCGTCGCGATCCCGCACGGCAAAACGCGGCTCCTGGATCAGCTCGTCGCCGCGTGCGGCGTGTCCCGGCTCGGGATCGATTTCGACTCGATGGACGGAGAGCCGGCGATGTTGTTCATTCTCCTCGTTTCCCCCGAGAACCTCCGGGGTCCCCACGTGAAGGCGTTGGCCAACGTCTCCCGCCTCCTGAAGGAGGAAACGGTCCGGGACTCCCTTCGGCGAAGCGAGTCCCCGGAGCAGTTTCTGACCACGCTGCGCGACTCGGAGGCCCATTTCCTGCGCGCCGAGCCCTATTCCCCACAGCCGCCGGGTTGACGAAAAGCAGTAGAACCTGATAGGGTCTTGCGCTACCGCCGTGTCCCCCAGAAAGGAGCTTTTCCCTTCCATGAATGGCACTCGTGGGCTCCGGGCGGGGATCTTTATCCTTCTGATCCTCACCGGCTGCTCCAAGGACAAGACCCTCAACGTCGAGGGCGTTTTTTCGCCCGTGATCGAGAACTTTAGCTCCGATCACGAGCCTCCCGTTCGGGGGATTTCGAACGCGCTCACCGCCATCGTGACCAATCCGCGCGGCTACGCCCTGCGCTACCACTGGACCGCGGGCGCGGGTGAATTGGCCGATTCCAATGCCCAGACCGTCCATTGGACGCCCCCCGATTCGATGGCCGTCATTCCCGTCACCGTCTCGGTCCAAGCGCACGACGACCTGAACAACGTCGATTTCTTCAAGACGCGCACGTTCCAAGTGTACGTGGACAACGAGTTCGAGCGCTGGACGCGCTCGGTCGCGGTCCAGTTCGACGTGGCGCCGCCTGCGGGAGGAAGGATCTATTACTCGGAGATTCGAAACGCCTCCACCGGCGAATCGGATGTCTGGGCGCTGGCCGTACCGCTCGGCGCGCCGGAAAAGATCACACAAAGCTTCTGGGACGTCACCTCGCCCACGGCCCAATCGGATGGATCTCGGGTCGTGTTCTCGGGACGGAGACGCGCCAGCGATGCCGGGCCCTCGCTTTGGCTGGTCCCGCCGACCGGTGGGGACACCACGACCGCGCTCCCCGTCGTGAGGTGGAACACGAGCGATAATTCCCAGCTGGGCGGGCCTCGGTTCGCGCCGAGCGGCCCCATGCTCCTCTATCACACCGACAGCTTAGGCATCAATTACGCACGGCCGAAGCCCTGGGTGCGCGACGTCTCCAACTTCGCGCTTCCACCGGTCCCGCTCGTCGGCGAGAACTTTGCGGAAGCCTCGAACGCTTACGTGAACGGGGCATGGAAAGGATCGGGAGACTCCATCGTGATCGAGTCGTATTTCAACTACAAGGTTCCCAACTTCCAAAGATCCCGGGGCCTCTTCAAGCTGAGCGCTTCCAGCAACAGCGGCGCGGCGTCGTACCTGCAATGGCTCGTGGACTCCGCTGCCACCGATCTCGATTGGTCGCCCGACGGGGAGCACATCGTGTTCGCGAAACGGGCGTCCGGCCGCACGGATCGCGATCTTTGGATCATCAACGCGAACTCCTCGGATCCCGCGTCGGAGGTGGCCATCACTCGTGGGATCGCCGACGAGTTCCACCCGCGGTTTTCGAGCGACGGCACCAAGATTTTCTTCGTATCCAATCGGGTCGACCAGTACGGCGCGAACGGCGTCTACGATACCGAGCGGCGCGGCACGAATATCTGGAGCGTGAGCCGGTTTGACCGGCCGTAGATTCGGCGCGGGAGATCGCCCACCCGGGCGGATCTCCCGCGTTTCTTCATGATCCGAGCCGAAGGGGGCGACATGGCGACGCGAAACCGCGCGTCGCTCTTTTTCTCCTACTGGCTCCCTGTCCTGCTCTACACGGCGCTCATCTTTGCCGCATCCTCCATTCCCGGATACGACATCCCGGTGCTTTTTCCCAACATGGACAAGATCGAGCACCTGACCGAGTATGCGCTTTTCGGACTTCTGCTCGGACGGGCGTTTCGGTTCACCGTGGGCGGGCAGCGGGGAGCGCGATGGGCCCTGGGCACGGTCGCGCTCGGGGGGTTTGTGGGAGGGATGGATGAGCTCTATCAGAGGCTCACACCGGGGCGGACGAGCGACATCCGCGATTGGGCGGTCGATCTCGCGGCGGTGACGCTCGCCGTTCTGTTCACGCAGTACGTGCGGCTCCATCCGATCCGCCGGCGCGCGGGCGCCGCACCGGATGCGGCGCCCAAGGAGGAGAGCCGATGAAGTTCCAGGTGCCGCGCGGCACGCGCGATATCCTGCCCGGCGAAGTGGAACGCTGGCACTGGCTCGAGGAGCGGACACGCGCCGCGATGGCGCTCTACGGCTACCGCGAGGTCCGCACGCCGATCTTCGAGGCGACGGAGCTCTTCGTCCGAAGCGTCGGCGAATCCACCGACATCGTGCGGAAGGAGCTGTACACCTTCCAGGACCGGAAGGGGCGATCCCTCACCCTGAGGCCCGAAGGTACCGCGCCGCTCGTGCGCGCCTACCTGGAGAACCCGCCGCTCCGCGCGGAATCACCGGCGAGGCTCTATTACATGGGGCCGATGTTCCGGTACGAACGACCCCAGGCGGGCCGTTATCGCCAGTTCTGGCAGATCGGAGCGGAGCTCTTGGGCTCGGCGCAGCCTGCAGCGGACGCCGAGATGATCGATCTCTTCCGGGCGATCCTGTCGGACGTGGGGCTCAAGAGCGTCACCGTGCTCCTGAACTCGCTCGGCGATTCGGTCTGCCGGCCGCGCTACCGGGAGGCGATCCGCGAGTATTTCAAGAAGCACGTCGACCGTCTGTGCGGCGATTGCAAGGAGCGACTCGAGACGAACCCTCTGCGCATCCTGGACTGCAAGGTTCCTTCCTGCGCGCCCGTGATCGCGGGCGCGCCGAGCGTGCTGGATTCGCTCTGCGCGGAATGTGCGGAGCACTTCGAAGCGGTGAAGCGCGCGCTCACGGGGCTCGGCATTCCTTACGAGGTCGATCCCCGCCTCGTGCGCGGGCTGGACTATTACACGCGGACGGTGTTCGAGATCCACGCCGCGGGCCTGGGCGCGCAAAACGCGGTCGGAGGCGGCGGCCGCTACGACCAGCTCGTGAAGGACTTCGGCGGACCGGAAACGCCCGCGATCGGATTCTCGATCGGGATGGAGCGGCTCCTTCTGGCGGTCGGGGACTCGGCGGCGCCTCCTCCGCAGGGCCCGGACGTCTGCGTGATCGCGCTTCAGCCCGGGGCCGAGGTCGAGGCGCAGGCGCTCGCGCGGTCGCTCCGCGGACAGCTCACGGAGCCGGAGACGCGCAAGACGCTCCGCGTCATGGTGGACGTGGCGGGGAGAAGCGCCAACGCGCAGATGAAATGGGCCTCCAAGATAGGGGCGCGCTGGGCCGTCTTCGTGCCGAAGGCACCGGAAGGATACGCGGTAAGGGACATGGCCGCCGGGAAGGACGAGGCGAAACAGCGCTCGGACGAGGATCTCAGGCGCTGGCTCCTGGGGCGGCGGGATCTCGTGGAGTCCTCTCGATGATCGAGCCTCTGAGCGGCAGGAAGAGGACCCATCGGTGCGGCGACCTGCGCCCGGAGCATGCGGGGCTTCACGTGCGGCTCATGGGGTGGGCGGATCGCGTACGCGATCATGGCGGCGTCCTCTTCCTCGATTTGAGGGACCGGTACGGGATCACCCAGATCGTGTTCCGTCCGGAGAAGCTCGACCCGCCGATGCTCGAGCGAGCGCGGGCGATCGGCAGCGAGTTCGTCGTCCTCGTCGAGGGGAGGGCGGGAGCGCGACCCCCCGGGAGCGAGAACGTCGAGCTTGCGACCGGCGCGATGGAGGTCGAGGCCGAGCGGGTCGCGATCCTGAACGTGAGCCGTACGCCCCCCTTTCCGCTCGACGGATCGGGAACGGCATCCGAGGACTTGAGGCTTCGCTACCGCTATCTCGATCTCCGCCGGGAGTCGCTCAAGAGCAACATGGTCTTCCGGCACAACCTGGTGCGGAGCGTCCGGGAGTACCTCTCCGACCACGGTTTTCTGGAGATCGAGACGCCCCTTCTCGTGAAGCCCACGCCGGAGGGAGCGCGGGACTACGTCGTGCCGGCGCGGCTCCACCCCGGCAAGTTTTACGCGCTTCCCCAATCCCCCCAGCTCTACAAGCAGATCCTCATGGTGGCCGGCTTCGACCGCTACTTCCAGATCGCGCGTTGTCTTCGCGACGAGGATCTTCGCGCCGATCGCCAGCCGGAGTTTACGCAGATCGATCTCGAGATGAGCTTCGTGACGGAGGACGACGTGTTCGAGGTCGTCGAGGGCACGCTCCACTCCATCTTCGCCCGCGATCTCGGCCGCGAGCTTCCCGTTCCCTTTCCGCGGATGACGTATGAGGAAGCCATGTCGCGGTTCGGAAGCGACAAGCCGGATCTCCGCATTCCATTCGAGATCCAGGACATCACGGAGATCGCCGGGGCGAGCGCCTTCGAGGTGTTCCGCAACGCGATGGCCGGCGCGCCGAAAACCGGGACCTGGGTCCTCGTGCTGCCTGGGCTCGCGACTTCCTCTCGACGCGAAATCGACGGCTACGAGGCCGTGGCGAAGCAGGCGGGCGCGGCCGGGCTGGCGTGGGCGCGCGTCAAGGGCGCCTCGCTGGACGGCGGGGTCGCGAAACATTTCGCGGGGGCCGTCGTCTCGAGTCTCCTCGAGGCGGTCGGGGGCAAAGACGGCGATCTTCTCCTCATCGCGTCGGGCCCGCGCCGCCTCGTGCAGCGCGTCCTTGGGCTTCTTCGGACGCAGATCGGGAACGCCGTCTGTAGGCTCGACAGCCAGGATTTTCGTTTCGTGTGGGTGCACCAGTTCCCGCTGTTCGAATGGAACGAGGCCAGCTCCTCGTGGGGGCCCGCGCACCACATCTTCACGATGCCGCTCGATTCCGACCTGCCCCATCTCGAATCCGATCCGGGGCGGGTGCGCGCGCAGCTCTACGATCTGGCCGCGAACGGAAACGAGCTCGCGAGCGGGAGCGTGCGGATCCATCGCAAGGACATCCAGGAGACCGTCATGCGCGTCATCGGGATGAAAGCCGAGGAAGCGCACTTGAAGTTCGGATTCCTGCTCGAAGCGTTCGAGTACGGCGCGCCGCCGCACGGCGGGATCGCTCTCGGTCTGGACCGCCTGGTCGTTCTCTTCCACGGCGGAGATTCCATCCGCGACGCGATCGCCTTCCCCAAGACGGCGAGCGCCGCGTCCCTCATGGACGGCGCGCCCGCCCCGATCGACCCCGCGGACCTACGCGAGCTCAAAATCCGCATCGAGCCCTGAATCGAGCCCTGACCTGGTACCCTTTCTGCTTTCTTGACCAGCAGGGGCCCAACCGGGCTTGACTTCCCCGGGACACGCTCCTACGTTTAAGGGGAGGAACCGGGCGACCGTTCGGTCCGAATCAATATAATTTGATAAATATCAATCACTTACCTCGCTTTCGCCGTATCCATGGCGGGCGCATGGGAGCGGCGGCCCACATTTCCGGGGCCGATTCCAGAACGGCTCGGATTTGGCCGGGCCGATCCGTTGCGGCGCTCTTTCTCCTCTTCACATCAGCGCTGGGATTTGCGGGGTGCGGCCACGCGACCGTGCCGTGCCCGACGCCCACCGATCAGCTGGATCGGTTGCGAGGCGAAACCGAACGCCTGCGCGAGGATACGGAACGCGCGCAAGCCGAGGAGGAGGCGCTGGGCGCCCGGAGGGACGCTGCCGCGGAGCGCGCCGAGGCGGCACAAGCGCGGCTCGACTCGCTGATGGAGGGCCGCCGCCGTTGAGGCTCCGGGGACTCCCGGAGGCGGCACTGATCGTGGCGTTTACGGCATCAATACAGGGGTGCGGGAAGCCTGTCTTGCGGGTGGCGGACGCCTCGCTCGGGGACTACTACACCGGGAAGGAATTCAAGAAGCTGAACGAGGAGCAAAGGCGCGAGTACTGCGCGGAGCTGGCGCGGCAGGACTCGGCCTACAAAGCGGAGCTGGTCGAGCTTCGCGCGGAGCTGGACCAAACCCGGTCGCGCTCGATGAAGCTGCGCCAAGAGGGGGACTCACTGTTCGCGGTCGGCACGGCGGCTGATTCCCGGATTCAAGAGGCGCGGAAGGGCGGTTCCCACGGAACGCCGCCCGCGGCGGGTCGAACGGGCGCGGCGACCCACGTGGTCCGCCGCGGCGAGTCGCTCTGGCGAATCAGCGCTTCGTCCGCCGCATACGGCTCCGGCGCCAAGTGGCCGAGCATCTATGATGCGAATCGCGAGCGGATACACGATCCCAACCTTATCTATCCTGGACAGGAGCTAACCATCCCACGATGAGCGACAAGAAGAAGGACAACACGGACGAGACGACGCGGCTGGTCGGCATCCAGGACCTGGATCCGCTCGCCCTTTTCGGGAAAAACGATTCGAACCTGCGCCTGGTGGAGCGGAGCTACCCGGTACAGCTCACCTACCGCGACGGGTCGCTGGCCGTGCGCGGCGAGCCCGCGACGGTCGATGAAGTCAGCGCGATCCTGAGCGCTCTCGCCGACCTGGTGCGGAAGGGCGCGGTCCTGGAGGAGCACGACGTCCACAACTTCATCGGGGTCTCCGACGCGCACGAGCGCGAGGAGTCGCTCCAGATTTACGAGCGCCCCGTGCTCTTCTCGTTCGACAAGCGCACGCTCCGGGTGAAGACGCTGGGCCAGGCGCGCTATGTCGCGGCGTTGCAGAAGCACGACATCGTGTTCGCGATCGGACCGGCCGGCACCGGAAAGACCTACCTCGCGGTGGCCGCCGCGGTGCACGCTCTCAAGGCGCGGCAGGTCGAGCGGATCCTCCTCGTGCGTCCCGCGGTCGAGGCGGGGGAGAGCCTCGGGTTCCTTCCGGGAGACATGAAGGAGAAAGTGGATCCTTATCTTCGGCCGCTCTACGACGCGCTCAACGACCTCCTGTCTTTCGAGAAGATCCGCCGCTTTCTCGACCTCGGCGTGATCGAGGTGGCGCCGCTCGCCTACATGCGCGGGCGCACGCTCAACAACGCGTTCGTGATCCTGGACGAGGCGCAGAACACGACGGTAGGGCAGATGAAGATGTTCCTGACGCGCTTGGGATACGGCTCGAAGGCGGTGATTACGGGGGACGTGACCCAGATCGATCTCGGCGTGGAGCACGCCTCCGGTCTCGTGGAGATCCAATCGATTCTCCACGGAGTGCGGGGAATCGAGTTCATCTATTTGACCGAGCGCGACGTCGTCCGCCATCACCTGGTGCGCGAGATCATCCGCGCGTTCGACGAGCACGAGAAGGTCAATGAAAACAAACGAGGCAATGGTGGCCGTTAAGTCGCGGATCGGCGCCGCCTCTTCGAGGCGGGGGCACCGTGGCCGCTGAGCAGCTTCGCGTGCTGGAGCCGCACCGGCGCGAGCCGACGGGTCTCCGGTCGCGCTTCCGCCGCATCAGCCGGCGCGTCCGGCGCACCTCGGTCCTCGCGGGCTTCCTCCTGTTCGCGTGCCTCCTCTTCCCGAGGGAGCCCTCGTTCGAGGTGATGACCCTTCGCGAGGGTTTCCCCGCGAAGCGCGATCTCATCGCGCCGTTCCAGTTCTACCTCCTCAAGGCGAGGGACGTGCTCCACCAGGAGCAGGTTGCCGCGACACGCGCGGTCGCCCCCGTCTTTTCTTCCGACGAGAGCGTCGAAACGCGGGTCAAGACCTCGCTCGACTCCCTTCGGACCGCGGCGGCCGCCCCGGGAGCTTCGACCCGCCTCACCGGGCGGCTCCGAGCCATGGGGATTTCCCGCGAAGCGGCGCGCGTCCTTGCGGGACCGGACGGGGCCCGGATCGCGACCCTGGCACTCCGAATCGCCGATCAGGTCTATGGGACGGGGCTCTTGGCCGAGCGCGACGCCGCGCGCGCCGAGACCGATTCCCCGGTCGCTCGTGTCGAGCGGGACGGCGTGCGGGTCGCGACGCCGTGGGCGCTTCTCTACGACCTTCCCTCCATCCGCGACATGGCGTGGAACGAAGGGCAACGGGCCTTTCCCAGCCGTCCCGAGGCCGCGCAGGCGCTCCAGGAGCTGGCGTCCGCGGTCATCCAGCCCGATCTGCGCTACGAGGCTTCGACGACCGAGGCGCTGCGTGCAGAGGCGCGCGACGCGGTCAATCAATACGACGGGGTCGTGCGCAAGGACGAGAAGATCATCGGAAGCCACGAGATCGCGACCCGCGAGCACATCCGGAAGCTCGAATCGCTCCGTGCATGGAGCACGCGGGTACAAGGAATCCTCGATTGGAGGAGCGAGATTCCGGGGCTCCTGGGGCGCGTGGCGCTGATCGCGTTCCTTCTCTTCGGATTCCTAGGCTACCTGAGGCTCCACCACCCCTCGGTGTACCGCGACACGTCGATGCTCCTTCTGCTCGCGATCCTGACCGCGGCCGTGATGGGGGTCGGCTGGGTCGTGGTGAACCAGATCCGCGGGTACGAGATGCTCATCCCGGTGACCGTGCTTTCGCTCACCGTGGCCGTTCTCTTCGGGCAGGAAATGGCTTTCGTGGGGACTCTGGTCGCCTCGCTCCTGGTGGCGGTGGTTTACGGCTTGGGGCTGCCGTTCCTGACCGGGAGCGCCCTCGCCGGGATTGCCGCGATCGCGACAGCCTCGGGCGTCCGGCGCCGGCGCGATTTCTACCTTCCGATGCTGGTTGTGGCGCTCGCCTATGCGATCGCGATCGGCGCGATGGGGCTCGTCGACGGCGCGCGGTGGGACGTGCTCCTGCGCCGCTCGGCGTGGGGGGTCGTCGCGGGCTTCGGTTCGGTGCTCGTCGTGACGCTCCTCCTGCCGCTTCTGGAGTCGCTCTTCTCGGTCACGACCGACATCACGCTGCTCGAGCTTGCGGACCTGAACCGGCCCATCCTGAGAAAGCTCATGCTCGAGGCCCCCGGCACGTACCACCACAGCCTGGTCGTGGGAAGCCTGTCGGAGGCGGGGGCGGAGGCCGTGGGCGGGAACCCGCTCCTGGCTCGCGTGTCGGCCTACTACCACGACATCGGGAAGATCGACAAGGCGGAATACTACGTCGAGAATCAATCGAGCGCGCGAAGCCGCCACGAGAAGCTCTCCCCGACGATGAGCTGCCTCATCGTCGAGGCGCATGTCCGCGAAGGAGCCGAGATCGCGCGGCGCGAGAAGCTGCCGACGGTGATCCTGAACGCAATCTTGCAACACCACGGCACGACGCTGATGAGCTTCTTTTACCACAAGGCCAAACAGGCGGACCCCGACGCGGAGGAGCGCGATTTCCGCTATCCTGGCCCCAAGCCGCGCTCGAAGGAGACGGCGGTGCTCATGCTCGCGGACGCCGTGGAAGCCGCGGCCCGCTCCCTGACGGAGCCGACGCCCAGCCGCATCCGAGGCGTGGTGACGCGCATTCTCGACGCCCGGGTGGAGGACGGCCAGCTCGATGAAAGCCCGATCACGTTCGAGGACCTCGCGAAGATCCGCGAGAGCTTCATCCCCATCCTCACCGCGCTCTTCCACGCGCGGGTCCATTACCCGGGCGCGCCCGCTTCCGAAGAGCGGCGGCGACCGGTCGAGGAGCGGGGACGTCCCGGCGACGAGCGTCGCGTCTACGGAGAGAAATCACGGCTTAAGATCGACCACTCTTAAGGCGTTCCTCCGGCGCGCGCTCCGGATCCTTGGCTTTCCTCGCGCCTCGGTCTCCCTCGTCTTGACCAGCGACGAGCGGATCCGGACCCTGAACCGAGACTTCCTTGAAACGGACCGCCCCACCGACGTTCTTTCCTTTCCGCTCGCCGATCCAGGCGACCTCGAGGATCGAGGCCGCGCGCTGTTCCTGGGTGAGATCTACATCTCGATCGACACCGCGCGTGCCCAGGCGCGGGCCGCCCGGAGGCCTTATCGCCGGGAGGTCGCGCATCTCGCGATCCATGGGCTCCTCCATCTCCTCGGTTACGATCACGCGAGCGCGGCCGCGCGCCGCCGCATGACCGCGATCGAGTCGCGCCTCTTGCGTGAGGCCGCCCCGATGCTATGATGGCCGGACCGGCGCGCCGCGAACATTCACCCGAACCCCCCAACCCATGAATCCACCGCTCACCAAACCTTCCGCATGGGACCGCGTCCGCAATGCTTTCTTCACGGGCCTCCTCGTGCTCGGGCCGGCGGCGATCACGGTCTACGTCGTGTGGCGGCTCTTCGTCTTCGTCGATCACCTTCTCGGCACGACCCTACGCGGCGGGTACATCCGGCCCGGCGGGATCCCGGGGATCGGGTTCCTCACCGTGCTGGTGATCATCCTCGTCGTCGGATTCCTCGCGAACAACTTCCTGGGGCGCCAGATCGGAAGCATCGTGGAAGGAATGGTCATGCGCCTGCCGCTCTTCCGAGGCTTCTACGCGACGGTGAAGCAGGTGGGGGAGGCCCTCCTTGGGGAGAAGCGGGACGCCTTCCAGCGCGTCGTGCTGATCGAGTTCCCGACGGCCGGCCGCTACGCGATCGCCTTCGTGACCGCCTCCCCCGCGAGCGGGGTGACCCAGCCGGATGGGAGACCGCTGGTGGGCGTCTTTCTGCCCCACGCGCCGAATCCGACGTCGGGCTTTCTTCTCTTTTGTCCTCCCGAGAGCTTGATCCCGACGGCGCTCAAGGTGGAACAGGCGCTCAAGATGGTGGTCTCCGCGGGGGTCGTGAGCCCGAACCAGGGAGCGGACTAGTCATGGCCATCGTCCAATCCGAAGCGCTCGTCCTCCGCTCCTTCCGGCTCGGGGAAACGAGCCTCATCGTCTCCCTTTTCACGCGCGAGTTCGGCCTGCTCCGCTGCGTGGCGAAGGGGGCCCGCGGGTCGAAGAGCCGCTTCGGCGCCTCGCTCGAGCCGGGCGTCAGGGTGAACGCGGTCGTCTACCGGAAGCTTTCCCGCGACCTCCAGCTTCTCTCCAAGACCGATATCGTGGAGGTGCTCCCGGCGCTCTGGGAGGATCCATACCGCTTCGCGGCCGCGACGCAGGTGCTCGAGTTCCTCGAGCGTGCGGCCTACGGCGAATCGGGGGACCCGGAGCTTCTCGATCTGGCCTGCGAGACGCTGCGGACCATGAGCCGCGCACCGATCGCGTGTCTCGAGCTGATCGTGCGTGGGTTTGAGATTCAGGCCTGCGAGCGCTTGGGGTACGCTCCCGAGCTCACGGTTTGCCTCGAGTGCCGGAGTCCGCTCAACCAGGGTGGCCTCTTTCATCCGATTCGCGGAGGGCTCCTCTGCGGGACGTGCGGCGGCGGTGAGGGAAGCTTCCGCCTCTCGGAGCGGGCGCGCCGCGTGATGGTCGGCCTGAGCGAGGAGCCGATCTCAGCGCTCGCGGGATGGGCCGCCGAACGCTACCCCGGAATCGAGGTGGCGAAGGCGGTCGAGCGGTTCCTCGCGGCCCATCTCGAGCGTTTCGACGGCCTGCGCGCGAGCCGTGTCGCGGAATCGCTCGTGCAATACAGGGGCTGAGGGCCATGGTCGTGGTGCAGCGATGAATCCGAAGCAAAAGATCGAGGTGCCAACCTCGTTTCAGGAAATGCTCCTGCGGCTCGAGCAATTCTGGTCGGGCTACGGTTGCGTCCTCGTCCAGCCCTACAGCAGCGAGGTTGGCGCGGGAACCTTCAACCCAGCAACATTCTTCCGCGTACTGGGACCGGAGCCCTGGAAGGCGGCCTACGTCGAGCCCTCAAGACGCCCCAAGGACGGCCGCTACGGCAAGAATCCCAACCGGCTCCAGATGTTCTATCAATATCAGGTCGTCTTGAAGCCGTCGCCGCCGGACGTGCTCGACGTCTACCTCGACAGCCTGCGCCATATCGGGATCGACCTCGAGAAGCACGACGTCCGGTTCGTGGAGGACGACTGGGAGTCGCCCACGCTGGGTGCGTGGGGGCTGGGCTGGGAAGTCTGGCTCGACGGCCAGGAGATAACGCAATTCACCTACTTTCAACAGTCGGGAGGGTACGACCTGAATCCGATCTCTGCCGAGATCACCTACGGCATCGAGCGTATCGCGTGCTATCTCCAAGGCGTGGACCGGATCATGGACCTGCGCTGGTCGCGGGACATCCGCTGGGACGAGCTTTTCCTGAAAGGGGAGGTCGAGTGGTCGACCTTCAACTTCGAGCAATCGAACCCGGCGCTGCTCTTCGAACAGTTCGAGAAGATGGAGAAGGAGGCCGAGCGGCTCCTCACGGCCGGGCTGGTTCTGCCGGGCTACGACTACGTGATCAAGTGCTCGCACCTATTCAACCTTCTCGAAGCGCGCGGCGCGATCTCCGTCACCGAGCGGGTCGGCACGATCGCCCGGGTCAGGAAGCTCGCCCGGCGCGCGGCGGGGGCATTTCTCAAGCAGCGGGAGGAAATGGGGTATCCGCTCCTGCGCGGTCCGTCGGCGACGGCAGAGCTCGCGGGTGCCGGGCGTGTCTAAGTCTTTCTTGCTCGAGATCGGTTGCGAAGAGCTTCCGGCCGGGTTCATTGCGCCCGCGCTCCGGCAGCTCGAGTCGCTCGCTCGCGACGGGCTCAAGGAAGCCCGGATCGGCTCCGCGTCGGTGAGAGCCGTGGGCACGCCCCGCAGGCTCGCCCTGCTGGCCGAGGGCGTCGCCGAGCGCCAGGAGGCGGAGACCCGGGAGCTGACCGGCCCCGCCGTGCGCGTGGCGTTCGACGCCGCGGGCCTTCCCACAAACGCGGCGCGCGGTTTCGCGAAGAGCGCGGGCGTCCCGGTCGAAGCGCTCGAACGGGTGAAGACCGCCAAGGGTGAGTATCTCCTCGCCCGGGTGCACGATTCCGGAAAGCCCGCGCGAGACGTCCTGCCGGGGCTCCTCAAGGCTTGGGCGTCAGGGCTCACCTTCCCCAAGACGATGCAGTGGGATGGGAGCGGCCGCTTCGCGAGGCCCGTTCGCTGGATCGTTTCGCTATGGGATGGCGAGGTCGTCCCATTCGAGTGTTTCGGAATCGAGTCGGGACGACGATCACGTGGACACCGCACGCTTTCCCCCGAATGGTTCGAGATCAAGAGCGCCGATCGATACCTGGCCACGCTTCGGGATCGTGGCGTTGTTGCGGATCCCGGAGAGCGGCGCGAACAGGTCGAGTCGCTGGTCTCGAAAGCGAGCGCCGCGAAGCACGGGAAGGCGATGACCGACCCCGAGCTGCTCGAGGAGGTGACGAACCTGATCGAGTGGCCGGACGCGATCCTGGGGCACTTTGACGAGGACTACCTCGAGCTGCCCACGCCGGTTGTGGTCACGGCGATGCGGGCGCACCAGCGGTACTTTCCGGTCGAGGGAGGATCCGGAAAGCTCCTCCCCCACTTCGTTGCCGTCCGGAATGGCCGGGGGGAGGGAGCCGACTCGATCCGGCGTGGGAACGAGATCGTCCTCAGGGCCCGCCTCGAAGACGCTCGCTTCTACTGGCAGAACGACCTCAAGGCAGGGCTCGAGGCCAAGGTCCTGGAGCTGAAGCAGATCCTTTGGCATGAGAAGCTGGGATCCGTCTTCGATCGGATCCAGCGTTTGGTCCAGCTCTCCGAGGATCTGGCCCGGCAGCTTGCCCCGAAGGCCAGGGGGGCCGTCAGCCGGGCCGCCTACCTATGTAAGGCGGACCTGGCGACGGAGATGATCCGCTCGGGGAAAGAGTTCGCGGCCCTGGAGGGGATCGTCGGCGCCGAGTACGCGGCCGCCCAGGGTGAGCCCGCCGAGGTCGTCCGGGCCATCCGCGAGCACATTCTTCCGCGGGGACCATCCGACCCGCTCCCATCTAGTATGGAGGGGACGATTCTCGCGATTGCCGATCGCCTCGACGTTGTCGTGGGAGGGTTTCGCGCCGGGCTCCTGGTCTCGGGGTCGCAGGATCCCTACGGGCTCCGTCGTGCGGGCAACGGCATCGTCCGGATCCTGCTCGAAAAGGGGATCAGGCTGGAAGTTATCGGCTTGGCTACATGGCTCGGTGGGGTCTACGACCGG
The DNA here is from genome assembly GCA_036505295.1 of Candidatus Eiseniibacteriota bacterium. GTDB lineage: Bacteria > Eisenbacteria > RBG-16-71-46 > SZUA-252 > SZUA-252 > WS-7. The sequence goes on from DASXTQ010000020.1 coordinate 37,158, forward strand.
GCCGGTATTCCGCCCGTCCAGACGGATTTCACCGAGTTTTGGGTCCAGCGTGTTGCGAGTGCCCTCGAGGAACGAGGGATCCCGTACGACACCGCAGCGGCCGTGCTTGCCGTCCGGCCGGGGGACCCGCTGGATGTTTGGGCACGCGCGAAGGCGATCGAGGCGATCCGGGAGACCGACGATTTCGAGGGATTGATGATTGGGTACCGGCGCGCGGCCAATATCCTCCGCGCGGCCCCGCCGGAGGAAATCGCCGTTTCCGGGCAGCCCCTTGCCGAAAGGGCAGAAGCCTTCACCGATAAGGCAGAGGCTGATTTGCACTTAGAGACGAAAATGGCGCGACAGGCGGTGGAAACCTATCTGCAAAGCCAGGAGCCGAACTATCCCGCCGTGCTCCGGCACCTGCTCGGTTTAAGGCCCGCAATCGACAGATTCTTCGAGGCGGTGATGGTCATGGCCGATGATCCGGCCGCCCGGAAGAGGCGGCTCGCCATCCTCGAGGGAGTGCGCCAGACATTCATCCGGATAGCCGAATTCTCAGCACTTCCAAGCGCTCCAGGTCAAAAATCCGTTTGACATTAGCGGCTTTTTTGGTATACTAGGCGGGTACTTGGGAGCAAAATAACTTGCTCCATCACAGCCGCTACCGTCTGAAGCAACTGAAACTACATCGAATGCGACTCATCTTATGCGCCTGACGGGGGCGGCTTGCTTTGTTTATGCCTGAGAAGCGATTAGACAGCACATCCTGCTCGAAGAATATGCCACGAAGGGGGTGAGAAGGTTCCGAGGAATACAGCGCGTAAGTGGTTTTCTAGGCCTATAAACTCTGATCACCCAATACAAATACACGAGGAAAGGAGGTAGGTGAATGTTGGTACGAGGACGCCCTGTAACGCTCGAGTACTGTCCCATCGAGCGGGGGTCCTCAGTTCTCAACTCCAAGCTCAACTCGTTGTACCGAATCCCGTGTCTTGAAGTTCCAGCAACTGTCCTCCCGATATTGGACTCCTAGTTAGGAAACGCTAAGGAGGATGTGAAAATGCGGAAAACCCTATTTGCCATGCTGGGTCTCGTGGCGCTCGGCCTGTGGGCATTGCCCGCTTTGGCCGCGGTTTCAGTAGACCCGCTGAAGAATCCGCCCAAGGCGCACGAGCCAATCCCGCTCGAGAATCGGGCAGGGATCTGGCAGCAGCGGCTCGGCGGGAATTACCAGGGGACCCTCAGCGGGACCCTGATCAAGCAGTCACAGCTGGGAACAACCTCGTTCTTCCTCTATCCGGGTGCTTGTCAGGATCGCCAGAACGGCGTTCCCCCCGGGCTGGGAACGTGGGCGCCGCGTCCGGATCCGCAGGCCGACTCGCTGAACGGTTACACGGCCGGCACCACGGGGCCGTATGGCACCGGCGACCAGTCGGTGAGCGAGATCTTGTGGCATGTTTCGGATAACGCGACCTGCACCCCGGGCACCGACTGCCCGTCGGCTCTCGTGGGAACCAGGATGCTCTGGTGCGGAAAGTTCGATGCGAACTACATTTCCGCCAAGTTCGGGTATCCGAACCTGACCTTCCAGATCCTCTACTTCGACACCGGCACACACGGCAGCAATTACAGCTTTGTTCTTACGTATCGGAACAACGAAGAGCAGAACTACGACTACATGTACATGATCGGCGGTGGTGACGGCCTTCGCGATCCGGTCGGAAACACACGGCCGACGATCGACCACGTCATCGCTGACGGTTCCTCCGGAAACGTCAAGCTCCTGGTCACGTGGACCGGCTCTGTCACCACGAGTACCACCAATGCACTGGGCGCATCCACGACCTCCTCGCCTCCTTCCGTTAAGGTTACGGGCGCTGGTGATCAGGTGGAGGGGCTGGTGCCCAACGCCTCCTTCCTCGTAGAGGCGCAGCACCGGGCCATCTACATCGTGTTCAAGTCCGACTGCCTCTTCTCGACGGAGGACGGAAGCTGGAAGACCAGTCGTGGCGTGCAGTTGGACAACGTCTCGGTAACCGACAATGGGGCGCTGTACACGGACGAGGCCGCGCCGCTGGACGCCGGCCAACCCAGGCCTGACACGGGCCCCGGCGTGACACCGGGAGGCGGCATTGTGCTCAAGGGGACGAGCGCGCTTCCTACGATCTCGGCTCGCGTTGGAGCCGGCATCGGAACGCTCTGGCAGCTCGTGCACGGAAGCAACCTGCCGACGCCGGACGTCTGCACGACGAAGAACGAGTTGCCGCCGAATACAAACCCCGACCTGATTTTCGAGGGTGGCAACGCTTCGACCTTCCACACGATCCCGAACCAGTTCAACTCGATCGTGGAATGTACGTTCCCGATCCCGGTCGGAACGGCTTCGGTTCTGGCGTTGTGGGACGAGTACCTAGATCTCCCGCGTTTCCAGGGCTATGTCCAGTACGCTGAGTTCCGGATCTTCAAGGACGGAGCCTGGGGCAACTGGGAAAACACCTCCCCCGGTGGTGGTGTCGTAACCGGTGGGAGACAATCCTGGGGAACGGACGGGGACGAGCTGGCGGCGTCGACGCAGGCGGACACGGTTCAGGTCCGCTACAACATGCAGTGTATCCCGTTCTTCGCCGCCGATCACAACAACTGCGGCGACGTAGTCTACGGGATCCTGTATGACAACTTCGCGCTCCAGATCACGCAGGGCGTTCCGGCGCCGATTTTCGGTGTATTCGTCGGCGCGATCGCTCAGTCGATGTTCGTGGACGGCACGATCGCATCGCCGGGGAACTGCTTTGCGGCAACGGTGACTGCGGGTCAATGCTGGCCGGGAGTTCGCGGCAGTGATATTGGCACGGCTGCCGCGGTGCACGACAACTTCAACAGCCCGCTGGGCGACTCGATCTCGCTTGCGGTCGTCACGGGGCTTCGGAAGAATGGCAAGGGCGTCAACTGGCAGCACGCGTTCGACAAAAGCAAGAACTTCGGTTTGACGATCGAGCACACCAACCCGAACTTCGTGGCAGCCTTTGACAAGCCCCGAATCATCTTCCGTATGTTCGATCCTACGTCGAAGCAGTGGAGCCCGTTCGATTCCAGCGAGCTGGATGTGAACAACCTCTCGATCGCGGCGGGCGACACGGTCATTACCGACAGTGAGTACCGCGTGAACTGGCCGCCACGGGACAAGATCGGCACGTCGATTCCGCCGGCGTCCGGCGCGTGGCCCGGAAGCATCACCCCGCTTGGCGGATCGGCAAAAACGCTCTACAGCCAGTTGAACTTCATGCCGCGCGGTTCGCGGATCCAGTACTACTGGAAGGGCGTCGATCTGAACGGTGGGAGATCGTATCAGTTCTCGTCGGACGCTTTGGCTCGCGAGGTTGGGGACGTCCTACCGACGCTTCCCGGCAGCAGTAACAAGGCCCCGGATATCATCGAGTTCGACGTTCTTCCGGGCGTGTACCCGCTCGGCGATGCCGGGTCGCAGCTGGGCAGCAGCAACACCACGCCGCTCCTCGATCTGGACGGCAGCTATTCGAGGTGGAACTTCGGCGCTCACGCGACCGTGCAGGCTCTGAACGCGTTGGGTGTCCGCGCTGACCGCTATCGTACGCTGCAGGGTTTGGAAGAGGGCGGTCACATCGGTGGGCACGAGTTCTTCGGAACCCGCGCCGGCCGGTTGAGCAACTACTTCCCGAATATGGACGAGTATGCCATCAAGGCTCTGCTTGCCAGCTCCTATCGCATCATGATCGAATCCTCGCACACCTCGACCTCGGTCGTGGATGAGGAGACGGATGCGAAGCTGATCAAGCAGTGGTGGCTGTCGGATACGGGCATCGATGGTGGCGACCGTTGCATCTTCGCTTCGGGCGACGACTTCTTCTCCGCGCTGTTGGCGGTGGGTGGCGTGCCGCATCCGAACGAGGGTGACATGGCGAGGGATGTATTCGGCGTCTCGGCCGCGGCGAACCAGTGGAACGGTGGGGCGAGCGTTCAATTCCCCGCCGTCACCGATATGTTCGCCGATCCTAACTCTGGCCCGCTTCTAGGGCCAGCTACTGGTCTCCTTGCCTACAAGTACATCGTGGATGGCGGATGCCCGGCACCGAATCGCTTCGACGCGCTGACCAAGGTAGGGGCCGGGACCCAAAACTCGGCTAACTATCCACAGTTCGCGTCGGTGACCAACGTGGCTGGCGTTTGCAACATGATCGCCGCGTTCGACCAGGGAGCTCAGGATCACGATAGGAACAAGGCATTGGGCTATGGTTTCTCGATCCAGTTCATTCGCCAGGGTGGCCAGAACTTGGTCGACACCCGCGCTCAGGTGCTCTACAAGTTCCTGACGAGCTGCCGCGGGCCGAGGACGGCGACGGATACGGCTTCTTGCTGGCCGTGCCCGACGCCTGGGAACAAGTACGGTAACTGGGCTACCCTGACCGGGTTCCAGCAGAGTACCTACGGTCCCCTCTATGCTCTCCAGGACAATACGAAGGTCCTGTCGGGCGTGGATCCGATTGCTAGCGCTCCTGCTATGAACAGGCTCCAGGGGAACTTCCCGAACCCGTTCAATCCCGAAACGGCGATTCGCTTCACTTCGGCGAGAGCCGGCCGGGTTGACGTGCGGATCTTCAACGTCGCTGGCCGTTTGGTGCAGACGATTTCGAAGAACGTCACGCAAGGGGTGAATGAAGTTCGTTGGAACGGCAAGTCGAGCGATGGTGCGAACCTCGCCAGCGGTGTGTACTTCGTGAAGGTGAAGTACCCCGACGGTACGGAGAGCACGAACGGCCTCAAGGTCGCGATCGTTCGGTAGTCGAACCAGCAGCTAGAACAGGCCTCAATGAGATAGGGCCGCCGGGTGTCCCGGCGGCCCTTCTCATTGGTCCGTGGAGTAGGCGGATCAGGTGGACCCGGACTGGGGACCCGACCTCGAAAACCCCGTCCCGGCGGCCACAAAATTCGTTGACAGCTAGCGCGGAGGCTTGCTAATTTGAACGGGTCCCCAATCACCCGTACACAAGATGACCTGCCGGTGTCCCCAGCTCCTCGGAGAGATCTGAATGCCATTGCGGAGATATTTGCGCTCCCTGGCGCGCATTGCCGTGGCAGGGAGCGCGCTGGCCTTTCTTGCCAGCTGCGCCAAGAATCCGGTCCTCGTGGATCGGAACCGACCTCCGCGCACGTTTCTCGTCGCGGCCCCGATCGACAGCACCATCTCGCACCCCACCGCGACCGGGGTGAGTTACTCGTACAGGATCCATCTCTACTGGCGCGGCGAGGATTCGGATGGATACGTCGTCGGATATCTGTGGGCGTTCGACGATTCGAGCGCCGGCCATTTCCGCTACACCGCCAAGACGGACAGCATCTTCGAAGTGACCGTGAATGACTCGGCCGACATCACGAGGGGCTCCACGATCATCGGCACGTCCCGGTTCCATACATTCTACGTTCGAGCGGTCGACAATTTGGGGAAAGCGGATCCGGGTTTCGCCTCTTTCAATCGAACGACCTACAAGGCCACCACCATCAAGCCGCACGTCAAGTTCGTCGGAGGGCTGCCGGGCGGTATCGGGGTCGACACGCTCTCGGACGGGGAGCCCTTCAGCATCTGCTGGACCGGTGACGACTCCGATGGGGTCGTGATCCGATACAAATACGATGTCGGCAGCATTAATAGCCCGCTCACAACGGACACATGCGCATACTTCAATTCGCCGGGCGGGGCCGCGCTTGCGACCGGTCTTTACAATATGACGGTGACGGCCGTGGACAACGCCTTCGCGACGGGGACGACCAATTTCGTCTTCGTCGTGAACCACGACCCCGAGACGTGGTTCGAGCCGAAGGGGGGCCCGAACGGCTACTATCATCCGCCCTATCTGGGAGGGAACCTGGTGGATGCATCGGTCGTCGTCCCGTTCGGCCAGGGAGACACCGTTCCCTATCGCTCCACGGTCTGGTTCAATTGGGATGGAGAAGACGTGGGAAGGCCCGGGACGCCGAACAATCCGAATCCCGAAAAGAATTGCCTCAACGGATTCTCGCTCGAGCTGCGCGGGGGCACCCGCAACGGCGCGAATGCGTACACGATCGGATTCATCGACACGATTCCGGGAACGCCCCGGAGGCGATTCAAGTCGAACGAGCCCAATTACCTCCACCAGGCGGGATTCGACAATTTCGTGTTGGATTCGCTCGATCAGGGCTTTGGCATGATCATGCTCGCGGCGGCGCGGGACTGCTCGAACCGCGGGGATGGGACGAAGGCTGCGTTCCGGTTCAGCTGCAACTACAGGCCCTTTATCGATTCCCTGGTCGTGGAAGCATGCCAGCAGCCTTTTTTTCCGTACGAGCCCGGGAGGTGCATCACGTGGTACTCGCACGATGTCGAGGACGGAGGAGCCAAGAACGCTAGAATCAAGATGGATAACACGAGGATTATCCTGACACCCGATTTCGCGGAGAATTATTTTATACGGGATTCGGACTTTCGGGCGCTCAACGCGTCCAACCCACACTCGGTCGAAGTGTGGGTCATCGACCGCGCGGGATATGTGTCGGATAGCTCTTTGGTTGTGTTCTTCGATCTTCCCCCGCCCACTAGCCAATCCACACGCCGACCGTAAGGAGTGATTGGTTTGATGCCTTCATCGCGCATACGGTACATCGGCCTGATTCCGATGATCGTCGTGGCTTTCATCTTCGCGGCAAGCTGCTCGAAGGGGCCCAATGCACCCCCACCCCCGCCGCATCTGGACCCCCAAACGGAGCTGACGTTCGCGCCGATTGAGTTCGACACGACCGCCTTCCGGGTCCATTTCTTCTGGAATGCGTACGATGACGACGGAGAAGTGATGCGGTTCCATATCGCCGTGGATGCCGACACGTTGCTTCCGATCAATGAGTGGCGGACCACGACCGCCAAGGACACGATCCTCCTTTTCCTCGTCGATCCGGTGAAGGAGCTGAAGGTCCACGTGTTCAGGGTGTCCGCCGAGGACAACGAGGGCCGCTGGGACAAGACGCCCGCCAGCCGAGCCTTTTCCGCGAAGACCGCGCCGCCCACGTCCAAGATCGAGAGGGGCCCCGAGGCATTCAATCCGCTTGTAGGCCCCAACTTCACATTCGAATGGTCTGGGATCGACCCCGACGGAGGCGAGACCGGGGGCAAGGCCGCGGTCGACTCTTTCCAATACCTTCTGCTTCGCATTGGGGGCATCGCCGACACGGACGTCCCACCCACTCATGACCCGCTGCCTCCTCAGTGGTGCCTGGAAGACTACACCGCCATGATCCGCGCAGCGGTCGGAGATGCGCTCCCCGCGCTGTGGATATCATCCGCCCCCCCGTGTGGGGACGGGAGGACCCGCCGCATCGACGACTGGAGATGGCAGGGCATCCGAGGCACCAAGAAGCGCTTCAGAAACGTGACGCCGGGCGAATACGTTTTCGCCGAGCGCGCCGTGGACATCGCGGGAGCCACGGAGAAGGACCTCGAGTTCCGCCAGAATATCCGCCATTTCTCGGTCACGAACCAAAACTTTGGACCGACACTCACCGTCTGCAGCAGCATCCTGAACAATTGCCTGGGCGGCGCGAAGGGACCGGATGATTTCGCGCGAAAGCAATTACAAGTCTTCGAGGGGGAGACGGTGAGCTTCTCCTGGTCGGCCACCGCCGAGACCTACGGCGGCGAAATTGTCGGCTACACGTACGCACTCGACGACACAAGCACGTTCCCAGGGTTGGACCCGCGACAGCTGGGGGTGACGTTCCGACCCAGCGACCTCTTCCCGGGAAACCACTTTCTCTATGTCCGCTGCGTGGATGACGGCGGACTCGTCACCAACTTTGTCCTGCCGCTCCTGATCGTCCATCCGAACTTCAAGGACCCGACCCACCCTCGAGCGATCCTATTTGTGGACGACTCGTCGATGCTCTTTGGTGGCGGGAATTCCGTCTCGGACCAAACAGAAACCGATTGGTGGAATTTGGGGACCGGGGGCGTCGGACCTTTGTTCAGCACGCACACACCCTACCTGGAATGGGACACGATCGAGCGAGCTCAGGGGAGCATCGAGGGAAGAAAGCAGCCGGACCCGAGCGATCTCGCGGAATTCACGACCGTCGTCTGGACCACGGATAACAACAACGGGAGCGCCCAAAATGGCGCGCTCTTCAAGACCATAGCGGGCGGGGACTACAGCGAGCTTCAGGGTTACTTGCGCGCGGGGGGGACGATGATCCTTACGGGATGGAACCTCGCGGCTAGCACGACCGGTGGCCCGTCCGCTCTGATGTACACGACGACCGGAGGAATCTGCGGGACATTCCTGCCCAACTCGACGGGGTACAATCGGACGCTTTTCCCGAGGATGTACATGGGTCTCAACAGGGCGGAACAGAATACGGCCGGGTTGCGGACGCAGGGTCTCGCCGACTTCGTCAGAGGGGTCCCAACTCCCAGGGCAGCCGCGCTTGGGTTCGACACGGCGCGGGTCGATACGGGCAACGGGTCCATGCCCCGCAGCAGCTACAAATGGAATACGCAGACGGTCCCTCCCCCTGGCAACTTGGAAAGCCAGCTCTTTCCTGGGCTCCCCGTCGTCGAGGGATGGTACTTGGCGCCTGAGTTCGGATGCCAGCCGATCCAGAATTTCGGATACGAAGACCATTCGCAACCGATCGTACAGGTACTGTATACCTATCATGGGGTCAGAGAGGGCCCGCTCCAAGACCAAGGGCCATCTCCTCGCGAGGGTCTCCCTTGCGCGTCCTTCGTCCAGTCCCACGATTTCGGGACCAGCGGGGGACACTACGACCCGAGCGCGGCGATTGGACGTATCGCGTTCTTTACATTCCCGCTCTACTTCCTCAAGGATGCGGACGCGGTCAACATCATGGTCAACGCCTTCAACTACGTGAACCATTCACCGACCCTGCCCCCCATTCCCTAGTAGGAGACGGGGCTCAAGAGACCGGCCTGGAGCGGGCGCATCGCCGTTCGCTCCGGGCCTTTTCGTTTCGGGGGGTAGTACTCTAATGCCGGATCCGCGCGGCCGAGCGCCACGCGAAAGAGGCCACGGCGATCCAGCCTCCGGGAGCTTGTCCTCGCCCGCGCCACGACCACGGCCGGGTCCTAAGAGGCGACGAAGAACTAGGTTCACCCGCATCCGGAGTCTCGACGATGGCGATGGAACATCATTTCATCGGAGAGAAGTCCACCTTTCGACCCGTGGTCGCTCGAATTGCTCCTCCGGAATTGTCCGTGATTCAGGCTAGACACGCAGCATACGTTGCCATGAGCACGGAGACTTGCGGCAGCCCCATAAGGAGATTCCAGTGAGGTTCCGAAGGGGCGCTTGTAGAGTTCGGAAAACCACGTTGGGCCTGGCACTCACCATCATCAGCATGGGCACTTCTTGTGGAGGCGGCAGCGTTGGCGATCGTGAGCTGGAGGAGGAATCGCTGGGGGAAGCTAGGACACGGGCGTCTTCAACTGGCCCCGGAGCCAGTTGCGCGATGCGCGGCGAACAGAAGCTGGAAATCGCCGGGCAGCCCCGAGCGGCCCGGATGCACCGGAGGACACACGGCCCCCAAGTTCGTCGCGCGGGCGAGGACAAGCGCCCGGAGACTGGATCGCCGAGGCTTCTTTCAGCATGGCCCTCGCCGTGCGGAACGCGCGGGGCTGCCGCGACGTAGGTTGACCGGCAAAGCAAAAGGCCGCGGAGCGTGACGCCCCGCGGCCTTCGCTATTCGTCTGCCTGAAGCTTACTTGGCCATCACCGCCTTGATCATGTCGGATGCGCCATTGGAATCCGTCTTGATGAAGTAGATGCCGGAAGGAGCGCGACCGCCACTCGCGGTCTTGCCATCCCAGCTCACTTCATGCTGACCCTGAGGGAACCACTGATTCACGATCGTGCGAACAAGCTCGCCGCGCGTGTTAAAAACCCGCACGCTGACGTTGCCCGGCTTGTTGATCGCGAAGGAGAACTTCGTCACAGGGTTGAACGGGTTCGGAGAGTTCTGCTCCATGGCCACCAGACTACCCGCCCCGCCCCTGGTCTGCGAGTTGATCCTGATATAACCGAAGCCAAGGAACTGCCGCCCGACGCGGTTCGAATACGCGTTCACCGGCAGCGCGACGAGCTGGTCCACGAGACCCAGGGCTATGAGCCGGTTCGCAATGTGCCGCTTGCGATACCGAGCGATGAAATGGTGATTAAGCCCATCGCTATTGACAACAACGCTGTAATCGCCGATGTCGCCGAAGACACAATTGACGCCGAAACATAGATTAGGATCCGGCTCGGGATCGAAGCAAGGGATGTGTGCGACGCCCAACAGGGCGAGCATGTCCATGTCGCCGCAGTCGCCGGAGTCCTTGATGGGCTTTTGAGTCACTCCCAACATGGTCGGGCTCGGGATGATGCTCTTGCGTACGCGAATGCCCTCTTTGGTAGGCTCAGGCAACCCGCTGTTGTTGGGCTGGTTGGCGGCCCTGCAAACGTAGCCGGCCGCTATCGTCGCGGGCGGGAAGCTCAAGTCCGCTTCTATCGTTCCGGGGAAGAACTGCCCCACGGAATCGCCTACGCTCATCTGTTTTGGGCTGATCACGACCGACATCTGCAGCGGCGGGACGCAGTTCTGCACGTACTCGCCACGCCAGACCTGAACGCCGAAGCCGGAGGCCTGCGAGATGAACAGGAAGTAGTTGAAGAGAATGCCCTCGCGCGTCGGGTTGGTGTACTGAGAGACGTCCGGATCGACATCGCCTGCCAGGTCCACGCTCATTCCGCACTTCGCCCCGGTAGGTAGGTCGAGCTTCCAGATGTCCTGAGGATTCGCGGGATCCTCGTTGGCCGGCGCGTCGTAGTAAAGCGACAACCCATCGCTGGACCAGGACGGATTGTCGTGCGTGATGGGCGCCGGGCTCGTCTCCGTGGAGACGCTGGTCTCACCGAGACCACTGCTGGTTAGAGTCACAATCTGGATTTGGAACGCGCCAAATCGATTCGTGACGTAGGCGATCTTCGTGCCGTCCGGACTGTAATCAGGCTTGAACTCGGCCTTGCCGTTCAGAGTGCCTGGATCGCCGTCGAGGCCGACCTGGTGACGCGTGCGCGAGGCCTCATCGACGGTGCCCGTATGAGCGGTCGCGTCGAGGTTGACGTTTACCGTCCAGAGGTCGATGGAGCCAAACTGGTCGGAATCGTAAGCAATTTGGGTAGCGCTCGGGTTCCAAGCCGGATGGCGGTGGTGCTTGCCGCCCGTGCCGTCAGCGACCAGGATCGGGGAGCCGAGCTTATCGCCGTGCACGCTCAAGGTCGGGTCAATGTCGAACTGCTGCACGTAGATGCTTGCGGCCGACACGAAGTTGTCCGTCTGCACGTACGCGAACCACTTTCCGTCCTTGCTCCAAGCCGGGTCGATGTACGAGACGGCGGCGGTCGGATCAACCTCAAGCGCTACCGGGACGAATTCGCGAGCGAACGCCTGGTCGATGTTCACCTGGCCATAGATCTCGCCTGTGCTCTCGAAACCAAAGACCTGGCTGCCTGTGACGAAGGCGATCCAATGCTCCAACTTGGGGCTCGAGGCAGACCCCGCCCCGCGGGTAGGTACTCCTCTCAAAACTGGGGAGAATTTTGCCTTGATCAGCGGATCACCGAGCGTGATCGGGTCGTACGCGCCGCGGAGGCCGGCTTGACCCTTCACCGGGAGCAGCGAAGCCGCCAGCATCAAGATTGCGACAACGCTTAGTATTCTCTTCATTCCATTCATCTCCTCTCTAACGCAGGTAAAAGCGAGAAGACACCCTCAAGAGGATAAGGATAAC
>DASXTQ010000021.1:0-5749 GCA_036505295.1 Candidatus Eiseniibacteriota bacterium
CGGGAAGGGCCCAGGCTGTCGCGCTCGGGAAGGCGATTGCCGCGCTTGGGATCCCCATCGAGAAGGTGCTCGCGAGCCCGATGTGGCGCTGCCGCGATACCGCGCAGCTTGCGTTCGGCGCCTACGACACGACGATCATGCTCTACGGGAAGGGGCCAACATTCCGGGAGGCGCGTATCAAGATGCTGGGAACGGCACCCGCGATGGGCAAGAACCTTGTCCTTGTGGGTCATCAGGACCACTTCATCCCGATCGTTCCCGGCCTGAAGCGCGATCAGCTCAAGGAGGGGGACGCGCTCGTGTTTCAGCCGCTCGGCAGCGGAACGTACAGGGTCGTGACGCAGATCACGCCCGCCGAGTGGGCAAAGCTCGCGGGGACCCCGGCGCCGCCCGCGCAGGGCGAGACCGCTCCAGTCGGCTCGATGCCCGCCGTCCCGCCCGGGCAAAGCGGCGGCTCGGCGCAGCCCGACACCCACCACTACTAGGCAAGAAGAAGGGGCGGAACCTTTCGGTCCCGCCCCTCTCTTGCTTCTGAATCTGACCTTGGTCTAGTACATGTCCTCGTAGCCGCCGCCGCCACCGTGCGGGCCCGCGGCCTGAGCCTTCTTCTTTTCCGGGATCTCGACGACCAGAGCTTCCGTCGTGAGCAACAAGGAAGCCACCGACGCCGCGTTTTGCAGCGCGGAGCGCGTTACCTTGGTCGGATCCACGACGCCGGCCTCGAACAGATCCTCGAACTTCTCCGTCTCGACGTTGAAGCCGACCGTGTTCTTCTCCTTACGGGCTTGCTCCACGACCACCGAGCCTTCCAGACCCGCGTTGTTCACGATCTGACGCAAAGGCTCCTCGAGCGCGCGCTTCACGATGTTCGCCCCGATGAGCTCGTCACCTTCCAGCTTCAGCTTGTCGATAGCCGGGATGCAGCGGATCAGCGCCACGCCGCCCCCCGGGACGATTCCTTCCTCGACCGCCGCGCGCGTCGCGTGGAGCGCGTCCTCGACCCGAGCCTTTTTCTCCTTCATCTCGGTCTCGGTCGCCGCACCCACGTTCACGACCGCCACGCCGCCCGCGAGCTTCGCCAGGCGCTCCTGGAGCTTCTCCTTGTCGTAGTCGGAGGTCGTGTCCTCGATCTGCTTCTTGATGAGGGTGATGCGACCCTGGATGTCCGTGTGCTTGCCCGCGCCTTCCACGATGGTCGTGTTGTCCTTGTCCACCGTGACCCGCTTGGCGCGCCCCAAGTCCTCGATCTTCACGTTCTCGAGCTTGATCCCAAGATCCTCGGTGATGAGCTTGCCCGCGGTGAGGATCGCGATGTCTTCAAGCATGGCCTTCCGGCGATCGCCGAAGCCCGGCGCCTTCACCGCGCACGCCTGGAGCGTGCCGCGGAGCTTGTTCACGACCAGAGTCGCGAGCGCCTCACCTTCGACGTCCTCCGCGATCACGAGAAGCGGCTTCGCCTTCTGCGCCACTTTCTCCAAGAGCGGGAGGAGATCCTTCATGTTCGAGAGCTTCTTCTCGTAGATCAGGATGTAGCAATCCTCGAGGATTGCTTCCATGTTCTCTTTGTCGGTGACGAAGTAGGGTGAGATGTAGCCCTTGTCGAACTGCATCCCCTCGACGAGATCGAGGGTCGTCTCCATCGACTTGGCTTCCTCGACGGTGATCGTGCCGTCCTTACCCACCTTGTCCATGGCGTCCGCGATGATCTTGCCGATCTCCTGGTCGCCGTTGGCGGAGATGCTCGCCACCTGCATGATTTCCTTGGGGTTCTTGACGCTCTTCGAGAAGGTCTTCAGCTCTTCGACAACCGCCCGGACCGCCTTGTCGATCCCGCGCTTGATGCCCATCGGGTTCGAGCCGGCGGTGACGTTGCGGAGCCCCTCGCGGAAGATCGCTTCAGCCAGCACGGTCGCCGTGGTGGTCCCGTCGCCGGCGACGTCGGAGGTCTTCGTCGCGACCTCGCGCACCATCTGGGCGCCCATGTTCTCGTAACGGTCCTCGAGCTCGATCTCCTTCGCGACGGTCACGCCGTCCTTGGTGATCGTGGGCGAGCCCCACTTCTTGTCCAGCACCACGTTCCGGCCGCGCGGTCCCAGCGTAACCTTGACCGCCTTGGCCAGCGTCTGCACGCCCGCAAGCACCGCCTGGCGCGCCTTTTCATCAAAAATGATTTCCTTCGCAGCCATTCTCATCACTCCTTTATGGATGGAGGTCTCGCGACCTCAGGGATCAGCCGACGATGGCGAGAACGTCCTCCTCGCGCATGATCAGGTATTCGCTGCCGTCGATCCTGACTTCGGTTCCGGAGTATTTGCCCATGAGGATCTTGTCGCCCGCCTTCACCTCGAGGGCGATGCGCTTTCCGTCATCGGTCAGCCGCCCGGGGCCGGTAGCCACGACTTCCGCCTGCTGCGGCTTTTCCTTGGCGGTATCCGGAATGATGATCCCACCGCGCTTCGTTTCGGGCTCCTCGAGGCGGCGGACGAGGATGCGATCGGCCAAAGGCTTCACGTTCATGTTAGAGGCTCCTCTTGTTCCAGTGGTCTTCGATGGTGATTCGGTTTTCGGCTTGCTCTTGGTCTCTGGCATGGTTGACAAATGGGCAGAAGATTGACTCTTCGCCCCCTCCTTGTATCCCTATATACGCAGTTGCCGTGCCGTGGTTCGCGACCGGGGGGCCGTTCGAGGCGAAGGTGGTGTCCCGGGCGGGGTTGAGCCACCCGATTTCAGCGGGGCCGCCCGGGAGGGACAGACCGCCCGGCGCGCTCTTGCCCAAACGGCATGCGGCTTGTAGAGCAGCCGATCTAATCCCTATACTCGTCGGGGTTTCCAGCCCGTTCATGGCAAACAAGCGGCCCACCTCCAAACGCCCCAAGCGCGCGCACCCCTCTGCCAAAAGGGCGGGCGATCCGCAGAGTCGCCGGCGCCGCCTATGGCCAGGGCCGATCCGGCCCGATTGGGTGCTGCTCGCCCTCCTGGGGCTCTCGCTCGCGATCCGGCTGTGGGGGATCCACGACCGGCTTCCCGACAGCTCGCTCGGGATCAATGTCCTCGACGACTCGGTCGTGGAGGAGACGGACCGCACCACCATGGGCCGGGCCTGGCTGATGTGGAGGGGAGGCACCAAGGCGACCGACCTGAACCCACAGACGGGCGGGTGGCCGGCGTTGAGCTTCTATCTCACGCTCGGGCTGCAGCACCTGTACAAGGTGTACTACTCGTTCACCTCGGCGGGCGCGAGCGCGTCGGACTTCCAGCGGCACATCAACGGCGCGGGCGCGAGTCCCATGTTCCTCTTCGCTCGCGTCGTGGGCGCACTCATCGGGACGCTCACGGTCTTCCTTACGTACCGGACCGGCGTTCTTTCCCTCGGCCGAGGCGTCGGGCTCCTGGCCGGTCTGTTCGTCGCGACCAATACCTTGCACGTGCTCACCTCCCAGCACGTGAGCGACCCCAACCTCCTCGCGCTTCTTTTCGTCCTGCTCGCGACCCCGCCCTTGCTCCGGGTGGCCGAGGGCGGGACGCTGCGGGACTCCATCCTCGCCGGGGCCATGATCGGGCTCGCCGGGGCCTGCAAATACGTCCCCCTCGTCCTCGGCTTGCCGCTGGCGCTCGCGCACCGGCGCACGGATCCGAAACAGGATCGTGCCGGAGGCGGCAAGCGCACCACGTTCTTGAAGGATCGCTCTCTCTGGGCCGGCATGGTTGCGATTCTGGCGGCGGTCTTTGCCGCTTCACCTTTCCTGTTCATCGATTGGAAGCGGACGTTGGTCGACATCGCCGCCCAGCGGAGTGCGCTCTTCTCGGATTGGGTGGGACAGACCGTCTTTCCGATCTCGCTCCCGAGCTACGTCGCCGTCACCCTGCCGCACGCAATGGGATGGCCCGCCTACCTGATGGGACTCGCCGGCACGGTGCTCCTCTGGAGGGAGGGCCGAGTCAAGCGGATGCTCATCTGGATACCCGTTCTGATCGTTCTCGTGAATGGGATGCTCAAGAGTCCCCAGGAGCGGTACATCCTTGCCGCGCTGCCGTTCCTCCAGCTCGCGGCGGCCTTCGCGACCGTGCGCGGGATCGCGTGGGCGCGGACGCGCGCTCCCGCGCTCGCGGCGGCGGTGCCCTTGGAACGGGTAGGGCCCGCGCTCCTTGCCGGGATCGCGATTGCGTGGCCGCTCCCCGAGCTCATCACCACGCGCCATCAGCTGAGCCTTCCGGACTCCCGCCATCTCGCGCGGCGCTGGGTCAACGCGAACCTGGATTCCAAACAGCCCACGGTGATTGAGCTGTACGGGCCGGTGTTCACCCCGAGGGAGCGCGCGATTGTGATTTGGCCGTTTTTCGCAACCCAGTCGCCGCTCGCCCGCCCGGCCTTCCACCCCGAATTCTTGGACGGCCTGGAATACCACGTCGCGTCGGGTGAAATCTCACGGCGTTTCGAAGCCGAGCCGGAGAAGTACCCCGTCGAAAACGCGTACTACCGCTGGCTCCGAGAGCACGCGACCGTGGTCTGGGAATCCGACGTGAAAAACGCCTCGGGCCCGCACATCGTCGTGCGCCGACTGCCGCGAGTGATCAGCACCCGCGCGCAGAGGGACAGCATTTTCGCCGCCGCGATGCCGAAGCCCACCCACGTAATTCGTGTCGAGCTCTGGTGCCTGGACCTCTCCAAGCTCTTCACCACCATAGGCGATCAGGATCGCGCGGAGGAGTGGGCGCGGCGTGGGCTCAGGGTCGGGGCCAAATCCATGGAAGCGCCCCTGCGCTCCGCGCTCGCGATCGCGCTCTGGCGCAAAAACCAGCTCGATTCAGCCGAGGTAGAAGCCAGAATCGCGGTCAACTTGGAGCCAAGGGGCTCGACGATCCGCATGTACCACGGCGCGATTCTCGCGACGATGGGCCGATTTGCGGAAGCGCTCGCGGAGTACCGCAAGGCGTACGAGCTTTCCCGCGGGGATCCGCGGCTTCATCTCAACATCGCCCAGGCGCTGAGCCAGCTCGGGCGCTTTGAGGAAGCGGTGAACGAGCTCTTGCAAGTGCCCCCCACTCACGAGGACCGGGCACTCGCCGTGCGGGACGCTGCAATTCTATTGTTGAACCACCTGAACCGCCCCGCCGAGGCGCTTGGGTATCTCCGAGAGGCGATCCGCCTCGATCCCAATCAGGAGCAGGCGGATCTTGTTCGGGAACAGATCGCGCGGCTCGAAGCGATGCTGGAGCCGCGCCGGTAAAGGGCGCCGCAACGCCGCGGGCGGAAGGATCGTCCCCTTGATGTCGGCGGGGCTCCGGGGTCTAGCGGGGCCTCCCCGGTTTGATGGACGCGGCGGCCGCCAGAGCCATCGCTTTCGAAAGCTCGCTCCGATCGGCGTTGACGGCGTCGACGCCGGAGGACACGCACTCAGCCAGCCCGGCGTGGCAGCCATAGGCGCGGACATTGAAGATACCGGCCTTGGCAAGGTCCATCCCGGTGTGGAGGGCGCGGACTCGGCCTCGCTCGCCCGGGTGCTGGATCGAGATCCATTGAAAGCGCCCGGCGCCCGGCGAGATGGGGGAGCTCGCAGATCGTACTCGCGTCCGCGACGCCGGGCACGGAGGCCAGCGCCGCCAGAAGACCTATCGCGAGTCGCCGAAGCCGCAAAACTCGACCCGGTTCCCGTCGGGATCGCTGAAGTAGATCGAGAGCGCGTTCCAAAAGGCGAATTCGACCGGACCTTCCACCTCGAGCCCCTGAGCCTCGAGCGCGGCTTTCAAC
>DASXTQ010000022.1:0-14774 GCA_036505295.1 Candidatus Eiseniibacteriota bacterium
TCGGGAGATGGTGATGCCGGGGGACAACGTGGACATGTCGGTGGAGCTGATCACGCCGATCGCGATGGAGAAGGAGCTGCGGTTCGCGATCCGCGAGGGCGGCCGCACCGTCGGCGCCGGCGTCGTAACCGAGATCCTCGAATAGGGGCGGAGAGCCATGCGCGATCAGATCACGCTCGCTTGCAGCGAATGCAAGGAGCGCAATTACACGAACACGAAGAACAAGCGCAAGCACCCCGACCGCGTGGAGTGGAAGAAGTTCTGCCCCCGCTGCCGGAAGCACACGACTCACAAGGAAACCCGATAGTCCGGGGCCGAGACCAGGGTAGGCCAGTAGCTCAGCCTGGCTAGAGCACCGGTCTCCAAAACCGGGTGTCGGGGGTTCAAATCCCTCCTGGCCTGCCATGGCGTCGTAGGCGTCTGAAAGGGTTCATTCCGTGCGCGCAGAATTGACGACCGAAAAAGGTGCCGAGCGGACGTCCGTGATCCAGGCGTTCCGGGATTACGTACGCGATGTCCGCGTGGAAATGAACAAAGTCAGCTGGCCGTCGCGTCGGGAGCTGCGCGATTCGACGTTCGTCGTGATCGTGATGGTGTTCGTGATCTCGATCTTCATAGGCATCGTCGACCGCGCCCTATCGTTCGCGTTCGAGGCCCTGATCCGGATGGTGGGTTAGTCCATGGAAGGAACCACGATGCAGTGGTACGTGATTCACACCTACTCGGGGCACGAGAACAAGGTGAAGGCGAACCTCGAGCGCGCGATTCACTCCACGGGGCTGGAATCCCATTTCGGCCAAATCCTCGTCGCAACCGAGGAGTTCGCCGAGATGAAGGACGGCAAGCGCATCACCTCGAAGCGGAAGACGTTCCCCAGCTACGTGCTCGTCGAAATGGATCTGAACCAGGAGACGCGCTCGGTCGTGCAGAACGTTCCGGGGGTGACGCGTTTCGTCGGCTCCGGACAGGATCCGATCCCGCTTCGCGAGACCGAGGTGAAGCGCGTTTTGGGCCAGCTGGAAGCGGGCGGCCGCGCGAAGGGGTCGGCCGAGGTGCCGTTCAAGTCGGGCGAGCACGTGAAGGTCGTGGACGGACCGTTCACCGATTTCACCGGCGTCGTGGACGAGGTGAACCCGGAGCGGCAGAAGGTGAAAGTGATGGTGTCGATCTTCGGGCGGGCGACTCCCGTCGAGCTCGACTTTTTACAGGTGCAGCCGGTCTGATGACCGGCCGAAAGCCGGTCTGACGGCCGGCGGCGACGGGCGCCGACGCGTCCGCCGCGCGCGACCACGCGACGTGGGAGCGGGAGAATCCCGCGACAGGAAAGGATCATCCAATGGCTAAAGGGAAACCCGTTCAGGCTCTGGTGAAGCTCCAGGTGCCCGCCGGGAACGCGACTCCCGCGCCGCCGATCGGCCCCGCGCTGGGCCAGCACGGCGTGAACATCATGGAGTTCTGCAAGGCGTTCAACGCGCGCACGCAGGGGCAGCCGGGTCTCATCATCCCCGTGGTGATCACGGTCTACAGCGACCGGTCGTTCACCTTCATCACCAAGACCCCCCCCGCCGCGGTGCTGCTCAAGCGCGCCGCGGGAATCGCCAAGGGATCCGGGGAACCGAACCGGAACAAGGTCGCGAAGGTGACCCCCGCGCAAGTGCGTGAGATCGCCGAACTTAAGAAGCCCGACCTCAATGCCAATGACGTGGACGCGGCGGTGAGGATGGTGGAAGGCACCGCGCGCAGCATGGGCATCGAGATCTCAGGTTAGGGGGCGGCGATGAAAACGGGAAAACGCTACCGGAACGCCGTCCAAGGTGCGGGGTTACAGGAGAAGCTCTCGAGCCTGCCCGACGCAATCGAACGGCTGAAAACGACCGCAACCGCCAAGTTCGACGAGACGATCGAAGTCGCGATGCGGCTCGGGGTTGATCCACGCCACGCGGAGCAGCTTGTGCGCGGCTCCGTCGTGCTGCCTCACGGCACCGGGAAGAAGGTGCGCGTTCTCGTGCTCACGAAAGGCGAGAAGGAGAAGGAGGCGCGCGACGCAGGGGCCGATTTCGTCGGCTCCGAGGAGTGGATCAAGAAGCTGACGGAGGGCTGGCTCGACGTGGACAGCATCATCGCCACGCCGGACATGATGGGGGACGTGGGCAAGCTCGGCCGCGTCCTCGGTCCGCGCGGTCTCATGCCCAACCCGCGCAGCGGAACCGTCACGTTCGACGTGGCGAAGGCGGTCCGCGACGTGAAAGGCGGCAAGATCGAGTACCGGGTCGACAAGGCGGGAAATCTGCACGCGCCGGTCGGCAAGGCCTCGTTCGCGAAGGAGCAGCTCCTCGCAAACGTGGAGACCTTTCTCCGCGAGGTGGTCCGGACGAAGCCACCCGCCGCGAAAGGGCAATACATCCGTAGCGTCACCTTGAGCTCGACGATGGGCCCGCCGGTGCGTCTCGACCCGGCCACGGTCCAGGCGAGCTTCAAAGCGTAGCCACCCCCAGCGGACCGGTTCACGGAACGGAGATTTTGCGTCTATGCCGACGGCGGAAAAGGAAGCGCGGGTTCGTGAGTTGGCCGAGGCAATCGCCCGGTCGAAATCGATCGTATTGGCCAATTTCACGGGCATGAACGTGGATCTGGTCACGAAGATGCGGCGGAAGCTTCGCGAGGCCCACGTGGAATACATCGTGGAGAAGAACACGCTCACGAAGCTGGCGCTCGCGGAGCGGGGCGTCCAGGACCTGCACCCGTATCTCGAAGGCCCCACGGGCATCGCCTTGGGGGCGGACGAGATCGCGGGAGCCAAAGTCCTCGCCGATTTTGCCAAGGAGTTCGAAAAACCCGCTCTCAAAGCGGCGTACGTCGGCGGTCAGCTGTACGACTCCGACGGCATCAAGATCCTGGCCCAACTACCTCCTCGCGAGGTGCTGCTCGGCCAGCTCATCGGGGCGCTTCGTTCGCCCCTCCAGGGATTCGTCGGCGTGCTCTCCGGCTCGCTGCGGCAACTGGTGGGGACTGTCGACGCCATCGCCAAGAAGAAACAGGGCTAGGGTCCGCGCCGAGTCGGGACCCCCCGCGATTCCGGAGGAGGGAAAGCACCGTGGAAGCAGCGACGAAGGAACAGCAGATCATCTCGATGTTGGAAGGCATGACGATGCTCGAAGTCTCGGGCCTCGTGAAGAAGATGGAGGAGCACTTCGGCGTCACGGCGGCCATGCCGATGATGGCGGCCATGCCGGGCGCCGGCGGCGGCGCAGCCGCGGCGGTCGAGGAGAAGACGGAATTCGACGTCGTGCTCATGGGTGCCGGGGACAAGAAGATTCAGGTCATCAAGGTGGTCCGCGAAGTCACCGGGTTGGGGCTCAAGGAAGCGAAGGACCTGGTCGACGGCGCTCCAAAGCCGGTCAAGGAGAAGGTCTCGAAGGAAGAGGCTCAGTCGGTCAAGCAGAAGCTGGAGGAGAACGGCGCGACCGTAGAGATTCGCTAATTCGCCGCGGCGCACGGTTCCAGTGGGCTTTATCGAAAGGGTGAAAACGACGTGATAAAAGCGATACGCGGCAAAGAGCGACGAAGCTTCAGCAAGATCGAGCGGGAGTGGGATATCCAAATCCCGAACCTGCTCGACGTCCAGCTGGAGTCGTTTCGCAATTTCATACAAGCCGATGTCGAGCCCTTGAAGCGCAAGAACGAAGGGCTTCAGGAGGTCTTCAACAGCGTCTTCCCGATCAGCGATCCGCGCGAATACTTCTCGCTGGAGTTCGTGCGCTTCGACCTGGGGGACCCGAAATACTCGGTGGACGAGTGCCAGGAGCGCGACCTGACGTTCTCGGTTCCGCTCAAGGCCACCTTGCGCCTGCGCGTCCGGGAGGATACGGAAGAGGGGCGCAAGGACAAGAGCATCATCGAACAGGAAGTCTATCTGGGCGAGCTGCCGATCATCACCGACAAGGGCACCTTCATCATCAACGGTGCGGAGCGGGTGATCGTGAGTCAGCTCCACCGCTCGCCGGGCGTCTTTTTCGACGATCTGATCCATCCGAACGGAAAGAAGCTCTTCACAGCGCGGATCATCCCGTATCGCGGGTCTTGGGTCGAGTTCAGCCTCGACGTGAACGACATCATGTACGTGCACATCGACCGGAAACGGAAGCTTCCGGTGACCGTGCTGCTCAAGGCGCTGGGGTACGTGACCGACCGGGAGATCCTCGAGCTCTTCTACGATACCGAGGAAGAGGAGATCGGCGGGGCCCGCTCCAAGCGGGAGCCGGACGCGGTAGGCAAGGTCGCCGCGGAAGACGTGGTCGACGAGAGAACGGGCGAGGTGCTCCTCGAGGCGAACGAAATCATCACCATGGAGCGGATCGAGGGCCTTCGGAAGGCCGGGTTCGCCACGGTAAAGACGTTCGTCATCCCGCACCGGGATGAAGCGGACATCGTCCGGAACACGCTGAAGAAGGACTCCACCAAGACCGAGGACGAGGCGCTCACGCGCATCTACAACCTCCTGCGTCCCGGCGAGCCGCCCCGCGCGGACACCGCCCGGGACATCTTGAAGAAGCTCTTCTTCAATCCGAAACGGTACGACCTGGCCAGGGTCGGCCGGTACAAGTTGAACCGCAAGCTTCCGCACGAGACCCTTCTCGGTGCCAAGGACAAGCGGAAGAGGCTCAATCTCGCGGTTCCGGACGACGATCAGACGACGCTCTGCCCGGAAGACTTTATCGTCATCATCGCGTACCTGATCCATCTGAGGCTCGGAGCCGAAGTGCCCGGGCTTCCGATCACGACGGATGACATCGATCATCTCGGGAATCGCAGGGTGCGCGCGGTGGGCGAGCTCCTCTCGAACCAGTTCAACGTCGGCCTCGCGAGGATGGCCCGGATCATCCGGGAGCGGATGACGCTCCAGGACGCCGAGCAGGTCACGCCGTACGACCTGATCAACGCGCGCACGATCTCGGCCGTGATCCAGAGCTTCTTCGGGTCCAGCCAGCTCTCGCAGTTCATGGATCAGACGAATCCGCTGGCCGAGCTGACCCACAAGCGAAGGCTCTCAGCGCTCGGTCCGGGCGGCTTGACCAGGGACCGCGCCGGGTTCGAGGTGCGGGACGTGCACTACACGCACTACGGCCGGATGTGTCCGATCGAGACGCCGGAAGGGCCGAACATCGGCCTCATCTCCTCGCTCGCGACGTACGCGCGCGTGAACGATCTGGGATTCCTCGAGACCCCCTATCGCCGTGTCTCGGGCGGGGTCGTCGATAAGAAGCAGGTCCAGTTCCTCTCCGCGGACGTGGAAGACCGGTTCAAGATCGCGCAGGCGAACGCGGCGGTCGATCCGCACGGCCGTCTGGTGGGCGAGCAAAACGTCCGCGAGAAGGGCGAGTTCCCGATGGTCGAGCCCACCGACGTGGATTACATGGATATTTCCCCCATCCAGCTCGTGAGCCCCGCGGCCGCGCTCATTCCCTTCCTCGAGCACGACGACGCGAATCGCGCGCTGATGGGTTCCAACATGCAGCGCCAGGCGGTACCGCTCCTCTTCACTGAGGCACCTCTCGTCGGAACGGGCCTCGAAGGCAAGGTGGCCGAGGACTCGGGCGCTCTCATCGTGGCGAAGCGCGCGGGCGTTGTGGAATCGGTATCGGGCGATCAGATCTTCGTCCGCTATGACCAGCCGGAAGGAAAACCGCGGGCCGTCGATTACTCCGAGATGGCCGGCGTGGATTTCTACCGGCTCACCAAGTTCAAGCGCTCGAACCAGGATACCTGCATCAATCAGCGCCCGCTCGTCTCGGAAGGGGACCGGGTGAGGAAGGGGCAGCTCCTGGCCGACGGCGCCGCCACGAGAAACGGCGAGCTTGCGCTCGGCTCGAACGTGCTCGTCGCGTTCATGCCGTGGGGCGGCTACAACTACGAGGACGCGATCCTCGTATCGGAGCGCCTCATCAAGGACGACCGCTTCACCTCGATCCACATCGAAGAGTTCGAGCTACAAGTAAGGGACACGAAGCGCGGGGCCGAGGAAATCACCCGCGAGATTCCGAACGTGAGCGAAGAAGCGGTCAAGAACCTGGACGAGGAGGGAATCATCCGGATCGGCGCCCGCGTCAAGGCGGGAGACATCCTGGTCGGGAAAGTCACGCCCAAGGGTGAAACCGATCTGACGCCCGAGGAGCGGCTGCTCCGCGCCATCTTCGGCGAGAAAGCCGGCGATGTCCGGGACGCGTCGCTCAAGGCGCCTCCGGGAATGGACGGCGTCGTCATCGACACCAAGGTGTTCAGCCGGCGGGAGAAGGACGAGTCGACAAAGAAGCAGGAGAAGCGGAAGATCGACCGCCTGCGCCGCCAGGCGAAGAAGGAGAAGGACCGCGTCCACGAGACCCGTGCCGCCGAAGTGGGGAGGGTCCTGCTCGGCGAGTACGTGAACAAGTGGGTGGAAGGGGACGAGGAGCGGCCCGTCGCCCGCGCCGGAAAGAAGATCGACGAGGAGTTCCTCGCCCATGCCGATCTCGACGCGGTCCCGTACAAGACGCAGGTCACGCGGAACGACCAGGCAAACGAGCGCTTCTGGAGCCTCTTGGAAGGCGCCGCGCGCGCGCTCGACCGCGTGGAGAAGAACCTCGAGAAGGAAATCGAAAAGGTGACCCGCGGGGACGAGCTTCCTCCCGGAGTGGTCAAGCTCGTGAAGGTATACGTCGCCAAGAAGCGCAAGCTCTCGGTCGGCGACAAGATGGCGGGGCGGCACGGCAACAAGGGCGTGGTCGCGAAGATCATGCCCGAGGAGGACATGCCGTATCTGCCCGACGGGACGCCGGTGGACATGGTGCTGAACCCGCTGGGCGTGCCCTCGCGTATGAACATTGGACAGGTGCTCGAAACGCACCTTGGTTGGGCGGCGCAGGAGCTTGGCGCGACGGTGGCGACCCCGGTCTTCGCGGGCGCGACCGTGGACGAGATCAAGGCCTGTTTGAGGGATTCGAAGTTGCCCGAAGATGGAAAGAGCGTCCTGTACGACGGACGCAACGGAGAGTCGTTCGATCAGCGCGTCACGGTGGGCTACATCTACATGATGAAGCTCTCGCATCTCGTGGACGACAAGATCCACGCGCGTTCGATCGGTCCGTACTCGCTGGTCACCCAGCAGCCGTTGGGCGGCAAGGCTCAGTTCGGCGGGCAGCGGTTCGGAGAGATGGAGGTGTGGGCGCTTGAGGCGTACGGAGCGGCCTTCACATTGCAGGAGTTGTTGACCGTCAAATCGGACGACGTCGTGGGCCGGTCGCGCATCTACGAGGCGATCGTCAAGGGGGAGAACCCTCCGGCCCCGAGCACGCCGGAGTCTTTCAACGTGTTGGTCAAAGAACTTCAGAGTCTCTGCATGGACGTTCAGCTTCGGGACGAAGCGTAGACGAGGAGGCACGGCACGATGCAGGAACTGTTCGGAATCAAGTCGCCTCTCGCAACGGAACGTCAGCGATTTTCACTCGCCCGGGTCGACGACCGCGATAATTCGCGCCGTCGGCTCGCGTTCAATTCCATCCGGATCATGCTCGCTTCGCCGGAGACGATCCGGGGGTGGTCGCACGGGGAAGTCACGAAGCCCGAGACGATCAACTACCGGTCGTTCAAGCCCGAGCGGGATGGACTTTTCTGCGAGAAGATCTTCGGACCGGTCAAGGACTGGGAGTGCAATTGCGGCAAGTATAAGCGGATCCGCTACCGCGGGGTGATCTGCGACCGCTGCGGGGTGGAGGTCACCCAGGCCAAGGTGCGCCGCGAGCGGCTGGGGCACATCAACCTCGCGGTCCCGGTCTCCCACATCTGGTACTTCAAGGCGGTGCCGAGCCGCATCGGGCACCTGCTCGACATGTCGATCCGCGATCTGGAGCGGGTCCTCTACTACGAATCCTACGTTGTGATCGACCCCGGCACGAGCGGGATGAAGAAGAAGCAGCTCGTCTCGGAGGATGAGTACTACGAGCTCACCCAGGACGAGACCATCACGCTGAACGCAAAGATGGGCGCTGAGGCGATTCGCGATCTCCTGACCGAGATCGACTTGGACGAGCTTTCCGCGGAGCTTCGCGCGATCGCCAAGATCGAGAACTCCGTGCAGCGAAAGAAGGAGACGCTGAAGCGTCTCCGGATCGTCGAGGCGTTCCGGCAGAGCGGCAACCGGCCGGAGTGGATGATTCTCTCGGTGATTCCGGTGCTGCCTCCCGATTTGCGTCCGCTCGTCCCGCTCGAGGGCGGGCGCTTCGCGACCTCGGACCTGAACGATCTCTACCGGCGGGTGATCAATCGCAACAATCGTCTCAAGAAGCTCATCGACATCCGCGCGCCCGAGGTCATCTTGCGCAACGAAAAGCGGATGCTTCAGGAAGCGGTGGACGCGCTGTTCGACAACGGGCGGCGGAGCCGCGCCGTGCGCGGGCAGGGGAACCGGCCGTTGAAGTCGCTTTCCGACATGCTCAAGGGAAAGCAGGGCCGCTTCCGTCAAAACCTGCTCGGCAAGCGCGTCGATTACTCGGGGCGTTCGGTGATCGTCGTCGGGCCGGAGCTCAAGCTCCACCAGTGCGGAATCCCCAAGAATATGGCGCTGGAGCTGTTCAAGCCGTTCATCATTCGGAAGCTCGAGGACAAGGGCTTCGTCCAGACCGTGAAAAGCGCCAAGCGGCTCGTCGAGCGCGAGCGCCCCGAGGTCTGGGACATCCTGGGCGACATCATCAAGGGGCATCCGGTGCTCCTGAACCGCGCACCGACGCTCCACCGTCTCGGGATCCAGGCGTTCGAGCCTGTGCTCGTCGAGGGGAAGGCGATCCGCATCCATCCGATGGTGTGCGGCGCGTTCAACGCGGACTTCGACGGCGATCAGATGGCGGTGCACGTTCCGCTTTCGTTCGAGGCCCAGATCGAGACGCGGCAGCTCATGCTCTCGACCAACAACATCCTGCTCCCCTCGAACGGCCGACCGGTCGCGGCGCCGAGCCAGGACATCGTCCTGGGTTGCAACTACATGACGCGTAAGCGGCCGCTCCCCGCGGGGAAGAAACCGAAGCACTATTCCGGCATGGAGGAAGTGCGGGCGGCGTACGACCACAAGCAGGCGGGGCTCCACGACCCGATCATCCTCCATATGGACGGGCAGCGGCTCGACACCTCGGTCGGCCGCGTGCTCTTCAACGAGATCCTCGTCCCGTGGGGCATTCAGTTCAAGAACACCGAGATGGACAAGAAGGCGCTCGAGGAGCTGGTGGGCGACTGCCACCGCAATCTCGGCAACAAGACCACCGCGATCATCCTGGATTCGCTCAAGAACCTGGGATTCACCTACGCGACGCAGGCCGGCATCACCGTGGGGATCGACGACATCCTGATCCCGGGATCCAAGGCCGAGATCATCAAGCGCGCGCAGAAGGATGTCGCGCACATCAACCAGCAGTATCAGCAGAAGGTGATCACCGACGGCGAGCGCTACAACAAGGTGATCGATACCTGGACCCACGTCACGACCGAGGTGGAAGAGGCGACGTTCCAGGGTCTCGCCGCGGATCGGGACGGCTTCAACCCGATCTACATGATGGCGTATTCGGGCTCCCGCGGAACGAAGGAGCAGATCCGCCAGCTCGCCGGCATGCGCGGGCTCATGGCGAAGCCGCAGAAGAAAATCACCGGCGGACTCGGCGAGATCATCGAGTCCCCCGTGATCCATAACTTCAAGGAAGGTCTCACGGTGCTCGAGTACTTCGTCTCGACGCACGGCGCGCGCAAGGGCCTTGCGGACACGGCCTTGAAGACCGCCGACGCAGGCTATCTGACGCGGCGTCTCGTGGACGTGGCGCAGGACGTCATCGTGAACATCGAGGACTGCGGCACGGTGAGCGGGTTGGAGGTGGGGGCGCTCAAAGAGGGCGAAGAGGTGATCGAGCCGCTCGGAGACCGGGTGCTCGGCCGCGTCGCCACCGAAGACGTCATCGACCCCAATACGGGGGATGTCGTCGTCCGCTCGGGAGAGGAGATCACCGAGGAGGCCGCGGCGGCGATCGAAGAGAGCGGACGGATCGAGAAGGTGGCGATCCGGTCGGTATTGAAGTGTGAGGCCACCCGCGGAATCTGCGGGAAGTGCTACGGCCGGAACCTCGCGACCGGGCGCATGGTCGAGCTGGGTGAGGCCACGGGCGTCATCGCCGCGCAGTCGATCGGCGAGCCCGGCACGCAGCTCACGCTCCGAACCTTCCATATCGGAGGGGTCGCGGGCCGCATCGTCGAGCAGTCCAGGATCAAGTCGAAGCTCACCGGCTCCGTCCGATTCCGCGAGCTGGAAGTCGTCGAGCGCCAGAACGGATCGCTGGTCGTCGTCGGGCACAAGGGCCAGATCGAGGTCTTGGACCAGGACGGCAAGGTCCGTCACCGCTACTCGCCGCCCTACGGCGCGACGGTGGACGTGAAGGACGGCGCCCCGGTCACGTTGGGCGACGATCTCTTCGAGTGGGATACCTACAACACGCCGATTCTGACCGAGAAGCCCGGCACGGTCCGTTTCGTGGACATCAAGGAGAAGGTCACCGTCCGCGACGAGGTCGACGAGAACACGGGTCTACGCCTCATGGTCATCGTCGACGACCGCGAGAAGGTGCTCCAGCCGCACATCGACATCGTGGGCTCGGGCGGCCGGCGCGTGGCGAGCTATCCGCTTCCGACCGGCGCGCGGCTTCTCGTGCGCGACAGCCAGGAAGTCACGGCCGGCGAGCCGCTGGTCAAGATCCGCCGCGAAATCTCGAAGACCCGCGACATCACGGGGGGTCTGCCCCGAGTGAGCGAGCTCTTCGAGGCCCGGAAGCCGAAGGACGCCGCGACCGTTTCGGAAATCGACGGGCGCGTCGAGTTCGGCGGCGTCAGCCGAGGCATGAAGAAGCTCCTCGTGGTCAGCGACGCCGGAGATACCCGCGAGTACCTGATTCCCCAGGGCAAGCACATGCACGTCCAGGAGGGGGATTACGTCAAGGCAGGCGACCGGCTGACCGAGGGTCCGGTCAACCCGCACGATACGCTGAAGATCAAGGGGATCCAGGCGGTCCAGGAGTACCTGGTCAACGAGATCCAGGAGGTCTACCGGCTCCAGGGCGTCCGGATCGACGACAAGCACATCGAGGTCATCGTCCGGCAGATGCTCCAAAAAGTCAGAATCGAGGACCCGGGCGACACCAACTTCCTCGAGGGGGAGCAGGTCGACAAGGCCATGCTCCGGATCGAGCAGCGGCGCGTTGAGACCGAGGGTGGGCAGCCGGCCACCTATCAGCCGCTATTGCTGGGGATTACGAAGGCATCGCTCTCGACGCAGAGCTTCATCTCCTCGGCCTCGTTCCAGGAGACAACTCGCGTCCTGACAGAGGCTTCCGTGCTTGGGATGACCGACCACCTCCGCGGCTTGAAGGAGAACGTCATCATCGGCCACCTGATCCCGGCGGGCACGGGAATGTCCCGCTACCGGGGCATCGAAGTCGTTGCCGAAGAGGAAGATGAGACCGAACGGGCGGCTGGGGTCGAGGAGGAGATAAAAAGTGCTTGACCCGGCTTCCGGGGCGTGAGTACACTATGCGTTCTTTGCGCCCAAACCGATTGTCATGAGGAAACTTAGGTGCCAACTCTGAACCAACTTGTGCGGCTCGGCCGCAAGCGGCAGCTTTCGAAGACGGCATCGCCGGCTTTGAAGGGCGCGCCGCAGAAACGCGGTGTGTGCACGCGCGTCTATACATCGACCCCCAAGAAGCCCAACTCGGCGCTTCGGAAGGTCGCCCGCGTGAGGCTCACGAACGGGATGGAGGTCACCTGTTACATCCCGGGCGAGGGGCACAATCTGCAGGAGCACTCGATCGTCCTGATCCGCGGCGGCCGGGTGAAGGACCTCCCCGGCGTGCGCTACCACGTCGTCCGGGGAACGCTCGACGCTTCCGGGGTCGAGGGGCGCTCCGCCAGCCGCTCCAAGTACGGCACCAAGCGGAAGAAGGGGCCGTAAGCGGTCATGCGACGCGCCAGCAAGATTCATAAGTTCGAAGTCCCGCCCGACGCGCGCTTCAACAACGTCCTGGTCACGCGCTTCGTGAACGCGCTCATGATCCAGGGCAAGAAGAGCGTCGCGGAGCGGATTTTCTACGGGGCGGTCGACATCATCGAGAAGAAGGTAGGCACGGACGGGCTCTCGGTGGTCAAGTCGGCCCTCGCGAACGTGAAGCCCGTGCTGGAAGTGAAATCCCGGCGCGTGGGCGGCGCGACGTACCAGGTCCCGGTGGAAGTACGCCAGGACCGGCGCACCGCGCTCGCGCTTCGCTGGATCATCCAATACTCGCGTATGCGCCCCGATCACACCATGGCGGAGCGAATCGCGGCGGAGCTCATCGCGGCTTCGAAGAACGAGGGCGGAGCCGTAAAGAAACGAGAGGATACACACAAAATGGCGGAGGCCAACAAAGCCTTCGCCCACTATCGCTGGTAAAGCGGTTAAGGACGGTTTCGAAGTGCCCAGGCAGTACGATCTTTCTCATATGCGGAACATCGGCATCATGGCCCACATCGATGCCGGCAAGACGACCCTGACCGAGCGGATCCTCTACTACACGGGGAAGGTCCACCGGGTGGGGGAGGTCCATGACGGCGCCGCCACCATGGACTGGATGGAGCAGGAGCGTGAGCGGGGAATCACGATCACCTCCGCCGCGACGACTTGTTTCTGGCACAACCACCAGATCAACATCATTGATACGCCAGGCCACGTCGACTTCACGGTCGAGGTGGAGCGTTCCCTCCGGGTTCTTGACGGCGCCATCGCCGTGTTCTGCGGCGTGGGTGGAGTCGAGCCGCAGTCCGAAACCGTGTGGCGACAGGCCGACAAGTACGGCGTGCCCCGTATCGCGTTCGTGAACAAGCTGGACCGGATCGGCGCCGACTTCTATTTCGTCGTGAACATGATGAAGGACCGCCTGGGCGCGCTGGCGGTGCCGCTCCAGATCCCGGTGTACATCGGCGACTGGTTCACCGGGATGATCGACCTGATCGAGATGAAAGCGTTTACCTACGAGTCGGACGAGATGGGCTCGAATTACGTCGAAGGGGAAATCCCGCGCGATCTCGAGAAGAAGGCGGCCGAGGCGCGGCACCACATGCTCGAAGGGATCGCCGAGTACGACGACGAGCTGCTCCACGCGTACCTCGACGGCAAGCAGGTGACCACAGAGCTGATCAAGCGCGCGATCCGCAAGGGGACGCTGGCCGGGAAGATCGTGCCGGTCCTGGGCGGAACGGCGTTCAAGAACAAGGGCGTGCAGAGGCTTCTCGACGCGGTGGTGGCCTATCTCCCCGCGCCGATCGACGTGCCCGCGGTCAAGGGCGTGAATCCCAAGACCCTGGAGCACGAGCAGCGCTCCCCGTCGGACGATGAGCCGTTTTCGGCGCTCGCGTTCAAGATCATGACGGATCCCTACGTCGGCAAGCTGACGTTCTTTCGCGTCTACTCCGGGACTCTGAAGGCGGGCACCTACGTGTACAACTCGACGAAGGAAAAGGGCGAGCGTCTAGGACGCGTCGTCGAGATGCACGCGAACAAGCGCGAGGACCGGGAAGAGATCTACTGCGGCGAGATCGCCGCGGCGGTCGGCTTGAAGAACGTCCACACCGGCGACACGCTCTGCGACAAGGACCACCCGATCGTGCTCGAGGCGATGCACTTCCCCGAGCCGGTGATCCAGGTCGCCATCGAGCCGAAGACGAAGGCGGACGAAGAGAAGATGGCGACGGCGCTCGGGAAGCTGAGCGACGAGGATCCCACCTTCAAGGTGAAAACCGACGAGGACTCGGGCCAGACGCTGATTTCCGGGATGGGGGAGCTGCACCTCGAAATCCTCGTAGACCGGATGGTCCGCGAGTTCAGCGTTCAGGCGAACATCGGGAAGCCCCAGGTCGCGTACAAGGAGACGGTCAGCAAGAAGATCGAGCAGCGGACGAGGTTCGTGCGTCAGACGGGCGGGCGCGGCCAGTTCGCGGACGTGACGATCATGCTCGAGCCGCTCGCGCCGGGGAGCGGGTTCCGATTCGAGAATGAGATTTCCGGCGGCGTGATCCCGAAGGAATACATCCCCTCGGTGGAGAAGGGCATCATCGAGGCGATGGAAAACGGGATCATGGCGGGCTACCCCGTCGTGGACGTCAAGGTGGAGCTGATCGACGGGCAATACCACGAGGTGGACTCCTCGGAAATGGCGTTCAAGATCGCGGGCTCGATGGCGTTCAAGGAGGCCGCGGCCAAAGCCGGCCCGAAGCTTCTCGAGCCGATCATGGACGTCGAGGTGGTCGTGCCCGAGGAGTACATGGGGGACGTCATCGGTGATCTGAGCTCGCGGCGCGGCCGCATCGGGGGCATGTTCCAGCGCTCCGACGCGCGCGTCGTGGCGGCCTCGGTGCCGCTTGGTGAAATGTTCGGTTATTCCACGCGGCTCCGCTCCATCACCCAGGGACGCGCCGTTTATTCGATGCAGTTCTCGCGATACGACGAGATGCCACAGGCCATGGCGGAACAGATCATCGCCACGGTCAAAGGGAGCTGAACCGTACCGCCGGGAGACGATCCCCGCGGCCGGAGGAAACGAAATGGCGAAGCAGAAGTTTGAGCGGAACAAGCCTCACGTGAACGTGGGGACGATTGGGCACGTGGATCACGGGAAGACGACGTTGACGGCGGCGATCACGATGGTGTTGTCGCAGAAGAATCCGAAGATCCAGGTGAGGGA
>DASXTQ010000023.1:0-17988 GCA_036505295.1 Candidatus Eiseniibacteriota bacterium
GCACGCGGAGCAGCCGATGCACGCGTTCAAATCGATCGCCATTCCCCACCGGTAGCCGAGGTACTTATGCCTCGTCCACATCGAGGGCTCGTTCGTGGGCGCGTCGTTTCCCGAGGACGGATCCTTGAGGAAAGACGCGAGGGTCGTCTCGTAAATGATGGGGCGGTCTTCGGTGTATTGATGCCCCTGCACGCAGGCGAGCGGTGCTAAGCGCCCCGTCTTCGTGATTCGCGCCGGGATCCCGCTCAGACCGATCCGCCCGCCGGTTGCCTGGGCGAGCGCATAGCCGTTTTGTCCGACCTTGTTCCCCACGCGTCCCGCCGCGGTCCGGCCGAAGCCGACCGCGATCGCGACCACGTCGGGGTGGAGGCCGGGCTGCACGTGGACGGGCAGGTCAAACTTGGCGTGACCCACGTCCACCGTGACGACGTCCGCCTTCATCTCGTATTCCGAAACCCCTAGAGCCTTCGCGCGGGACGGAGCGATCGAGACGTAGTTGTCCCAGCATATCTTCGAGACCGGATCGGGCAGCTCCTGGAGCCAGGCGTTGTTCCCGCTGCGCCCGTCGTAAAGCGTGACCGGCGTGTAGAGCACGAGCGAGAGCGATCCGCCGGACAGCGCCGGGCCCGGCGTCGCTGGAATCTCGCTCAGAGCCCCCACCCGGAAGGCTCCGGGCGCCGAGCCCGCGCTCCCTTGACCTTTCCCCCGCCACACCCCTTCGCGGAGCGCACCTTCCCAGAAGAGATCGAAGGACGCCGCGGCGTCGCTCTTCGGGTAGACGTCGCCGCGCCACCGCTCCCTCAGATAGTCGTGCCAGGTTCCGACCGTGCCCGCGAGCGAGCCCGTCCCCAGGGAGCGTCCCCATGTGAGGAGCGTGTCCTGAAACGCCCGCGTGTCGTAGAGCGGCGCAATCGCGGGCTGCGCGAGCGACCGCAGACCCCGGCGCGGCTCATGGTCGTTCCAGGATTCCAGGTAGTGGTGATCGGGCGCCACGAAATCAGCCTGGCGAGCCGTCTCGTCCACCCGGTCGGCAAAGCTCACGATGAACGGAATCCTCTTCATGAGGTCGCCGAATCCGAGCGCCGCAGGGAGCGTGTAGGCCGGGTTCACCCCATGGATGAGGAGCACCTGCACTTCCCCGCCGCGCATTCTCTCCACCAGCGAAAGCACGGCCTCCTCCGAGCCTTGTGCCTGAAGAGAAGGCGCCCCCCTCTCCACCGTCACGCCCTCGTTCCCGAGCGCCACGTTCAGAAGATTCGCAGCCACCTGGATCGCCACCGCATGGTTCGCGGGCGCCGCCTGCGGCCCGGCGAGGATCAGGCTCCTTCCGCGATTGGCCCAGAGATCGTCCGCCAGCGCGGCGAGCGTACCCTGCTTCAAGCCCGCGTCGCGCTCCGCGGCATCGGCCGGATACGCCCGGAGCGCCGCGCCCACCGCCGCGTTTCCCGAAAGGGTGGCGCGCGGATTCCGCACCAGAAGCTCGTTCGCCAGGGCGAGCGTGACCGCGAGGAGATGCTCCGGTCGCACACGGTACCGAACGTCCGCGTTGGTCCCGGTGAGCGTGAGGATCGGCTCGATCGCCACGACCTTGGACATCGAGCCCGACTCCGGTTTCCTGCGGCTCGCGAAATCGCGGGCGAACTCTACAGGAGATAGGAACGTCCCGAGCGGATCGGCTCCGATCGTGACCAGCAAATCGGCGTTGTCGAGGCGGTAGTGCGGGATGAGGCGCTCGCCATAGCAAAGCTCTTGGGCCTTGGCGATCGCGTCGCTCGAAACGGCGTCGTAGGAGATGTGGGAGCCCCCGGGGAATGTCTTGAGAAACTCGCCGATGAGCGCGCGCGTCGACGGGCTTGTGACCGTTCCGGTCAGGAGGACTGCTTTTCCGCCGCCCTCGCGCGCCCCGCGCAGCGCGCTCGCGGCACGCGCGTCGAGCCCTCCCCACGTGGCCGCCTTCGTGGCGCCCGTGGCGCGGTCGACCGCGACGGGACCGCGAAGCCGGTCCGGATCGTAGAGGTTGAGAAGCGACGCCTGCCCGCGTGCGCAAAGCCCGCCCCGGCTCAAGGGGTGCTCTTTCATCCCCTCGAGCTTGATCGGCCGCCCCTCGCGGGTCTTGACGAGGACGCCGCACGCCGCCGGGCACTCGCCGCACGTGGATGCGTACCACACCGCTTTCCCGGGAGTCGCTTCCTCGGGCATCTTGATATACGGAAGGATCTTTTCGACCGGTCTCCGCGCGCATCCCGCCGCCGCGAACGCAGCGCCGGCCCCGACCAGTTTCAAGAAATCGCGCCGCGAGGGGATCTCTGTGGTTTCTTCGGACGGCGTGAGGAACTCACGCTCGCGGAGCGCTTGAACCTCGGGATCGCCGTGGAGCTCGGCGAGAGAGCGCCAGTGCTTTGGAGTCGATTCGTTCATGTGTGGCACGTGTTGCAGTCCGTCGGCGCCTTGTTCTGGCGATGGCAGCTGATGCAGAAGCCCATCTTGAGATCCTTGGATTGCTGGATCACGTCCATGTTCTGGACCTGCCCGTGGCATGTCTGACACGCGAACCCGCGCGCGATGTGCCACTGGTGGCTGAAGTACACATAGTCAGGCTCGCGATGAACGCGGATCCACGGCATGGGCTTTCCGGCTTGGTAGTAGCTCGCCACCATTTGGATGGCGGGCCGGTCGGTCCGGACAACGGTGTGGCAGTTCATGCACACGGCCATGGCGGGGATCGTCGCGTGGCGCGAGCGCTCGGCGTTGGAGTGGCAGTAGAGACAGGGGATCTTGTTCGTCCCGGCGTGGAGCTTGTGGCTGAATGGAATCGGCTGCTGCGGGGCGTACCCGACATTGCTGAAGGAATCGAAAAAGGACCAGCCGCCCAGAACGAGCAGGATCACCGCGATCGCAAAGAACTGCTTTGGGTTAAGAGTGCTCAAGTCGCCGGAAACCACTTTCCTTTGGTGGTCAACCGCACGGGCGGATGAGACCCCTTGAAAACAAGATTGTGAATAATGTCACCAACTTTGTCGACCGTCAAGGGCGATCCCTTTCAGGAAAGCGGATGACGCGAGATCGCGGCGACTGCGGCGATGTGGTCCGCCTCGAATGCGTGGCGCAGGCCCAGAACCAACCCCAGGGCCATATGGGAACGCAACCGGAATCATGCGCGGGAAGATACGATAGCCGCTCGCGATTGCCTAGCATCCTCGAGTTGCCGCATCACCGGGCGCTCTCTATACTGGCCGACCGTGACGGCCCCTGATACCCCTTCATCCCCAACGGCACAATCCGGCGCCCGGCTTGAGGACGCGCCGGAAGCCGCGCGTTGGCTCCGGGCCGAGCCCGAAGCTTTCTCGGGCGAGAGCACGACGATTCCGGGAAAAAGCCCGTGGGATTGCCTTCGGTCCATGCGGGGAGGGGCCGCCGGCCGCCGGGTCTTCCTTTGGGAGGCCCCGGAGGGGGAAGCGATCGCGGGGATTGGGGCCCTGTTTCGGATCGAGAGCTCGGGCAGGAGCCCAGCGGGCGTGGGCCCGGACCGCGACCGGTTCCAGGAGGTCCGGCTCAGGCTGAAGCGGGCGCTCGATGCGGCGAGCCACCGCGGGCCGACGCCTCCCGGCTTCCCCGGCGCGATCGCGATCGGCGGCTTCTCCTTCGCGGAACAGGGCGCTCGGCTTGGGTGGCCCGGGTTTCCCGATGCTTCCTTTTTTGTTCCCGCGCAAATGTTTTGGAAAGGCGTTTCGGGCGAGACGATCGAGACGCGATGGACCCCCGACGATGACGGCGAAGGAATTCCGAGTCCCGCCCGAAAGGAGCCTGCTTCCGCCCCCCAGTGGGATCGAGCCGCCTGGATCGAGGCCGTGCGGCTCACGCTGAAACGAATTCGGGATGGCGGATGCTCCAAGGCTGTGCTGGCGCGCTCGGTCGAGGTCCGGATGGATCGCGGGATCGATGCGATCGAAATCATGGAATCGCTCCGCACAGCCTATCCGGCGTGTTATCGGTTCCTGATCGCGGACGGGAATGGAAACGCGTTCCTGGGAGCCAGCCCCGAGCGATCGGTACGGCTCGTCGACGGCGAGATTTCGAGCGAGGCGGTCGCCGGCACGCAACGATGCGAGCCTGGGGATGACGAGCCGGCCCTCGCCCGTTTGCTCACGGCCAACGCGAAGGACCGAAGCGAGCACGCAATCGTCCTGCACCATCTGCTCGAAACGCTCCGACCCCTTTGCGATTCGCTGCACGCGCCGGAGGAGCCGGAAGCGATGAGGCTTCTTCACCTCCTGCACCTCCGCACGCCCGTACGGGGCCGAGCCCGCGATGGATCCCATATCCTTGACCTCGTATCACGATTGCACCCGACCCCCGCGATCGCGGGCTGGCCGCGGCGCGAGGCACTCGCCTGGATCGACCACGTGGAGCCGTGCGGCCGCGGCTGGTACGCGGGGCCGATGGGCTGGGTGAACGGAACGGGAGAGGGAGATTTCGCGGTGGGCATCCGGTCGCTCGCCCTGTGCGGCGGACGCGCCCGCATCTTCGCGGGCGCCGGGATCGTCGAGGGCTCCGACCCGGAGCTCGAGTGGAACGAGACTGAGCTCAAGATGAAAGGGATTCTCGATGCCGTCGCGCGCGACTGAACCGGTGGCACCCCGCGAAGGGGTGCGTACCGCGGACGCCGCCGGACCGGCCGCCGAGGCGGACGATGCGGCGCGCGCACGGGGCTCGATTCAGCTCGCGTGGGCGGACCGTTTCGCCGCCGGGCTCCACGATGCGGGAGTAAGGGACGCGGTCATCTGCCCGGGTTCCCGGTCCGCCCCTCTCGCGCTGGCGTTCGACCGTTCTCCGATCGCGACGCACGTCTCGCTCGATGAGCGTGCTGCGGGCTTCTTCGGGCTTGGTCTGGCCAAGGCGTCACGACGTCCCGTCGCGCTCGTGTGCACGTCGGGCACAGCCGCCGCGAACTTCTTTCCCGCGATCGTCGAGGCAAACTACGCGCGCGTGCCGCTGATCGTCGCCACGGCCGATCGCCCGCCCGAGCTTCGTGACACGGGCGCCCCGCAGACGATCGACCAGGTCAAGCTCTTCGGGAGCCAGGTGCGCTGGTTCGCCGAGGTCGGGGCACCCGAGGGCTCTCCCGCGATGCTCGACTACGTCACCTCACTCGGAACCCGCGCGGTCGCCGAGGCGTGGCGCGCTCCCGCGGGACCCGTGCACTTGAACTTCGTGTTTCGCGAGCCGCTTCTTCCCGAACCGGATGCGGTTCCGCCGCCGCCCGCCTCGGCACCCGGCGCGCAGGTGGTGGCAGAGGCCCATCCGCCGGCGCCGAGCGCCGTCGAGCGCGTCGCGAAGACCGTGCGGGGCCTGAGACGCGGCCTCATCGTGTGCGGCCCCGACGATTTCCCGCCGGAGTTCGCGGCCGCCGTGACGCGGCTCGCCCAGGTCACCGGGTATCCCATTCTGGCCGACCCGGCATCCCAGACCCGATTCGGCGCCCGCCCCGGCGAGGCGGTCCTCGGCGCCTACGACGCGTTTCTTCGGTCCGCGCCGTTCGCCCAGCGGCACGGCCCCGAGCTCGTGATCCAATTCGGCGCGGCGCTCACGTCGAAAGCGTTCCACGCGTACGCGTCCCGGCATCCCGCCGCGAGACATGTGATCGTGGATCCAGGCGCCGGCTGGCGAAGCCCCGCGCGCCGTGCGCGGGAAGTCGTGACCGCCGACCCTGCGGCCTTCGCCGGAGCCCTCTCGGAAGCGCTCGATGGAGCGGCGGATTCCCTTCCAAGTTGGCGTGACGTATTCGAGCGCGCGGAGCGCACGGCACGCGCCACGATCGCCCGTCATCTCGAGGGCGCTCGGGGGTTTTGCGAGGGAAAGGTTTTCCCCGTGCTGTTGGACGCGCTCCCCGAATCCGGGACCCTCTACGTCGGAAACAGCATGGCGATCCGAGACCTGGACTCCTTCGTACCCGAGCACCCCCGCCGCGTCCGCGTGCTCGCGAACCGCGGCGCGAACGGGATCGACGGGGTCGTCTCGAGCGCGCTCGGTGCGAGCGCGGCTTCCGACGACCCGCTGCTCCTCGTCACCGGCGATCTCTCGTTCCATCACGACTTGAACGCGCTTCACATCGCGCGCGACGCACGCGTGCGCGCAACCATCGTCATCGTGCACAACGACGGCGGCGGGATCTTCTCCTTCTTGCCCGTCGCGCGGCATCCGGCGTTCGAGCGCTATTTCGGGACCCCCCACGGGCTTGATTTCGCCCCCATCGCGGCGCTGTACGGAGTCCCCTACTCGAGCCCGCGAACCTGGGAGGAGCTTCGCGCCCGGACGCGCGCCTCGCTTCAGGCCCGCGCGACCGAGGTGATCGAGGTTCGAACGGAGCGGGACGGTAATCGCGCGTGGCATCAGAGCGTCTGGGACGACGTGATCCGCGCGGTCGGGAGCGGCGCGTGATCCTGAACGTACGGGACGTCCCCTACCACGTCGCCATCGACGGAGATCCCGCGCGCGCGCCGGCGATCGTGCTCCTGCACGGGTTCAGCGGCTCGAGCGAAGACTGGATTCCGCTGACACCAAGGCTCCGCGATGCCGGGCGCTCCGTCATCGCGGTCGATCTCATGGGCCACGGAAAGACGGGCGCCCCCGCCGATCCCCTGCGCTACACGATGGCCGAGACCGTCCGGGACCTCGAAACGATCCTCGGCGCCCTGGGCTCCGAACGGCTGGACTGGCTCGGATACTCGATGGGCGGCCGCGTCACCCTCCACATGGCGCTTGCCCATCCGGAGCGCGTGCGCTCGCTCGTGCTCGAGAGCACCTCCCCGGGTATCGAGGACGTGCACGCGCGCGCGCGGCGCCGCGAGGCCGACGATGCGTTCGCGGATCGGATCGAGGAGCGCGGGATCGCGTGGTTCGTGGAGTACTGGAGCACGCTCCCACTCTTCGAGACGCAATGGGAGCTTCCGCCGGCGACCCTCGCGGCCCTTCGGTCGAGGCGGATGGAATGCCTTCCCGCGGGGCTTGCGCGCTCCCTGCGTGGTATGGGCCAGGGAGCCCATGATTACCTCGGCAGCCGCCTCGGAAGCCTGCGCTGTGACGTGCTGCTCATCGCCGGCGGGCGCGACCTCAAGTACGTCGATGTGGCACGCCGCACCGCGGGGGCCATTCCCGGATCGGCTTGCGTGATCGTCCCCGGGGCCGGGCACGCGGTCCACCTGGAAGCGCCCGAGGTTTTTGCGGACGCGATCGCCGCGCACTGGATCGCGTCTTCGGTGCCGACCGCCGAAGCCTCGTCACGTCCTTACGAATAGGAGCCGACGCTCATGACCCAGGCCGTAGGCATCGCGTGGAAAGCCTCTCGCACGTTCACCGATATCCTCTACGAAAAGGCCGAGGGGATTGCCAAGATCACCATCAACCGCCCGGACGTGCGGAACGCGTTCCGCCCGCTCACCGTCCGCGAGATGATTCAGGCCTTCGAGGACGTGCGGGAGGATCCCGAGGTCGGCGTCGCGATCCTGACCGGCGCCGGAAGCGAAGCGTTCTGCTCGGGGGGAGATCAGCGCGTGCGCGGTACCGCTGGATACGTCGGCGACGATCAAGTGCCGCGCTTGAACGTGCTCGATCTTCAGAAGCAGATCCGCTCCCTCCCGAAACCGGTTGTGGCGATGGTCGCCGGTTATGCGATCGGCGGCGGGCACGTGCTCCACGTCGTGTGCGACCTGACGATCGCGGCGGAGAACGCGATCTTCGGCCAGACCGGGCCGAAGGTCGGCTCCTTCGACGCCGGGTTCGGGGCCTCCTACCTTGCGCGCATCGTCGGGCAGAAGCGGGCACGCGAGATCTGGTACCTCTGCCGGCAGTACGATGCCCGCCAGGCGCGCGAGATGGGGTTGGTGAATCAGGTGGTCCCGCTCGAGCGGCTCGAGGAGGAGACCGTCGCCTGGTGCCGTGAGATGCTGGCCATGAGCCCGCTCGCGCTCCGGTGCCTCAAGGCATCGTTCAACGCCGAATGCGACGGGGAGGTCGGGCTGCAAGAGCTGGCCGGAAACGCGACGCTTCTCTACTACATGACCGAGGAGGCGCAGGAGGGGCGAAACGCGTACCTCGAGCGGCGAAAACCGGATTTCTCCAAATTCCGCCGGCTTCCCTGAAGCGGTGGCCGAAATCCCCTCCGTAACCCGGACACGGGCGTGGCTCCACGCGGTGCGCGTCCCGACCCTCGCGGCCGCCTTGGTCCCGGTCGCGGTGGGATCCGCGCTCGCCGCACGCGACCATCGCTTCCGCCTGGGCCCCGCGATCGCCGCCCTCGTGGGCGCGATCTTCATCCAGATCGGTACCAATCTTGTCAACGATTGGGGCGACTTCCTCCGGGGCGCGGACGCCCGCGGACGCCTCGGTCCGCCCAGGTCCCTCGCGATGGGCTGGCTCACGATCGCGGAGGTGCGTGCCGGCATCCTCCTCTCCTTTCTCGGTGCCATCCTCGCGGGCGTTTACCTCTTGGCCGCGGCCGGTTGGATCGTCGTCGTGATCGGACTCCTGTCTATCGCGGCGGGAGTCGCGTACACCGCCGGGCCCTGGCCGCTTGCGTACCATGGCCTGGGTGAGGTCTTCGTTTTCTTCTTCTTCGGGATGGTCGCCGTATGCGGAACCTACTTCGTCGAGGCGAGGACCCTGCCGGTCTACGTGACGTTCTCGGCGATTCCGGTCGGCGCGCTCGCGACCGCGATTCTGGTCGTGAACAACGTGCGGGACCTGGACGGAGACCGTGCCTCGGGGAAACGCACCCTTGCCGTGCGCGTGGGACCCCGCGGCGCGCGCGCGGAATACCTGGTGCTCCTCGCGGTGGCCTATCTCACGCCCGCGCTCCTGGCCTTGTCGGGCCGCGCGAGCGCGTGGGCGCTCCTTCCTCTCTTGACCGCGCCACTCGCGGCCCTCGAAGGACGGCGCGTCCTGGCGCGCGAAGACGGGGCATCACTCAATGCGGCGCTGCTCGGCACCGCGCGTCTTCATGTGCTGTTCGGGATTCTGTTCGCCGCCGGGATGGCGATCGCGTGAGCGCCGTGCCCCCATCCGGCGCGGGAGTCCGGACATGAGCATCGTCCGCGCGCGCCTCCAACCGTACACGCTGCCCCTCCGCGACGCGTGGCCGACCGCCGACGGGAATGTCAACGACCGGCGCGGGTGGATCCTCGCGCTCGAAGACGGCTCCGGCCGGGTGGGGCTAGGGGACGCGGCGCCATTCCCGGGATTCGGGCTCGAAACACACGCCTCGGCGGGAGCGGGGCTCAAGCTCGCGATGGCGCGCCTCGTCGGGATGTCCCGCGACGGGTTCGCCGCGGTCATCGCCGACCTTCCGAACCTGGCGCCCGTGGCCGCCGCGCCGACGGCGAGAGCCGCGATCGACTGCGCGCTCCATGACTTGATGGCGCAGGAGGAGAACCTGCCGCTCGCGCGATACCTCGGCGGCGCCCGAACGCTCCTGGAAGTGCCCGCCAACGCTACCATCCCGCGCGTCCCGCCCGACCGCGCTGCGGAGATGGGCCGCCGCGCGGTGGATGCCGGCTTCGGGACGCTCAAGCTCAAGGTGGGCGGCGCCCGACACGCCGAGGATCTGGAGCGGCTTCGCGTCCTGCGTGATGCCGTGGGGCCGGATGTCCGCATCCGGGTCGACGCCAATCAGGCCTGGAGCGTCGACGAAGCGATCGACGCTCTCCGCGCCCTCGCGAGCTACCACCTCGAGTACGCGGAGCAACCGGTCGCGGCCGATGACGTCGAGGGCCTCGCCCGCGTGCGCCGGTCCTCCCCGATCCCAATCGCCGCCGATGAAACCGTTCGCGACGTCCAGGGCGCCGAAGCGATCCTGTACCGCTCCGCCGCCGATATTCTCATCTTGAAGCCGATGGCCTTGGGCGGGCTGCGCCAGGCGCGATCGGTGCTGAACGTCGCGATCCAGGGGAACATGCCTGTCGTCGTCACCTCACTCTTAGAAAGCGCGGTAGGGCGCACGGCGGCGGTTCACTTCGCGGCATCGCTCGGCGAGACCGCGTACGCCCACGGCCTCGCCACCGGAGAGGCGCTGCGCGAGGACATCGCTCCCTCCCCCGCGATGACCCGCGGCTCGATCGCGGTGCCGGAGGTACCCGGATTGGGCGTGAGACCGCCGGACGATTTCTGGCGAGACGCGTTCACCGTGGAGGCCGAGTGAGCGACGCCTGGACCTACGATCCGGTCGCGTTCTGGGCGCG
This sequence comes from Candidatus Eiseniibacteriota bacterium, assembly GCA_036505295.1. GTDB lineage: Bacteria > Eisenbacteria > RBG-16-71-46 > SZUA-252 > SZUA-252 > WS-7. Next base: position 10,233 of record DASXTQ010000023.1, read on the forward strand.
CACCAAGCCCGAGCGCGCCGCGCTGCGCATGGGCGAGGAGACGTGGACGTACGCCCGCCTCGAGGAGGCGGTTTCGACGGCGGCGATCGCGCTCTTCGAGCAAGGGCTCGTGTCCGGGGAGCACATCGCGGTCGAATTCGGCGCCGAGCAGGGCCTGCACTTCGCGACCACGATTCACGCGCTCCATCGCGCGGAGCTCCTGCCGGTGCCGATCAGCCGGCAGCTCAAGGAACCGGAGCGCGTGTTGCTGCGCCGGCGCGCGCAGGTGGATTTCGCGCTGACCGCCGCCCCGGAGGCGGTACCGCGGCCCGGCTCGAGATCCCGCGCCGGGCCGACCCAGCCCCCGCTCCTCGAGCGACGGCTCGATGCGCCCGCGGCGATCTGTTTCACCTCGGGAACGGAAGGATCTCCCCGCGCGGTCGTGCTCACCCACGAGAATTTTCTCTGGAGCGCGCTGGCCTCGGCGCGATACCTCGGCGTCCGGGCGGAGGATGTCTGGCTTGCGTGTCTGCCCCTCCACCACGTCGCCGGTCTCTCCGTGCTCACGAGGAGCGCCTACTATGGGACGTCGGTACTGATCCATGATCGCTTCCATCCGGAGTCGGTGAATCGGGCGATAGACAGGCAAGAGGTCACGCTCGTGTCTCTCGTGCCCCCGATGCTCGAGCGCCTGCTCGACGCGCGCGGCGTCCGCCGATTCCCGCCGACCCTTCGCGCCGCGCTTGTCGGAGGTGGACCCGCGCCGGCGGCCCTGCTGCGGCGCGCGGCCGATCTTGGAATGAAGGCGCTCCCCACGTACGGCCTCACCGAGACCAGCTCGCAGGCAACCACCCTTCCGCTACGCGAATGGCCCTCGGGGCTGGACACCGCGGGCCGGCCGCTCCCCTTCGTCCGCATCGAGGTACGGTCCGCGGACGGCCGCGCGCTCGGCCCGGGGGAAGAGGGAGAAATCGCTGTCCGCGGACCCACGGTTACGAGCGCCTACTTCGACGACGAACGCCTGAACGAGACCGCTTTCGACCGGGGCTGGTACCGTACGGGAGACATCGGCGCGTGGGATGAATCGGGCAGGCTCGCCGTTCTGGACCGGCGGATGGACCGGATGGTCGTCGGAGCCGAGAATGTCTCCCCGTTCGAGGTGGAACGCGTGATCGCGGAACATCCGGCCGTGGCGGAGGTGTGTGTCGTGGCGGTACCCGCCGGCGCCTGGGGGCACGAGATCGTCGCGGCCGTAGTACTCCGCGCGGACGCCGTCCTTACGCTCGAGGATCTGCGCGAGCACGCCGGAAAACACCTCGCGTCGTTCAAGCTTCCGCGGCGGCTCCATATCGCCGATGCGCTGCCGCGCAGCGACGCCGGGAAACTTCTACGTGGCGAGGTTCGGAGCTGGTTCCCGGAGCAGGTGGCGGAGAAGAATCGCGCGTAGGGGCACCGGGATCGGGATGGGCCTCATCGTCGACCGGTTCACGAACGCGTGGACCGTGGAAGCGCCGACACGAAGGTCCCCCTCCGAACCGGTCACGCGATAGCGCAGGGTGAAGGAAGCCCGTCCGACGCGCGCGACATCGATCCGCACGTGGATCCGATCGCCGTGGCGGATGGGAAGCCGGTAGTCCGCCTCCGAATGCGCGATCGGGACCAGGTATTCGGCGCCGGCGAAAAAATGGGCGCGATCGATTCCCTCGGAGCCCCAGAATTCCTCGTATGCCTGGTGGCAGTAATCGTAGATCCGACCGAAAAAGAGCACGCCCCCCGCGTCGACATCCTGGAATCGAACCGCGAGCTCGATCGTGAAGCTCATGCGGGGGCGCCCACGGTTCCGACGTAGACGTGGGTGATCCCGCCCGTGACGGTGCGCGCGCGAACCTTGGAAAAACGCTTCGTGTTTTCCATGAGCTCGACGAAGGCCGCGCCGCAGGGAAACGCCGAGGAGGTGCGGTGAAGGTATTCGTAGGCGCGGCGATCGCCGGTGAGCCAGCCACCGATCCGGGGGATCACCTTCGCGCTGTAGAAGCGGTAGAGGGGCCGGAACAGCGCGCCCCCGGGCTGCCCGAACTCGAGCACGACCACCGAACCCCCCGGTCGCACGACCCGGGCCATCTCGGCCACGCCGCGCGCCGGGTCGTCCACGTTCCGTATGCCGAACGCGATCGAGGCCACGTCGAAGAACCCATCCTCGTACGGAAGCCTCAGCGCGTCCGCCTCGGCGAAGCGTGTGGGAAGACCCTCGCGCGCGCCCTTGACGCGCGCGACCTCGAGCATCTCGGAGCAGAAATCGATGCCGACGACCTCCCCGGACGGCCCAACGGCGCGCTGGAATTCGAATGCGAGATCCCCGGTCCCGGTCGCGCAGTCCAGGACGCGGGCTCCCGGCTTGGCGCCGCTCAGCTTCACGCCGAGCCTGCGCCACCGATGGTGCAAACCAATCGACAGGACTTGATTCCCTCGATCGTAGCGGCTTGCGATCGAGGCGAACATGGCGCGCACCTGGGAGCTCATGAGAAGCAGGATACCCCGGATTTGACCGCCGCGCACGCGACGGGTAGACTCAGCAGGCGATGACAAACTCCCCGCATCCTCTCTCCGAGACCGCGCCCGCGCGCGCGCGCCGCTCGAAGCCTGTCTCGATCGGCTCCGTCACGATCGGGGGGGGCCGCCCGATCGCGGTTCAATCGATGACGAACACCGATACCGCCGATCCCAAGGCGACCGCCGACCAGGCGATCGAGCTCGCCCACGCGGGATCGGAGCTGGTCCGCATCACCGTCAACACGCCCGAAGCCGCAAAGGCCGTGCCCGAGATCGTGCGCCGCGTACGCGATGCAGGAGTCGGCGCGCCGATCATCGGAGATTTTCACTTCAGCGGACACATCCTGCTCCACGACCACCCCGAGTGCGCGCGCGCCCTCGACAAATACCGGATCAACCCCGGGAACGTCGGGGCCGGGGCGCGGCGTGACGCGCACTTCAGGCGCATTATCGAGGTGGCGGTGGAGTACAGGAAGCCGGTCCGGATCGGGGTGAACTGGGGCTCGCTCGACCGGGAGCTTTTGACCGAGCTGATGGATGCGAACGCGCGCCGCCCCGAGCCGCTCGAGCCGCAGGAGGTCACTCTCGAAGCGATGTTCCAGAGCGCGGTCCGCTCCGCGGCGCTCGCCGAGGAGTTCGGCCAGTCGCACGACCGGATTGTGCTCTCGGCGAAGGTTTCCGGGGTCCGCGATCTGATCTCGATTTACCGCCGCCTGGCATCGGCGACCGATTTCGCGCTTCACCTGGGGCTCACCGAGGCTGGGATGGGAATGAAGGGTATCGTGGCATCGACCGCGGGTCTCTCGGCTCTCCTCCTGGAGGGGATCGGCGATACGATCCGGGTCAGCCTGACCCCGACGCCCGGCGGCGATCGCCGTGAGGAGGTCTGGGTCTGCCAGCAGATTCTCCAGTCACTCGACATCCGGCACTTTCAGCCTCAAGTCACCTCATGCCCCGGTTGCGGCCGGACGACGAGCACGTTCTTCCAGGAGCTGGCGGAGACCGTAAACAAACATCTGCGCGCGCGGATGCCGCATTGGAAGGCGCTCTACCCGGGCGTGGAGGAGTTGCGGGTCGCGGTGATGGGGTGCGTGGTGAATGGCCCCGGCGAGTCGCGCCACGCGAACATTGGGATCTCCCTGCCGGGCACGGCCGAAGAGCCCAAGGCGCCGGTTTTCATGGACGGCCACCAGGTCACGACCCTGAAAGGTCCCACCCTGGCGGGCGATTTCCTAAAGCTCGTCGACGAGTACGTCTCCACCCACTACGGATCGGACCTTCACGCGACCCAGCGCCGCTGATCCTCGGTCACCACCGCTTGCTGGGACACCGCACGCAGATGATTCCGGAACCGATCCATGAACCACCAGGTCAATCCCACGTAGAGATACACCACGGCCAGGAGCGCGACGTGGATGCGCGCGAGGACCGAGATCGGCACGGAGAGCGCGAGACAGAAGAGAGCTTCGGTTACCGCCCGTGGCTGAAAGGCACCCCAGTGCGGCGACTCATCGCCGCGTTCGAGCCTGATCGCGAGGCTCCTCACCAGTAACTGGGCGATCAGGACGACGATCCCCAGGAGCAGCTCCTCCGCGATGAGCTCGGGAGGAGGCACCGTGGGGCCCACGCTCCCCAGCCCGAGCTTCAGGTAATACGAGCAGGCGCCGTAGGAGAGGACCGCGATCGAGAGGTTGAGCAAGATCTTGTGCGGGCGCGTCGCGGTCACGATACCGGAGAGCGCCGTCGCGAACGCGATGCACGTCACGAGCGGTCCGGCCGGGATGAGAAAAAGCCCCGCGAGGAAGAACGCGGGACCGGGCGTGTACACCGTGCTTGGGCGACCTGGACTGGGCACGAGCAGCGGACGGATCTGAAGAGCGGCCGCGCTCAATCCGAAAAGACCGGCCAAGCACCAGGCCTTGAGGCTGCCTTCAAAGACATACGTCGCCCGCACCGCCAGCATCAGCGCCAGGACGACCAGGGACATGCGAAAAAACAGCGAAATGAAGTAGCGGCGACGGTCCATCAGGGGCGGCCTCCTGGAGCACCTCGGCTCTAGGAAGTTATCGGCACCCCTTGCATCGTGCTTTAGAGGCTAGTTGCTTGGGACGCCGATATTTACAACAAAAAGGCGCGGGCCGCCGGGACACCCGACGACCCGCCCAAGAACCTCGTCGCGACAATGCCGGCGGCTAGGACTCAGTTCCCAGCGCCTGCCTTGTCTGCCTCACTTCGTGACCTTCGTCGCCTTGTCGATATCCACGCCCCCGCCGACACCGACACCCGCGGAGCTGGAGGCCTTGCCCGCATCCACCTTGGCTCCCGCCTTGGCTCCGGCCGAGGTGCTCGCGTGGATCGTCGCGGCCTTTCCATCTCCCTTGGCTAGGCCCAGCGCGACCCTACCTTCGCTCTTCACGGCCGGGACCACGTCCCCGAGCTTCAGACCCAGGCCGTGCGCGATCACGGCCCAGCCCATGCCCTGGTTCCGCATCTGGTAGATATCGGCGAGGGTCGCGTCGCTCTTCGAGTTCGCGGCCAGCGTGTGCGCTACTAGAATCTCGCCCCAGCCACGGCTGTACTGGCTCCGCTCGGCTGTGAGCGCGTCCGCCGTCATGGAGAACTCCCCGGCGATCCTGCCCGCGACCGCAGCGTCTCCCTTCGAGGTGGCCTCGTTCTCGATCTGCCTCTCGATCTCGTCCAGTCTCTTGTCGATGCCTTCACGCTCTTTCGCCGAAACCTTGAGCCCGCGCTCCTTCACCTTCTCGATGGCGGGGTTGGTCTTGACCGCGGGCGCCGCGGGAGGTGCCACCTCATCCTTCGGCGGAGTGCTCGCGTCCGGAGGAGGCGTTGAGACCGGCGGTGCCGTCTCGGTGGCCTTATCCGGCGCAGGCGTCTGCGATGTGCCGCTCGCGGGATCGTTCGATTGTGCCATGGCGGCCGCGACAACCGTGACCGCGATCGCCGAGCCTAAAATCAACATGAGAATCCTCTTCACCGTGACGACTCCTTCCGTTCATCCGCACCCCACCATGGGATGGCGGTCCTTACCGGGGTACCTTAACACTCAACGGACGTGCCAACCGGACGCGCTGAATGAAAAGGAGCTGCAGGAACCGAAATATCAACCGCTTGTGGCGCTTTTGAGGTCGAATTGGCGGGGACGGCTGCGACCCGGCCTGTCCCCGCAGGGGCAATGTGCACGCGAGGGTACCACCGGCGACGAGATTCAAATTCCCTATGTGTCGCGATGCGGCGGCTTTGTGGTAATTCTAGGGTGAAACGGGGCCCCGCCCGGGGTATTTCCTTACTTCTCCGCGGCGCCGTCCCGCTCACGCGCCGCACACACACGCACACGCCGTTTTGACTTCCTAGGGAGGAAACATGAAGCCATCGCGACACGCGGTCCGTTCTCTCGCTCCCCGAATCCTGCTCGCGGCCGCCCTCGTGATGCTGGCGGGCTGCCAAGGCGCGACGCCGATCAAGACCCTTCTAGACGACCCGGGGCAATTTGACGGAAAGACGGTCACCATCGCCGGTAAGGTCACGACTTCGGTCGGAATCCTCGGGACCGGCGCCTACCAGGTGGATGACGGGACCGGCAAGCTGACCGTGGTGACCAAGGAGGGAGGGACGCCTCGGGAGGGCGCGGAGGTCGCCGTGAAGGGTGTCTTCCGGTCGGCGTTCACGTTCAAGACCGAGACCGCCGCGGTCCTCCTGGAGAGCGAGCGAACGACCAAGTGACGCCCGAGCCGCGCGGGCCGGCCGAGTACGCGGCCTTTGCGGGAATGTCGCTCATCTGGGGAAGCACGTTTCTCGCGATCCGCTTCGGCAACGACACGATACCGCCGCTTTGGGGCGCGACGATGCGCCTGATCCTGGCTACTTCCCTTCTGTTCGTGGTCGCCCGCATGAGCGGTGCCCCGCTTCCCAAAGGGCACGCCTTGTGGGGAGCGGCGCTCTTCGGTTTCATGAATCTGGGGATCAACTTTTCTCTCTTGTACTGGGGCGAGCAACGCGTTCCGAGCGGGATCGCCGCGGTGCTCTACGCGACCGTGCCCCTCACTGCCGGCGTGTTCGCGTGGATTTTCGGGCTCGAGCGGCTCCAGAAGACCAAGCTGATCGCGGCCGTGATAGGCCTCGCCGGCGTCGCGTTGATCTTTGCAGGCGAGCTGAAGCTGGGCGCTCCCGCGGTCGCTCTGCTCGCGGTCTTTCTCGGGGCCACGATCGCGTCCCTGTCCACGATCGTGCTCAAGCGCACACCCTCCCAGTCCCCCTTCATGACGAATTCCGTCGGCGCGCTGGCGGGCATTCCCGTGTGCCTGCTCGGAAGCCTGCTCCTGCACGAACCGCATCCCATCCCGAGCGGGGTGAACGAATGGTGGCCGATTCTCTATCTGGTCGTCGCCGGGAATCTGGGCGCCTATGTCCTTTACGCCTGGCTTGTCTCGCGTTGGAACGTGACGACCGTGAGCACCACGGCGCTCATCGTCCCCGTGCTTGCCGTGCTGCTTGGATCCTTGGTCCGCGGCGAGTCGCCGGCACCGGAGGCCTACCTCGGCGGGCTCATCGTTCTTGCGGGCGTGACGACGGCCTTGCGGGTGGGAAGAAGGTAACCCCGACAGCGCAGCCGCCCGCGGGCGTCCCGGCAAGAAGAAGCCCGCACCGACGAAAGCGGTGCGGGCCTCATGGGAGAGCGGGAGGACTCTCCTCGGGAGCTTACTTCACGATCGTCGTCCGATCCGGGCCTCCCCGGCCCCGGCTCACGGCGATGATGAGGATCACCAGGAGCACAGCGCCCACCGCCGCCCAAAACCGCCAATCGGAAACGAAATTCGGGGCTGTGACCGTCGTCGTGGTGCTGGACGTTGTCGTGTGGGAGGAGCTGCTCGTGGTCGAATCCGGCTGAGACCAGGCGAGCGCCGGCAGCATCATCCCAACGAACAAGGCCAACGCCAAGCCGCGCTCCCACAATAGGTGGGCCGCTGAACCTAATCTATTCATAGAGCGCCTCCTCTCTAATTGCGGGTGGGGAGAGGACCCTCCTTGGGTCCCCTCCCTCCCTCAGGAGCCGCGGTTTAACTCCGCTACTCCCCTTTCTTCAAGAGCCGCCGACGTTCCTTTTCCTTCGTCAACTCCTCGGTGTTGAGCACCTTGAACTCGACGCGGCGGTTCTTCGCCATACCTAACGCGGTCTTGTTCGTCGCGACCGGCTTGAGTTCGCCGTAGC
>DASXTQ010000024.1:0-20598 GCA_036505295.1 Candidatus Eiseniibacteriota bacterium
AACCTGTTCGGCCGGGTGTCCACGAGCGTGCGGAAATGCTCGCGGTAGCGTTCCCGGACGATCGAGTTCGCGCCGTCCGCGGCGACCACGATGTCCGCGTCGCGCAGCGTTTCCGGATCGACGATCTCGCGCTGGAAGCAAAGCTTGACCCCCAGCGCTCGGCAGCGATCCGCCAGAATCTTGAGCAGGGTTTTTCGCGAGAGACCCGAAAAGGCATGGCCGCTGGACGTATACACGGTGTCCGCGTAGTGGATTTCGATATCGTCCCAGCGGTGGCTCACGGCCGCCATCTCGGCCGAGACCTCCGAATCCGCTTGCGCCAGCGCATGCTCGGTCGCGTCCGAGAAAACGACACCGAAACCGAACGTCTCGTCGAGCCGGTTCCGCTCGTGGACCACGATCTCGTGCTTCGGGTCGGCCTTCTTGAGCAGGAGCGCAGCGAAGAGCCCGGCTGGTCCGCCCCCGATGCACGCAACCTTCACGCGCCCGTGTCCTGCATCAACTGTCCCGCGATCACGAGGTGCTGGATCTCGGTGGTTCCCTCGTAAATCCGGAGCGCCCGCACCGCGCGGTAAAGCCGATCCACGGGATGGGAGGCCATCACGCCGGCGCCTCCCAGTACCTGGACGGCGTCATCGACGATCCGTTGCGCCGCTTCCGTCGCGAACGCCTTCGCCATCGCCGCTTCGAGCGTGACGCGCGCGGCCCCGTTGTCCGCCGCCCACGCGGCCCGGTACACGAGGAGACGCGCCGCGGTCAGGTCGGTGGCCATTCGCGCCAGCTTCTCTTGAACGAGCTGAAATTCCGCGAGCGGCTTCCCGAATTGCCTGCGGACGCGCGCGTGGTCGCAGGCCTCGGCGAGCGCCCGGGCCGCCATGCCGCACGCCGCGGCTCCGACCGTCGCCCGCATCCGATCGAGCGTTCGGAGGCCGAGCGCATAACCCCGTCCCTCCTCGTCGAGGCGATTCGCGGCCGGAACGCGGCAGTTCTCGAACGCGATCTCCCCCAAGGGGTGCGGCGCCGACAGGATCTGGGGTCGCACGAATCGAAGGCCCGTAGCATCGGCGGGGACCACGAGGCAGGAGATCCCTTTCCCGCCCGCCGTGGGATCGGTCGAAGCGAACACGGTGTAGAAGTCCGCGATCCCTGCGTTCGAGATGTATGTCTTCGTGCCGTTCAGGACGTAGGAATCCCCCTCCCGCCGCGCCGTCGTTCCGATCGCCGCGACATCGGAGCCCGCCTCGGGCTCCGTCATCGCGAACGCCGCCATCGCCCGCCCCGCGATCGCTGCGTCCACCCAGCGGTCCCGCATGGGTCCGTTCTCGGACAAAAGAATCGGGAGCGTGCCCAATCCCTGTAACGCGAAGATGGCGTCGGCGAGCGGCGATGCGGCGGCCAGCGCTTCGCGGGCGAGGCAGCACCCGCGCCAGTCCTGGCTGCGGATCGGGTCGAACCATCCCGCGGCGCCGATCTGCGCGAGGAGCGCCCGCGCCGCGGTCCGCGCGGCGGCGTCGTCTTGGGGCTCGGGACGGGACGCGATCTCGCGTGCCAAGGCCCCGACCTCGGACGCCATCGTGGTGTGGCGCTCCTCGAGGAACGCGCGGACCGGCCGTGTGTCGGGGATCGCCATCAGCGGAACTTGGGCTCGCGCTTGGCTCGGAAGGCCTCGTACGCCTCTCGGAAGTTCGGGTGCTCCATCAGCCCCGCCTGGACCTCCGCTTCGTGCCGCAGCGCCTCATCGAAACTCAGATCGAACTCCGCATCGATCGCGCGCTTGGTCGTCGTGATCGCCCCCGAGGGCCCACGCGCGAGGCGCTCGGCGAGCGCCGTTGCTTCGGCGAGGGCGCGGTCTTGCGGCACGAGGCGTTGGTACAGCCCGATTTCGTAGGCCCGCTTGGCCTCGATGAAGTCGCCGGTCATGAGGAGCTCGGTCGCATTCCCGAGCCCGACGAGGCGCGGAAGGAGCCAGGACGCCCCCATGTCCGCGCCGGAAAGCCCGACGCGTACGAACAGAAACGCGATCTTGGCGGTTTCGGACGCGACCCGGATGTCGCACGCCGCGGCGATCACGGCGCCCGCGCCCGCGACGGTGCCGTTCAGAGCGGCGATGACCGGCCGCCGGCATCGGCGAATATTCAGGATGAGGTCGCAGGTCATCCTCGTGAATCGCCGAAGGCCGGCCGCGTCGTGCGAGAAGAGCGCCCCGATGATGTCCTCGACGTCTCCCCCCGAGCAGAAGGCGCGGCCCGCTCCGGTCAGCACGATCGCCCGCACGTCCGGCTCCGAATCCAGCGCGTGAAACGTGTCGCGCAGCTCGGCGTAGACCTCGAAGGTCAGGGCGTTCAGCCGCTCGGGTCGGTTGAGCGTGACGGTCGCGACTCCCGTGTCGGGGCTCGAAGCGTAGAGGAACGACCGGGGCGCGATCGCCATGCTACCGGGTCCCCGCGATGACCGCGGTGGCTTCGATCTCGACCAGAGCCCCGCGGTCCACGAGCCCGGTCACTTCCACAAGCGCCACGGCGGGGTAGTGCCTTCCCATCCGCGCGCGCCACCCTTCCCCCAGAGCCTTCATGCTCTTTCGATACGCCGCGAGGTCGGTCACATAGATCGTGACCCGCGCCAGGTCGCCCGCTTCGCCTCCCGCCGCCCGGACGATCGTGAGGACCTTGTCGAGCGCGCGGGCGAACTGATCCGCGAAAGCGGGCGGTGCACCGGCCGATTCCTCCTCCCATCCCGCCTGACCCGCGATGAACAGCAGGCGTCCATCCTTCGGCGCGAGGAGGCCGTTGTTCCAGCCCTTCGGCGCTCCCAGGGATTCGGGATTGATGATCTCGAACTTCACGGCGCGTGGGCCCCGGCCTTGACGACGATCGACTGGCCGCTCTGTCCGCTCGCGCCGACGCACAGGTCGAGCACCGCGGCGGCCACCTCCTCCGCGCTCACGAGCCGGGTCTGGCCCGCGGACGCGAGCACGGACGCGAGCGCCTGATCGCGCGAGAGCCCGGCGCGTGATTCCACGTTCGCGAGGGTGCGTTGGGTCATCGGCGTGTCCACGTAGCCGGGGCAGACGGCGTTGACCGTGACGCCGGTTCCCGCGAACTCGAGGGCCACGGAGCGCGTGAAGCCAAGGACGGCGTGCTTGGCCGCGCTGTAGTGCGCGACGTACTTCGCGCCCTCGAGCCCCGCGAGGGACGCGACGTTCACGATCCGCCCCCATCCGCGCCTGGCCATTTCCGGCGCGAACTCCCGGGTGCATAGAAAGGTGCCTGTGGCGTTGACCTTCAGCATGCGCTCCCACTCCTCGAGCGTGATCTTGCGAAGCGGCGCCGAGGAGGAGGCCCCGGCGTTGTTCACGAGAATGTCCACGGTGCCCAGGACCCTCCGCGATTCGCGGCCGAGATCGATCACGCTCGCCTCGACCGTCACGTCGCACGCGACCGCCCAGGCTTTGGCTCCCCGCGCACGCAATGCGGACGCGACCTCCTCGATTTCGGGCGAGGTCCTCGCCGCGGCCACGACCCCCGCTCCCGCGGCCGAGAGCGCCCGCGCGATCGCCGCCCCGATGCCCCGGCCGCCTCCGGTCACGACGGCGCCCCGCCCGGCAAGGGGATCGGCGGTCACATGACCCGCCCTAGGGACGACGCCTGGGTCACGCGCCCCGCTCCGGCGAGAAGACCTCGGTCACCGCGTCCGCGAGGATGCCCCCCAGCGCGTCGATGGTTTCCTTGCCTTCCTCGGCCGTCGCCTCCGCGGGCCAGCCGAAGTAGGCACGCGCTCCATTTGCCTCCTCGAACGTCCTTGCCCCGGTGCGGATCGCCTTGGAAAGGGAGGCCGGGTTAGGCGGCAAACCCTTTCGAATACCCTCGCGCACCAGATCCGCCCGGACCGCCAGCACGATCGAGCTCTCATAGCGCCCCGCATGGCAGGCACCGCTCTTGAATTCCTCGGTCAAGCGAGGGGCCCAGGGTTTCCGCGAAACGTCCGGGCAAATCACCGGGACCAGACCCTCGTCGCGGGCACCGCGCTCCGCCCCCGCGATCGCGTCCAGGTGGGCGGGATCGAGGTGCGCGTTCGCGATGGCCAGCGCGGCGAAGCCGTGACGTGTCAGCTCGCGCGCCAGATCGACGAGGAGCGCCGTCACGGTCGAACCCTGGATCGAGATCGTTCCAGGGAACCCGGCTCCGAACATCGCCGCGGTGTACGGGAGCGCCGGCAGGATGAGCGCCCCGAACCCCTGCGCTTCGATCCGGGTCGCGCCCGCGCGGGCCATGGCTTGCGCGATGAGGATATCGGTCCCGAGCGGGAGATGGGGTCCGTGCGCCTCGATCGCCCCCAGGGGCAGGATCAGAATCGTGCGCGCGCGGTCCAGATCGCGCACCTCCTCCCATGTCAGATCGGCCATGTCGCGGATCGCCATCGCACGAGGCTCCCGAAAGTTTCCCCAGTCAGGGGTTGCCACTCGCCCGGCGGGCATCCATCATGGGGGCGGCGCCGAGCGAATTTACCATGACCCCAACGCCGACGGAACGATTGAACATCGCCGATCATTTCCTCGACGCGCGCGTGCGCGAGGGCCAGGGCGCACGCCCCGCGCTTCGGACGGACTCCGGGACCCTTTCCTACTCCGACGTCCAGAGCCTGGCGAACCGTTTCGGAACCACGCTCGCCGAGGCGGGGGTCGAGCCCGAGCACCGCGTTCTGATCGCCCTCCCCGACGGACCGGTGTTCGTCGGCGCCTTGTTCGGAACGCTCAAGCTGGGTGCCGTGGTGGTGATGGTGAACCCGGGGCTTCCGCCGCAGGAAATCGCCTATTTGCTCGAATACACACGCGCACGGGCGGTCGTGACGCACCGCGAGGCGGCGGCGACGTTTCTGACGGCGGCACGGGAGTCCGGCTTCGCGAAGAAAGTCCTCGTCGCGGGGGACGAGTCCTTCGACCGTGCTCTTGCCGCCTCCTCCGCCGAGCTGGATACGTTTCCTTCCCACCGCGACGACCCGGCGATCTGGCTCTTCTCGGGCGGGACGACGGGACGCCCCAAGGCGGTGATTCAAACCCACCGCTCGTTCGCGAACACGGCCGAGTGCTATGGGAAACAAGTGATCGGCTACTCGGCGGACGACGTTACGCTCTCGGTTCCCAAGCTCTACTTCGGCTACGCGACAGGCTCGAACCTCTTCTTCCCGTTCGCGGTCGGGGCCGCGACGGCGCTCTTTCCCGAGCCGGCGAGCGTCGAGATCCTTTTCGAGAAGATCCGGCGCTTTCGGCCGACCGTGCTGATCAACGTCCCGACGATGATCAACAAGATGGTCTCGCATCCGGACGCCCGTGCCCAGGATCTCTCCTCCCTTCGCGTGTGTACGTCCGCGGGGGAGGCGCTCCCGGCCGAGCTGTATCGAAAATGGAAGGAGACATTCGGCGTCGAGCTGCTCGACGGACTCGGCACCGCGGAGATGTGGCATATCTTCATCTCGAACCGGCCCGGCGCCTCAAGACCGGGCTCACTCGGCACCGTCGTACCGGGGTTCGAAGTGAAGGTCTGCGACGATGAAGGACGCGAGCTGCCGCACGGCGAGGCAGGATGGCTTTGGGTGCGCGGAGATTCGCGCGCGATCGGCTACTGGCAGCACATGGAGAAGACGGCTCAGGGATTTCGCGGCGAATGGTACGTCTCGGGGGACCTCATCACGATGGGCTCTGATGGCTACGTGACCTACTGCGGCCGCGGAGACGAAATGCTCAAGGTATCGGGAAAATGGCTCGCGCCCCAGGAGGTGGAGGGGTGCCTGCTCCAGCACCCGTCCGTCGCGGAAGCGGCGGTCGTCGGCGTGCACGACGCGAGCGGTCTCGTCAAGCCGCGCGCCTACGTGGTCTCGAGCGACCGCCGCGACGGTCTCGACGAGGAGCTGAAGGCGTTCGTGCGGGAGCGCCTTGAGCCCTACAAGCATCCGCGCGAGGTGGTCTTCGTGGATGCGCTCCCGCGCACCCACCTGGGTAAAGTGGATCGAGGAAAGCTCCGGAGGGAATGATCGGGGGGATGAACATGAAGCCCTTCTTTCTGCGGTGGGAGAAGCTCCGACCCTGGTACAACGTGGTCCTGGCCGCCGTGCTGGTCGTTTCCCACGCTCCCCATATGGGAGTCCTCTTTCTGGAACCGATGGCGCTTCTGATTTGGCTCATCGGGGCCGTGCTCGCGAACATCTGCTTCCTGGCAGGACCCCTCGCTGAGGCCTACCTGACCTGGATCGGGGTCAGGTCCCGGTACGTGATGCCCCTCCTTTTCATCGGCGGCGTCCTCATCTCGATTCCCTGCGTCGTCTACTTCATGCTGCCCTTCCCGCTTGCCCGGGCGATTCTGGGTGGGCCCTAATCGGGAGCATGCGGGCACGGGCGCCCCGGGGCGGCCGCCGCTCAAGGTCGAATCCGTCCCGACAGCGCGGTGGATCCTCGCGTGCGCCGCGGTCGCCGCGGCCGCGTTCGCCGCCTTTCTCCCCACGCTAAAGTTCGAGTTCCTGAGCTGGGACGATTCCCGGTACGTGACCCAAAATCCGTGGATCCGCTCCTGGTCGAGCGAGAACCTGCGCCACATTTTCACGAAGCCTTATTTCGTGAGCTACATGCCGCTCCAGCTCGTGTCCTACATCGTGGACTACAGTTTCTGGGGCTTGAAACCCTTCGGGTATCACCTGCAGCAGATCGTCCTCCACGCCCTGGACTCCGCCCTCGTGGTCGTCTTAGGGCTAAGACTCTTCGGGCGATTCTGGCTCGCTGCGATCGCCGGGCTTCTCTTCGCGGCGCACCCCTCCCACGTCGAGTCCGTCGCCTGGATCTCCGCACGGAAAGACGTCCTCTCCGCGGCCTTCCTCCTTCCATCGGTCTATTTCTACTTGCGGACCCGGGGAGAGCGGTCGCTTCGGAGGGGGCCGTACGTCGCCTCGCTCGTATTCTTCTCGCTCGCCGTTCTCTCGAAGGTGAACGTGGTCGTGATGCCTCTCTTTCTCATTCTTGTGGACATGGTTTCTCCCGCGCGCGGGCGGCGCACCGGCAAGCCCTGGCTCCAAGCTCTTGGCGGCAAGATCCCGTACGGTGTGATCGGGCTCGTTGTTGCGATCGTCAACTGGGTCGTGGAGGTGAAGACGAAGGCGGCCTATGCCCGCGACCCCGTCCGATATCTGGTGCTGAAAGGGCACGCTGCCTGGAACTACTTGGGGACCCTCACCGGGATTCCCCGGCAGAACCCGATCTACGACACGCCGCAGGTAGCACTCGACATTCTCTCGATAGCGGTCCATCTGGGCGGGCTTCTCCTCCTGCCGTTCCTTGTATGGCTCGGCCATCGGCGCCGCGATCGCGTCCTCACTCTTGGAGCGGGCTGGACCCTCGTGATGCTTCTCCCGGCGATACTTTTTCCTGTCCCGACCTACGTCGCCGACCGCTACCTCTACATGCCGAGCCTGGGCTTCTGCTGGCTCGCCGCCGGCGGCATCCTGGCCGTGAGCGCGAAGCTGAAGACGCCGGCGGCACGCGCCGCCACCGCCGCCCTTCTCACCGCGGTCCCGACAGGGTTCTTCGCCGCCCGCACCGTCCAATACAGCCGGGCCTGGGCGACCTCCGAGGCTCTGTGGTCCTATACGATTCAAAGGAGCAACGATTTCCGCGCCTACAACAATCTCGCCAGGGTCCGGATCGACCAAGAGCGCTGGGACGAAGCGGAACGGCTCTTCAAGCTCGGCTCCCGGCAAGCCAACGTCACGTCGTATGACGGGCTCGCCGTCGTCTACTACAAGACCGGCCGATACGCGGAGGCGCTTCAGGCGAACGACAAGGCATTCGAAATGCACGCGCTCAAAGGGGACGACCCGGTCGAGTTCGCGGATCTGCAGTACAAGCGGGGGTCGATCTACCTGGCACAGTCCCAGACCGCGAAGGCGATCGAGGCGTACGAGACCGCGCTCCGCGCGAATCCGCACCACCCGGACGCGCGGAGGATGCTCGATCTAGCGAGACAGGCGGAATCGGCGGCGCGCTAGCGACCGCTACCGGCCGACGCGGCCTGCCTGATCGCAGGAGGAGCGGTCAGCCCCGGACCGCCTCCCGCACGCGCCTCATGACGGTCCATGGATTGGGATACCAGAAGCGGCTCGAATTCACGATCTCGCGGCCGTCGACCCATACAGTCAACTCTCCCAGGCCCCCTCGTTCGACGGTCACGTCGACCGCGGGCTGTTTCCGAAGCTCCGCGGCCACACGGGCCGCGATGGCCGTCTTGACGAGTCAGACCGGGCAGTGGCGGATGAGGACACGCTTCACGGACCAGCCGCTTTCTTCGTCGGGGCGCCGGCCGCGCGCCGCGCGCGGCCCTGGACCTCCTCGACGGCGACGGTGAACCGCATCGAATCGATGCCGGCCTTCCCGCCGGGCGCGGCCGCCGCGAGCTTCATTTCTTCGATCGTCAGCACGCCGCGTCCCTCCTTTGCGACGCGCTCGACCTCTTCTTCGGTCACGCCGTGATCCGCGGTCGCGCCCTGAATCGTCTTCCCGACCTCGCGCGAGAATATGAAGTTCCGTCTTTGCTGTGGAGCGTTCACGTCCCCTTGATTGGGGCCGGTGTTCGCCTTGTTGCGGAAGTGCCAGCCCTCGATGAACCTGGGATTGGCGACGTCATGTAGCGGCGGTGTGAGGCGGGCGAGGTTTTCGGACGGCCGTACCGTGTCGCGGATCGCGATCTCCCATCCGAGCGGTATGGGGTTGAGCTCGAGCCGGAGCCCGTCCCAGAGATCGCGGGCGAAGCGGCCACCCCGCGCTACAAGGCCTCCGAACGACGCGGTCCGGCCGCGGACAAACGTGTGATCGGGGCAGTTGTTGCACGCGTCGCCGCCCAGGTACAGGGTATCGGGACCGTCGAAATCGGCGATCATCCTGCGCTCGTATGGCTCGAACCACCCTTCGAACTCGAGCGCCTCGACGACGCCCCCTCCCTTCAGGGATTGCTCGGAGAAAAGATAGCCACCCCGGCAGAGCACCGTGTCGCGAGTGCCGCGGCGCTCGTGGAACTCGTAGGTCATGTCCGGCTGGAGGATGAGGGTCCTCGCCGCCCCCTTCGTTTCGGGATCCGAGTCGGCCACGAGCCCCTCGGACTTGATCCAGAGCCACGTGCCGAAATAGCGGCCGAGGTCGGGGACGATCATCTCCGGCGCAGCCGCGGGCGCGCCGTGGGCGATCGCCGGCAGCGCGAGGAGGAGGGCTAGTCCCCCGGCACGGATGAGGCGCGCTATAACGCCCTTCGCCTCGGTCATCGAACCCCCTAGAGTCCGTTCGCGATGAGCGTGCGGTCGACCGCGCGTAGGTTGGGGCAGCCGCAGAGCGCCATCGCGAGCGTGAGCTCCTGACGAAGCATCTCGAGCACACGCGTGACCCCTTGCTCGCCGGCCGACGCGAGACCCCAGAGGCAGGGTCGGCCCACCAAGACGGCCCGCGCGCCGAGCGCCAGGGCCTTGAGCACGTCCGTCCCACGCCGGACCCCTCCGTCCATGAAAACCTCGACCCTTCCCGCGGCGTCGACCACGCGCGGCAACGCCCGAAGCGTGGCCTCCGCTCCGTCGAGCTGTCTCCCCCCGTGGTTCGACACGATGATGCCGTCGACACCCCGTTCCGCCGCGCGAGCGGCATCTTCGGCCGCGATGATCCCTTTCAGGATGATCGGGAGCTTGGTCTCGCTCCTGAGCCATTCGATGGAATCCCACGTGAGCGACGCGTCGAGCTGCCGGGTCGCGTACGCCGCGAAGCTCCCCCCCATCGTCGCCACGTCGAGCCCGGCCGCCTCGAAGTTGCTGAGGCGGAGGCTCGCAGGGAGGTCGAACTTGTTCCTCACGTCGCGCTCGCGGCATCCCAGGAGCGGTGTATCGACCGTGAGGCAGAGGGCGCGATATCCGGCCGCCCCCGCCCGGTGGATCAGGCTCCGCGCCAGGGAACGGTCCTTGTAGACATAGAGCTGATACCAGAGCGGACCGGTCGCGGCACCCGCGATATCCTCGAGCGAGTACGTGGAAATCGTGCTCGCCACCATGAGCGTCCGCGCGGCGCCCGCCGCGCGCGCCGTGGCCAGCTCTCCATCCGGATGCGCGAGGCGATGAAACGCGGTCGGAGCGATCAGGATCGGCATGGAAACCGTCGTGCCGAGCACGGACGCGGCCGTGTCGATGCGGCTCACGTCCACGAGGACCCGCGGCCTCAGGAAGACTTCCGCGAAGGCGCCTCGGTTGGCCGCGAGGGTGCGCTCGTCCTCGGCGCCACCGGCGTAGTAGTCGTAGAAGGCCTGCTCCATCCGACCGCGGGCAATGGCCTCGAAGTCGAGCACGTTCGCGCAGCCGTCGATGGCCGACTTGCGCGAGCTATTCCGTCGTGGCTTCTTCAATGATGCCCCCGGCCGCGACGCGGTCCCCGTCGTACAGGACGAGCGATTGGCCGGGCGTCATCGCGCGCTGCGGAGCCGCGAAGGTCACCATGGCGGACCCCGGGCCATCCGGCGTCAGGACCGCCGGGGAGGGGGTGTGAAGGTAACGGATCTTTCCCGAGAGCTCGACCGGCCCCGGCGGAGGGGATCCCGCCGTATAACTCACGCGCGCGAGCCGAGCGCTCCGCTTGAGCAGCGCTTCCTCGCGGTCGACGGTCACGGTACCCGTCGAGGCGTCGATCGCGCTCACGTAGACCCGCTCCCCGGCGGCGACCTTGAGCCCGCGGCGCTGGCCGATGGTGAAGGAGTGCACCCCGTCGTGGGTTCCGAGCGCGCGGCCGGAGCGGTCGAGGACCTCCCCGCGCTTCGCCGAGGCGAGGCGCTCCGGGAAGCGCTCCTTGAGAAACTCGAGATAGGTCTTCCCCTCGACGAAGCAGATGTCCTGGCTCTCGCGCTTGTCGGCGACGGAGAGGCTCAAGGCCCGCGCCTTGTCACGCACCTCGGCCTTGGTGAGATGGCCGAGCGGGAACAGCGAACGGCGAAGGGTGGGCTGGGTGAGCCCCCACAGGACGTAGGACTGATCCTTGGCAGGATCGGCCGCGCGGTGGAGCGTCGCCCGCCCCTCGCCGTCGAAGCCGCGACGGGCGTAATGTCCGGTCGCTACGTAGTCGCACCCGAAGCTCTCCGCTCGGCGCATGAGCTCGCCGAACTTGAGCCAGTTGTTGCACTGGACGCAGGGATTGGGGGTGCGGCCGGACAGATACTCCCCCACGAAATCCTCGATGACGTGCTCGCGGAAGTCGCGCTCGAGATTCAGCACGTAGTGGGTGAATCCCATGCGCCGTGCCACAGCGCGGGCGTCGTCGATCGCCTCGAGCGTGCAGCAGCCGCGGCTCGGGCTCGGGCCCTCCGCATAGCACCACAGCTTCATCGTGACACCGATTACCGTGTGCCCGCGCTCGGCGAGCACGGCCGCCGCAACGGAGGAATCAACGCCGCCGCTCATGGCAACGAGAATGGTCGAAGGGTTCTCGGGGATGAAGTTCATCACGGGCTTTCTACGAAGCTGCGGTGGGAGACGAGGCGCGGAGCCTGGAAACGACGGCGGGAAGGACCTCCAGTACCCGGTCGATCTCCTGCTCCGTGGTACATCGGCCCAGGCTGAAGCGGACCGCGGACTGGGCCACCTCGCGCGGCACGCCCATCGCGAGGAGGACATGCGACGGATGCGAGGACCCAGCCTTGCACGCGGAGCCGCTCGAGACCGCGACTCCCTTCATGTCGAGTGAAAGAATCAAATGCTCCCCCTCAGCTCCAACGAACGAGAGGTGCGATGTGTTCGGCACGCGCGGCGCTCCGTCCCCGTGGCGGATCACGTTCGGCACCCGCTCCATGATCAGGGTCTCGAGACGGTCCCTCAGCCTCGCCACCCGGGGGGCGACGTCGTTGAGCTCCTGGAGCGCGAGCTCCGACGCCTTGCCGAGCCCGACGATCGCGGGCACGTTTTCCGTGCCGGGACGTCTCCCCTTCTCGTGTTCGCCCCCGAATTGGAGCGGGACCGGCTTGAAACCCCGCTTGACGTAGAGCGCGCCGACGCCCTTTGGCGCGTAGAACTTGTGCCCGGCGATGGTGGCCATGGTGACGTGCCAGGCCTGGACGTCGATGGGCGTCTTCCCCGCGGCCTGGACGGCGTCGACGTGGTAGGCCACGCCGCGCTCCGCGCAGATCGCCCCGATTTCCGCGACCGGCTGCACCACGCCGGTCTCATTATTCGCGGCCATGACCGAGACGAGCGCCGTGTCGGGGCGGATCGCGGCCGCGATCGACTCGGCCGCGACGACCCCGCGCGCGTCGGGCGCGACCCGGGTGACGGTGAACCCATCGCGCTCCAGCGCGTCGGCCGCGTGTCGAACCGCGTCGTGCTCGACCGCGCTCACGATCACGTGGCGCCCCTTCAACGGTAAGGCGCGCGCGCCACCGATCACCCCGATGTTGTCGGATTCGGTTCCGCCGCTCGTGAACACGATCTCCCCGGGCGTCGCGTTCAGGAGGGCCGCGACCTGGGCGCGGGCGTCCTCGATCGCGCCCCTCGCCTCCTGGCCGAAGGCGTGGACGCTTGAAGCGTTCCCGAAATGCCCGCCGAAATAGGGGAGCATCGCCTCAAGAACCTCGGGGCGCACGGGCGTGCTCGCATTGTGGTCAAGGTAGATGCGGGACATGGGTCGGGACCCTCCGGGGATCCCGTTCAGGCTAACAAAACGATGGGGCCGAGCGCAACGGCGCTCGGCCCCGAAAGAACCTCACGCTCGAGCTACTTGCCGCCTTGCGTCTGGGGTGTTGTCTGGGACTCCGGATTCGCCTTGTCGCCGGCCTCACCGGACGGC
Source organism: Candidatus Eiseniibacteriota bacterium (assembly GCA_036505295.1). Taxonomy (GTDB): domain Bacteria; phylum Eisenbacteria; class RBG-16-71-46; order SZUA-252; family SZUA-252; genus WS-7. The sequence goes on from DASXTQ010000024.1 coordinate 12,836, forward strand.
TTCTCGGTCTCGGCCGGCGTCGTCGAGGTCGGGCTGCTCTCTCCCGCCTTCATGTCCACCCCCGCCCCGGTCCCCATGCCTGCCTTCGCCTCGGACGATTTGCCCGCAGCGGACTTCGACGCCACGCCCTTCTTCGCAGCCGCGGCGCTGGCGGTATAGGCGGCCCTCGGAATGATTCGCACGGCCTTGAGCGTCGTCCAATCGAGCGGTTTGCTGTTCTCGCCGGCCATCCCCGGATTGGGACCCGTGGGTGTATTGGCGATCTTGTCGAGCACGTCCATGCCCGCGATCAGGTGCCCGAACGCCGAATACTTCCCGTCCAAGCCGGGGCTCGTGCCGTGCATGATGAAGAACTGCGAACCCCCGGAGTTCGGGGCCGCGGTGTGCGCCATCGAAAGCACACCCTTCACGTGCGGATGAGTGTTGAACTCGTCGTTGATGTTGTATCCGGGACCGCCCGTGCCGAGGTCCGGCGCGTTCGGATTCTTGGAGTTAGGGTCACCCCCCTGAATCATGAAGCCCTTCATGATGCGGTGAAAGCCTGTCCCGTTATAGAAGCCTTGCCGCGCGAGCTTCTTGAAGTTCGCCACCGTCTGGGGGGCGTCCTTCTCCCAGAACTCCGCGACCATCCTTCCCTTCGAGGTCTCGAACACCGCCACGTCGTCCGCCGGCTTCGCCGGTTTGGCGGCTTTGGCCGCAGGCTTCGCCGCCGGGGCCTTCGCCTCGGGCTCGGCGGCCCAAGCGGCGCCGGCCATCAGCACTCCAAAAGCCGCGATCATGCATACACTCTTCACGCTCTTCGAAAACATCGATACCTCCTTCGGGTGATTGGTTGCCGCCATAAGCGGCCTTCTACTTCGATTGGAGCAGTCGCACGATGCGACGCTGCCGCTCCAGCTCACGCTTGGCGGCATCGGCGTACGCAGGGTCGACGAGGGCCGCTTCAAACACCGGGATCGCGTCTGCGTGCCGGCCCAGTTTGTCGAGCGCCTGAGCCCAGCAGAAGTGCAGGCAGCCACTTGCGCTATCGGCCTCCAGCCCTTCGTGGACGATCTTGATCACGCTTTCGTAGCGGTTTGCTTCGTAGTAAGCGTACGCCATGTTGCAGTACACCCCCTTGTAGTTGTCCTTGTCCCGCCGCACCACCTCCCGGTACTGCTCGACCGCGCGGTCCGGCTTGTTCGAATTCGCATACGCCTGCGCGAGATAGTACCGATCGACCGTCCCGAGCGAGTCCCGAATCGCCTCGTAATGGCTGATCGCGAGCGGGTAACGCTCCAGCTTGAAGTTTACCCATCCCAGCTGCTTCTTCGCCTCCAAATCGAGCGGCGCCAATTGTAAGAGTTTCGTATATGCCGCCGCCGCTTCGGCATAGAGCCCCGCGCGGATGGCGCAGGTCGCGAGCCCGCGGGTCACCCCGGGATCACGCGGATTGAGCTCGGACGCCTTGTAGTAGGCGGACATGGCGGCGGGGCTTTTCCCCTGCCGCGAATAGACTTCCCCGGTCTCCTGATAGACACGTGACAGCTTGACGGGATCGTCACGGGCAATCCGCATGGATCGCGAGCAGATCTCTTCGGCCTCCTGGTACTCCCCGACCTCGGTCAGCGATCGGGCGAGGGAGAGCCGCGCGTCGAGATCCATCGGGGACAGCGCGACCGCTTGGCGGTACGTGGCGGCGGCCCGCTCCTGGTCCCCGGTAGCCGCATAGGCATCGCCGAGCGCCATGAACGCCGAGACGATCTGGCTGGAGACCTTCGTCGCGCGCTCCAGAAGCGGCAGGGCCTCGGAGTACCGTCCGCGCTGGACCCCGACCCGGCCGAGACCCGAGAGCGCTTCCAGGGAGCCCGGATCCGCCTCGAGCGCCAAGCGAAACGCGTGCTCCGCCTCGTCGTACTGCCCGCGCTTGAGGAACTCGTTCCCTAGCTCGGCTTGGCGACGCGCTTCCTGCTGCCGCGAGAGCCCTCGGGGGGCCGTCTGCCCGGGACTCGAATCGGGGGCGATGCTCGGGCGCCCGTGCGAGGCGCAGCCCGCGAAGAAAAGAAGACAAGCCGGGAGCACGAGTGCCTGGGTGGTTCGAGAGGAGCGCGTCAGCATGAGTCCGTGCCTCCTAGGGACATGGCAAAAGCCAGGTTCTCGGGAGCGACGGAGACTAATGCCTCTCCGAAGCTGCGCCCGCGGGGGCGGAACCAGTACCCTGCGCCTTAAGAAAGTCCTCGAGGACTTGAATGCTGCTCTTCGCGTTCCCGCCGACCTCGGACGTGGAATCGATCTCCACGACCCGTTTCCAGTAGGAGAGCGCCTGCTTGTAGATCTGTGCGTCGGCGAAGGCGACACCAAGGTTGTAGTTGGCTTCCTGGCTTTTGGGGTCGTATTTGAGCGCTTTGCGGTACAGCGCGGTCGCTTCCGGGATCCTCTGGAGCGAGTAGAGCACGTTGCCCAGGTTCGTTAACGCCCGGACGTTCGTCGAATCGATCTCGAGCGCCTTCTTGAATGCGGCGGACGCCTCTTCCGGCTTCCCCAGCTCCCCCTGGATGAGCGCGTAGTTGACCCAGGCATCGGGAAGCGGGTACTTCAGCTCGGTCGCCTTTCGGAACTCTCCAAGTGCATCGTCACGGCGACCTTTCGAGAGGTAGAGATTCCCGAGGTTGAAATGAGCCGCTGGATCCCTCGGATTCAGCCGGAGGGCCCTTTGGAATTCGCGCTCTGCATCGTCCGGGCGTTTCAGGTCCATGTACACCGCCCCGAGACTCCCGTGGGCGGTAGAACTCTTGGGCTCGAGCAACACCATCTTCTTGAACGCCTCCACCGCGTCGTCAAAACGGCCGGCGCGGCGGTAAGCGCCGCCGAGCGCCAAGTAGGCATTTGGATCTTTCGGCGATTTCTTCGTTAGCTGAAGCGCTTCTTCGATGGAAACCGATCGGAGGGGGGTGGCCGCCGCCGGCGGTGCCGCGACGGCTGGATTCGGGCTTTTCTTCGAGTCCGCCCGCGCCCACCCTGCGGCGGTCAGAAGGGTCACGGCGATGAGGCCGCACCAGGCAACTCTCGTCCTTGATCGGTGGAAGTCTTGGGTCATGGATGTTTGTGGGTAGCGGGCATCAACGCCGCAACGCTATCGGCTCTATACCCCGAAGTCAACCCGGTTCTCCCCCCGGCACCCCGGAAAAGTCGATGCTGAAGCGGCCTCGAGAGATGCGCTGGCCGGATCGGACCAGGCACGGACGCGTCTGCCCTCTACTGACGCCCAAACGCGCCGCCGGCCTCACAGGACCTACGGCGAAGATCCGCGTGCGCACGCGCCGGCGCGCCCGAGGAGCAGCTCGCGCTCGCGGGCGTTGCGCGTGAGGGCCGCCGCGCGCTCGAACTCTGCGCGGGCCTCGTCGGAACGGCCGAGCTTCGCGAGCAGATCGCCCCGCACGCTCGGCAAGAGGTGGTAGCCCTCGAGCGACGGCTCCGAGGTCAGCGCATCCACGATCTCGAGACCGGCCGCCGGTCCGAACAGCATCGCGAGGGCAACCGCACGATTCAGCTCCACGACCGGGGACGACATGAGCCGCGCAAGCGCCCCGTAGAATCCCACGATGCTCGCCCAGTCCGTTTCCGCCGGGGTGCGCGCCCTCGCGTGGCAGGCGGCGATCGAGGCCTGGAGCGCGTACGGCCCTTCCGCGCCGCCGAGCTCCTCGGCATGTGCGAGCGCCGCGAGACCGCGACGGATGAGGAGCTGATCCCAGCGCGCGCGGTCTTGATCGAGCAGCAGGACGGGCTCTCCCGAAGGGCCCGTGCGCGCCCCCAAACGCGACGACTGGATCTCCATGAGGGCGACGAGGCCGTGGACCTCCGGGTCATGAGGCGTGAGCCCGGCCAGAACTCGGCCGAGTCGTAGCGCGTCCTCGCAGAGCGCGGGCCGCATCCAGTCGTCACCGGCGGTTGCCGAGTAGCCCTCGTTGTACACGAGGTAGATCACCTCGAGCACAGACGACAGACGGGCGGCTCGATCGGCCCCGCGGGGAACTTCGAAGGGGACGCGCGCCTCGGCGAGGGTCCGCTTGGCCCGAACGATTCGCTGAGCGATGGTCGGCTCGGGGACGAGGAACGCGCGCGCGATCTCGCCGGTCGTCAGGCCCCCGAGCAGGCGGAGCGTGAGGGCGACGCGCCCCTCGGTGGAGAGAACCGGGTGGCAGGCCGTGAACATGAGGCGCAGAAGGTCGTCGCCTATATCATCGTCGATCGCTGCGTCGAGATCCGGCACGGCCGCCTCCTGCCGGGCCTCGATCTCGCGAGCCAGGTCCTCGTGCTTGCGCTCGAGCATCTTGCTTCTACGAAGCAGGTCGATCGCGCGATGCTTCGCGGTTGCCATGAGCCAGGCGCCCGGGTTGTCCGGGACGCCCGACCCAGGCCACTTCTCGAGGGCTACGACGAGAGCGTCCTGCGCGAGCTCCTCGGCGAGACCGACGTCACGCACAATCCGCGCGAGACCGGCGATGAGCCTCGGCGACTCAATCCTCCAGACTGCGTCGATCGCTCGATGGGTGTCGGTAGCCGTCACGGCTAACGATCACACCATCTTCAATTCCTCAGCGCAAGGCCTTGCCGCGGAGTCTGCCGCGGAGCCGATGCGCGTGCCCGTGTGCTTCATTCCTACCCCTCTAAACGTTTACTGCCGCATACGCTTGCTTCAGCGTCTCTATGTCAATCTTCTTCATCTGAAGCATTGCCTTCATGACCCTCTCCGTTTTCTCGGAGTCCTTGTCTTGCATCATCTCGCCCAAGGCAACGGGAACGATCTGCCAGGACAGGCCGTACCTGTCCCTGAGCCAGCCGCATACTTCCTTGGCTCCGCCTTCGGAGAGTTTCTCCCACAGCTCATCGATTTCTTGCTGCGTCTTGCAATGCACGACAAGCGATATGGCCGGCGAAAAGGAGAATTGGGGGCCGCCGTTCAGCGCCATGAAATCTTGCCCGTCCAGCTGGAAGGTGACCATCATGACCGTTCCCTTCGGTATCCCCGAGGCTTTGGCCCCTTCTTCTCCATAGCGGGCGATGCTTCCGATCTTGGAATTCTTGAAAATCGACACATAGAAATTCGCGGCCTCTTCGGCCTTGTTGTTGAACCATAAACACGGGGCAATCTTTTGCATCCTGGACTCCTTTCCAATCGATGATCTTCCTCGAGCCCGGCCGCGATTTCGAAGCCGCAGCCGGGTCGATCCCGCTTATTTCCTCCCCGCGATTCCCATCTCGCGGAAGCGCTCCACCGCCTCGCTGGGACCGAAGTCCTCCAGCTCGAACAGCTGGCGGATTTCAATCTCGCCTTCCTTCCCGTCGACGGCGGGGTTGGGGAAGCGCCGCGCCCATTCCACAGCCTCTTCCTTGGACTTCACCTGGATGAGCGTGTAGCCGGCGATGAGCTCCTTCGCTTCTGTAAAGGGCCCGTCGAGCGTGGTCCGCTTCCCTCCGGAATACTTGACGCGCCAGCCTGTCGAGCTGGGCTTGAGTCCAGAGGCGTCGAGCAGCACGCCTGCCTTCTGGAGATCCTCGTGGTACTCCGCCATTGCGGCGATCAGCTTCTCCTCCGGCATGACGCCAGCTTCCGAGTCCTTGGTGGCCTTGACTATGATCATGAACCGCATCGTTGCGTCTCCTTACCGTTTCGAGGCGATTTTCGCCCGCACGCGCTCCTCTTGGTCCCGGAGCTCGGGGGTGAACTCGGCACCGAAGTCTTCCGATTCGAACACCTGGCGAATCTCGACCTCGGTGTCCTCGAACGGGGCGCGCTTGAGCCACTCGATCGCTTCTTCTTTCGAATTCACCTTCCAGAGCCAGAACCCGGCGATCAGCTCCTTCGCCTCGGTGAAGGGTCCGTCGATCACGGTTCGCTTCCCCTTGGAGAACCTGACGCGCGCGCCCTTCGAGCTCGCCTGGAGCCCCTCGCCGGCGAGCATCACGCCCGCTTTCGCCAGCTCTTCGTTGAACTTCCCCATCTCCGTGAGGATTCTCTTGTCCGGGAGGATCCCCGTCTCCGAGTTCTTGTCGGCCTTGACGATCACCATGAATCGCATCGCACTGTCTCCTTCTGGTTTCGGGTTTGAGGGGCCGGCTCCGGCCGGTATCGACCGGGTGTCAACCCTCGCTCTACATGTACAACGAACGATGCTCCGCGAATTCGACACGTCGAGCGATGTTTTTCTACCCGGGCCCCTAAGTGGTTGTGGCGCTTACGCGAGGCACCCTTCCCCTTCGTGTCAAGTCTTCGATTTTCCCTCGAGGAGAGTGCGGGGGCGGCCAGATCAAACGCCACAGGGCATCCGGTACTGCAGCGCCTCGGCGACGTGCTCCGCGCGCACGCTCCCCGAGCCGGCCAGATCGGCAATCGTCCGGGCCACCCGCCGCACGCGAATGGCGCCGCGGGCGGTGATTCGATACGTCTCCGCCGCGCGCCTGAGGAGCAGCCGGGAATTCGTGTCGAGCGGCGCGACCCGTCCCAATTCTCTTGCGGTCAGCGCGGCATTCCTCGCGTCGGATGGCGAGCGCGCCGCCGCGGCGGAGCGTGCGCGGACCACGCGCTCGCGCACAGCGGCCGACGGTTCTCCCGTCTCTCGCGCAAAGAGGTCGTCCATGGGAACCGCCGGGACCTCGAGGATCAGGTCGATGCGGTCGAGGATGGGCCCGGACACCTTGGACCAGTAGCGTGTCACCGAGGCCGGGGGGCAACGGCACGCGCGCCGCGGATCGCCTCGAAACCCACACGGGCATGGATTCATCGCTGCCACGAGCGAGAATGCCGCGGGAAACACGGTCACGCCCCCCGCGCGAGCGATCGAGACGTAGCCCTCCTCGAGCGGCTGCCGCAACGCTTCGAGCGCGTTCCGGTGAAACTCGGGCAGCTCGTCCAGGAAGAGGACTCCTCGGTGCGCCAGGCTCACCTCCCCCGGGAAGGGCCCACGGCCGCCCCCGACGAGACCCGCGTCCGAGATGGTGTGGTGCGGCGAGCGAAACGGGGGCTCGAGGATCAGCCCGGAGCCGGGCGGGAGACGGCCGGCCACCGAGTGGATGGTGCTCACCTCGACCGCCTCTTCCCGCGCGAGCGGAGGCAGGATCCCGGGCAGTCGGCTGGCAAGCATCGTTTTCCCGGAGCCCGGCGGCCCAATGAAGAGGATGTTGTGACCGCCCGCGGCCGCCACTTCGAGCGCTCGCCGGGCGACGGCTTGTCCGCGGACCTCCGCTAGATCCGGAAGGAGGGCGGCGGTCACCTCGGCCCCTGCGGCGTGATCGGAGGACTCCCCGCGGGTGCTCCATCCTCCCCGTTCCCCATCATCCGGCGCGTCGTCCCCGCGAAGCTCCCGAAGGGAGCCCAGGGTCCGGCACGAAATCCCGCCGATCGCGGCGGCTTCCCGCGCGTTCTCGCGCGGAATCCAAACCGGGCCGCGACCCTCCCGTTTGGCGGCCGCCATGACCGCGAGAATTCCGCGAACCCCGCGAAGCGTCCCATCGAGCGCCAGCTCGCCCACGAAGACCCCGTCCGTAAGCGACGCCCCGCGCGGAACCTGCCCGGACGCGAGAAGGAGCGCGACCGCGATCGGAAGGTCGAAGCGCGCGCCCTCCTTCCTGACGTGCGCGGGCGCCAGATTGACCGTGATCTTTCGAGCCGGGAATTCGAACCCGCAGTTTCGGAAAGCGGCGAGGACGCGCTCGCGGCTTTCACGCACCGCCGCGTCGGGCAATCCCACGATCGAGAACGTCGGAAGCCCCGTGCCTAGATCGGC